>CAZYTS010000001.1:0-21091 GCA_964649855.1 uncultured Gemmatimonadaceae bacterium
GGAATCTGTCTGGATGCAGTTCTGGCGAGGCGTTCGATGTAGGCAGTTGAGCCACCCATGGCTTCGATCTCGTCAACTGCTGACGAGATGGTAGCACGGCTGCCGCCGAAGCGATTGATCTTGGGAACCACAATAGAAGCAATGCGTTCGGCTTCGGGTCCTTCAAATCGCTCGGCGCCGTTTTTGAATCGCAGGTCGATGGCTAACGATCCGTCGCTCGAGGTTGAAATTGAAGTCTCCGCGAGGTGACGTCGTCGGACGTGCACCAGCCCCCTCCTCGATGTGTTGATTTTGGCGACCACTGATTCTGGATTGCCGTAAATGAGCGAGCTCACGACCTGGCTGATTCCCCATCCCACGGCGCCGATCGCCACGCCCGCTACCGCACCTCCCGCTACAACGGCGCCAACACCGACAATGCCAGCACCAGAAAGCAGAAACTGTCTTCGTCTGCGTCTACCGAACTGATCACCGTAGCGCCAGGCGGCGAATTCCGGTCTTTGTGGTTCGCCGATTCTCACCAGAGTTGTGCCGTCACGGAGCTTGGCAAGGCCGATGTTGTCTGTCGAGACCCGACGTCTGGTGTCTGTGTACAGGCGTTCAGACTGCTCAATTGCCTCCCATCGTTCTTCGAGGGGAGTGAGGTTCCAGCGCTCGCAGCGAGGGCAAACGACCCAGAGACGGCCGCGCGCAGGGTCGAAGGCGAGGCGCGCGCCCACCGGGAACGCCTCAATGGCCTCGTTACGGCCGAGCGACTGATGGCAAAAGAGACAAGTTGCGTACATGAATCAGCAGGAAAAGCTGCTAATACACTACGCAAAAACTCTCCCAATGATTCCAGGAGGGCTCCTGAACGCCCTGGCGCACCAGCTCACGATCAATGGCGCTCAGAGAAGTGCGATCCGACGCTCTGGGCCCACCTGGCCGCCTCCAGCATTCTCTACTCGTGTTCCTGCGCCGATTCTTAGCGCGTGTTCCTAGAACTCTCCCACGAACGCAATTTCAGGGACCAGCTCCTGCCCAAAACGATCTCTAACCGCCTTCTGCGCGAAGCCTATAACCGCCCGCACGTCGGCGGCCCTTGCCTGACCAAGATTCACGATGATGTTTGCGTGAAGGTGCGAAATCTGCGCGTCGCCGATGCGAAATCCCTTTAGTCCGCACTGATCGACGAGCCTCCCCGCTCCCACGCCCTCGATCTTCCTGAAGATCGAACCAGCGCTAGGGTGGATGTCCAGCCAGGGATGGCGAGCACCCCTCCAACTCAGGTTCTCCTGCAGGATTCGTTGCATCACATCTTCGTCGCCCTTGGTCAACACAAAGTTGACCGCCAGTGCTACATCTCGCCTATAGTGAAAGACACTGGTGTCGTACCCGAACTTCAAATAATCGAGACCCACCGTTCGCCTCTCACCTTCCTCACTTAGTATCTCGCAAGACTCCACAACCTCGGCGATGAACATTGTTCGCTCGCGTTCGGGAGCCGGCGAGAGAAAGTGCAGGTTCTGCCACACTGCTCCTCCAACCGTGCTCGGGATACCTATGTAGTGCTCCAACCCCGATAACGACCTGCGAACAGTCTGTTTGATGAGTTCCTGAACTACCGCACCACTCTCAGCGCGCAGTCTCTCATCGTTAAA
The DNA here is from genome assembly GCA_964649855.1 of uncultured Gemmatimonadaceae bacterium. GTDB lineage: Bacteria > Gemmatimonadota > Gemmatimonadetes > Gemmatimonadales > Gemmatimonadaceae > CAZYTS01. The sequence continues at coordinate 1,641 of CAZYTS010000001.1, forward strand.
TGAGTACGCTTGAGCGCAATTCCGAATGACCGCGCCGCGAAACCCCTTGTCACCAATGAGAATGTTGGCACCGAGGCCGAGCACGAAGTGCGGAACACCGCTTTCCCTTGCCACGAGCACTGCCTCGGCCAGGTCGTCCGCAGACGAGGCTTCATAGAGGGCGTCTGCCGGTCCGCCGATGCGAAACGTGGTGTAGGGTGCGAGCGGGCTGTTAGCGTAAAGACGCTCCGGGTCCAGCCGATTCCTGGCCAGATTCTGGAACCGTTCGAGGGCTGTTGTTATGGAGGATGAGGTCATCTGTAATAAGGAAACGTAACAGCCTACGAAGGGGTAACGTCCAGAAGGGAAATAGCGCAGGCGCAGCCCACCGATCCATCAATAGAGAGAATGATCCCAACACCGATTGAAAAAAAGCGGAGACCGGAAGGACGGCATCGGGCTACGAGCAAGCTTCGCGGTCTGCTGCACCCTCGGGGTGCACTATCTGTGCTTCTCCTGGGACTTGCCGCGCCGTTGCCGGCAGGTGCTCAGCGTGCCTCGCTGGAGAAGTTTATTCATCAGCGGGTTCTACCAAATGGGATGGAAATCATCGTAGTCGAAAACCACGGTGTTCCATTGGCAACGATCGAAATAGATGTGCGCAATGGTGCCTTTACCCAGCCACCGGGGTTTGAAGGGTTGGCGCACATGTACGAGCACATGTTCTTCAAGGCCAACCGCGAACTACCTCGCCCCGACGAATTCATTCAGCGCGCGTCAGAACTTGGCGCAGTCTTTAATGCGGAGACACAGGAGGAACGCGTCAACTATTACATGACGCTTCCCAAGGACAGCATTTCAGGAGGAATGGAGCTGATAGCGGCCGCTCTCCGCGAACCGCTCTTTCTTGAAGAAGAGTTGGAGCGGGAGCGACAAGTGGTTCTAGGAGAGTATGACAGAAACGAGTCCAATCCATTCTTTCAGCTTACAAGGCGGCTGGGACAGCTTTTGTATCCCGGTCAATGGAGTCGCAAGAACATAATTGGCGAACGCGCGGTTCTTGAAACCGTTACACCCGAAAAGCTGCGAGAAATACAGCGGCTCTACTATGTGCCTAACAATTCTGCGCTTATAGTCGCGGGCGATGTAGAACCTGCCGAAGTGTTTGCGCTTGCGGAGCGGGAGTTTGGTGACTGGCAACGCGCAGCCGATCCCTTTGCTCAGAATCCAATTCCGCCGATTCCGCCTCTGGAGAAGAATGAAGGCGTGATAGTAGAGGAGCCGGTGAATGCAGTAACCGTCTACATCCAGTGGCAGGGGCCGAGCGTTCGCAAGGACCCGGCTGCTACGTTCGCGGCGGATGTGTTTAGCGACGCAATCAACCAACCGGGGTCTGCCTTCCAGAGAAAGCTGGTAGACAGCGGTCTTTTTCAGTCTATCGGGTTCAACTACTACACGTTGGACCAGGTTGGCCCGATCTCTGTTGTGGGTCAAACAACACCGGAGAAATTGCGAGAGGCACTGGCGGCGCTGGACAGGGAAATAGCGAGCCTCGGTACGGCCGGCTACATAACGGGCGACGAACTTGCGGCAACCAAGGCAGAGCGCGCGGTGAGTACGGCGTTTGGCGTCGACCGAGCCAGCGAGTTTGCTCATACCCTGGGTTTCTGGTGGAGCGTTGCAAACCTGGAGTATTACATGGGTTACGTCGACAACATGGCTAAGCAAACGCTGCAGGATCTTCGCAACTACGCCAATAAATACATAGTGGGGAAGAATCGCGTGGCTGGCATTCTGATCGATCCTGCATCGAGACAACGGATCGGCCTGACAGTCAATGACCTACAGCCCAGGACCGCGCAATGACCAATTCTCCAGGCCATTTTAGCAATGACTTTGTACACGCGCTGCGCAAGAATGCTTTTATAGCGTTGCTGGCAATGGTCTTTGTGTTAGCTCCCAAAGCCGTGGTCGCGCAGGAGGAGACCAGGGCTGCCGATGAGGAGACTTCGCTATTTGAAGTGGCGGGAATCCGGGTGATTCATCGACCATCAACGGGTGACATGGTAGTAGCGAATCTCTACCTGCTGGGTGGAGTGCGGCAGCTGACGTTCGACAACGCAGGTATTGAACTGATGCTGCTCGACGCTTCTGAACGCGGTACGCGCAAATACCCCAAAGAGCGTTTGCGCCGCAATATGGCACGTCTCGGTACGACTATCACCATTGGGGTCGAAACCGACTGGAGCTCAATAGGAATCAGGGCGACGAAATCGACATTCGATTCTACCTGGGCAATCCTTGCCAGCCGCGTCGCGGAGCCAACGCTGGATGTAAGTGAGGTCGAACTGGTCAAACGCCAATTCCTTCTCGCGGTAAGCCAGCGACAGGACAATCCAGACGCACTAGCCGAGTACCTGGCGGATTCCGTCGCTTTTGCCGGTCACCCGTACGCCATTCCGCCTGCAGGTACGGAGCGATCGATCTCTTCTCTCGACGCCGAAGCGCTGCGAAGCTACCACAGCGAGCAGTTTGTCAGATCCCGGATGCTGCTCGTTGTGGTCGGAGATATCAGCCGTGAACACATTACGGCACTCGTGGGCGGAACTCTTTCGAAGCTTCCGCTGGGTTCGTACACGTGGACGCTGCCGGACACGCTTCCGCGCCGGCGTGCATCGGTCTACTCCGTGTCGCGACAACTCCCCACCAACTACATCCTGGGTCGCTATCCAGGCCCGCGCGCGGGCAGCGAGGACTACTACGCTTTGAGAATTGCCACAGCGGTGCTTTCGGGCCAGTTATTTGGCGAGATCCGATCGAGACGGAATCTGACGTACGCTGTGGAAGCGCCGTTCATAGATCGTGCTGTGAGTGCAGGCGGCCTCTATGTGACCACGGTGCAGCCGGGGCTCACGGTGGACATCATGCGTCAGCAGTTGGCGACGGTTCGAACGAGCACTGTCGACGAAGACGGTCTAAGTAGACTCATCCAGCAGTTTGTCACACAGTATTTTCTGGAGAACGAGACCCACGCTGAACAAGCTGATTTTCTGGCAAAGTCGTATTTGTACGAAAACGACTATCGCGCGGTCGGTAAGTTCGAACAGCAGCTGCGAGACGTAACGCCACGAGACATTCAGCGCGTAGCGCGCCAGTGGATTCGCGACGTCCAGTGGGTCTACATCGGCGACCCGTCCAGACTACCAAAGGCAAGTATGGAACGCTGGTAACTCACGAGTCGGCGTGCCGTGCTGCGAGTACAGCGCGCACGTCATCCCACCCGGCACCGAGCGCCGCTAGTGCTACGATGGCATGATAGACGAGGTCAGCCGTTTCATTTACAGCGCTTCGCACGTCGCCGTCGGCACACGCGACTGCGAGTTCGCCGGCCTCTTCGGCGATCTTCTTGAGCCGAAGATTGCGGTCAGCAAGGAGTCTTCGAGTGTAACTGTTGGGATCTTCGATACCGGGTGCGGCGTCGGCCGCAGCTTTGCGCTCCGCTACCACGCGAACCAGTGAGCCTAGTGCGTCGCCCGCGGCACCGGCTTCACCAAAACATGAAAGAGCTCCTGTGTGACACGCCGGACCAGCTGGTATGACACGACAGAGCACAGTATCGCCGTCGCAGTCGGCCGTTATCGATACAACACGCTGAACGTTTCCGCTCGTGGAGCCTTTGTGCCATAGACCCCTCGTGCGCGAGTGATAGTGCATCTCGCCAGTACTAATTGTATGCTGCATCGCCTCGCGGTCGGCACGTGCAACCATGAGTACCGCACCCGAGCGATGATCCTGCGCTACAACAGTTACAAAACCGCCACCGCGGTCAAAGTCGAGGCTTTCCAAGTCAAGCATTTCGCTATCCCCAGATTCCTGAGACGAGAGGGACCTAGTCATTGGACGCATTTCCCTATGCTGCGGAAACCTTTATCCTGCCACGGGAACGCCCAAAATGCGGCGCAACTCGTCTGCAAGGAGCGCGTTGGTCGCAATGGCATCCGTAGAGTCGAGTGAAGAACGGCCTTGCCAGTCAGTCAGGACTCCGCCGGCTTCTCTGATGATCGGAATGAGCGCAGCAAGATCCCAGGGGCTCAATCGGTCATCCACCATGAGCTCTGCCCGTCCGGTTGCGACGAGAACGTAGCCATAGCAATCGCCCCACGAACGCGCGACTGCCACCTGACTGGCCAGAGCTGCCCAGGGAACAGCGCGCTCAGGGTTGTATCGAAAGCTCTGAGAGGTGGCAAGCATAGTGGCATTGCTCACGCGATCGCAGGACGAAACCCGACAACGGCTGCCATTCCAGTAGCACCCCAGGCCGTTCGCAGCGGCCACCAGGTCGTCGGCCGCTGCACAGAAAATGGCGCCAGCCAGCACCTGACTACCTTGGGCCACGGCGACCATTGAGCCCCAAAGAGGTACTCCCCGCACAAACGATTTAGTGCCGTCAATTGGGTCAATGAACCAGCGACGTCCAACGCCTCCTGTGTCACCAAGCTCTTCACCCAGTACAGCGTCATGGGGGAATCGCTTGGCCAGCCAATCTCTAACTGCACGCTCGGCCGAGATGTCAGCGATGGTGACCGGGCTTCCATCTGACTTGGTGTCCACCTGGATCCCACGTTTGAAGTGCGCGAGAGCCGTTCTGCCGGCGATGGTAGCTGCCTCACTCACGGCTTCGAGTAGAACGGTGGGGGTAACGTGGCTCGCGTTCATGATCAGACGTGACGTACAGGGAGTGCCGCCGCCTGCAGCAGCTTCTTGATTCCCGCAACCGATTCTATCCCGTCGTGCAGGAGACCAGCAACCAGAGCGGCGTCTGCCGACGCGTGGACAAGTACCTCACGCACATGTTGGGCGCTGCCGGCTCCACCTGATGCAACCACCGGAATGTTGACGACGGCCTTAACGGCCCGCGTGAGCCGGATATCGTAGCCATCACGCGAGCCGTCGCGGTCTACGCTGGTGAGAAGAATTTCGCCGGCCCCACGAGCTTCACACTCTGCTGCCCACTCTATCACATCGAGCGAGGTCTTTACTCTCCCACCCATGACCGTCACGTACCACGACTGCGATTGGGCATCCCAACTGGCATCGACACTCGCAACTACACATTGGGAACCGAACTGGCGAGCGCAGTCGGTCAATAGTTCAGGAGTGCTGACTGCCGCACTGTTGATGCTCACCTTGTCGGCTCCTGCCCGCAAAACCATACCCATGTGCGCCACGCTCCTGATTCCTCCCCCAACCGTCAAAGGAATAAACAAAACCTGAGCCGTCCGCTTTACGACGTCTAAAAGCGTGCTACGGTTCTCGTTGCCGGCCGCAATATCCAGAAAGACGACTTCGTCTATGCCCTGGGCCTCGTACGCAAAGGCAAGTTCTACCGGATCCCCGATGTCGCGCAGGTTCCTGAACTGCGTTCCCTTTACAACGCGGCCATCGAGCACGTCGAGGCACGCAATAATCCGTCTGGAAAGCATCAGCGATCAGCATCCTCGCCCGAGCGCTCCCAGCAAACCGAGCCTTTAGTGCTGAAGACGGAGTCGCCAACGGTCATAGCGTCTCTCAATGCGAGTCCGAGCGCTTTAAAGGCGGCCTCCACAATGTGGTGGCGATCGCGCCCGCGTCTGACGACGACATGGAGAGTCGCTCCAGCGTTATCGGCAAAGGATCTCATCCAGTGATCGTAAAGCGCTGACGGCAATCTGCCTCGGTAGAAGGGCCGACCCCCAAGGTCGAGGGCGACTTCGACCAATGCGTCGTCCATAGGAATGACTCTGTGAGCGTAACGAGCGGCGGTCGGAGGCACGCTCTCCTTAAGCGCCCGCCCCAACGTTATTGCCACGTCCTCAATCAGGTGATGCTTGAGGTCGCCTGAGGCCTGTATTTCGAGACTGATGCCGGCGTAGCGAGCCATGGTTTCCAGCATGTGGTCGAGAAAGTCGTTCCCAGTCTGAACGAGTGTAGATGTCGCATCGCCCGCCATGGCAACACGTACCCTCGTCTCACCAGTCTCACGCTGTAGAATCATTCTCCGAACTCCCTGGCCGCTATGTAAGGATCTAAAGCTCCGGTGTAGAGTGCCATTCCAATGACGGTTGCTGCGACGCCACGATCACTCAAGGCATGCAGGTCGTTCATGCCTCCAACGCCGCCTGCAGCTATCACGGGAAAGGCAGATGCCTCGACCACGTCCTCCATGAGCGGCAGATCCACTCCACTCATGCTTCCTTCACGGTGAACGGCGGTAATCAGCAATGAGGCAAGCGGCAGCGAAGCAACTTCCTCAACAAGATCGAGTACGTTCAGGGCGAGTGTCTTGCTCCATCCATCGGTTACGACGCGCCGATTGCGAACGTCAGCAGCAAGGATAATGGTTCCCGGATGGTCGTTGGCAATCTCAGAGAGCCAATCCATATCCGTGAGAGCACGTGTACCTAACACGATATAGCGGGCGTCGTCGTCCAGCGCGGACTCCACGAGGTCTGTACTGCGCAGTCCACCACCAACCTGAACCTCTGCTCGGCGCTCGCGCAGAATCCTACGTACTATTGATCGGTTGTCGCCACGTCGCGTGGCAGCATCCAGGTCGACTACGTGTAGCCTGCTGAAGCCCTTGTCCGCCCACTCCAGGGCCACCGCAACGGGGTCAGCCAGACGAACGCGCTCCGCATCGTAGGAGCCCCCCAGCAACTGGACACACGCTCCCTCTCGAATATCAACCGCCGGGATTGCTAGCATGATCGAGCCTCGTCGAGAAAGGCCCGCAGGAAGGCGATGCCCTGGCTGGAGGACTTCTCCGGATGAAACTGCACTCCGATTGCGCGTTTTCGTCTTACAACCGAAGGAAAGCGATCGCCCTCGTGCTCGCTCCATGCAGTAACAACCTCCGCCTGCTCCGCGCGGCAGACGTAAGAGTTGGCAAAGTACGCCAGCTCGAGTCCTGACTCATCAAGCAGACGCTCACCGCTACCCTCGAGACTATTCCATCCCATCTGGGGAACGGACCTGGCACGCAGACGTGAAACCGTGCCCCGGAAAACTCCGAGTCCCTCCCCGCCGCCTTCCTCACTCGTCTCAAAAAGCAATTGCATGCCAAGACATATTCCCAGCGTGGGCAATCCCTCCAGAATCGCCTGTCGCAGCAGTTCTCGTACTGGAGATAGCACGCTCGCAGCCGGAGAGAATGCACCAACTCCGGGAAGTATGAGGGCATCGCAAGCGAGCAGCTGACGAGAGTCCGAGATCAAGAACGCCTCAGCGCCTGCCGCACCCACGGCCTTGATCAGCGAATGCAGGTTGCCCACACCGTAGTCGAGAATGCCTAAGTGCATGGCACATTCTCCTGAATCGCGCTGAGTACGCGCTGCATCACCGGCCAGTCGGCAACACTGACGCGAAGCGCATCACCAATTGAGCCCAGCCCATGAAAGTGTCGCACCTGAATCCCCCGGGAACGAAGGGCACGCATGGCAGCGGTCGAATCCTTTGTCGGTATGAGGACAAAGTTCGCGTGAGACGCTAAAGGACAATAGCCGGACGTGCTCAGCGCAACTGTAAACTGGTCCCTGCTGGCTACGATTCTCTGAACGGCGGACTTCACCCAGGGGAGGTCGTGCGTCAATGCGGCCAGCGCGGCGCGCTCGCTCAGGCTCGTAACGGCAAAAGGACCTCGTGCCTTTTCCATCTCTGCTATCAAGGGCCGAGCGCCGACTGCGTAGCCTATACGCATACCTGCGAGTCCAAACGCTTTTGAGAAGGTTCTGAGAACGAGCAAGCGATCTGTAGAGGGTGCGCGAGCTGCCACATTGGTGCCGGCAAACTCGGCGTAAGCCTCATCGAGCATCACGACTGCGCGTGAGTCTGCAAGAACGCTCGCAATTGCGTTTTCGGAAACGAGCGTTCCCGTGGGATTGTTGGGCGAACAGAGATAAACAATCTGCGGGTCGTTGGCTATGAGGGCCGGTGCATCGGCGTCGAAGTCGGCGCTGAGTGGCACCGCGGTGGTAGCGTGGGAGTTTGTAATTGCAAAGACCCGTGCCATCAGAAAAGTCGGGTCCATTATCGATACACGCGCCGGCGGATCAACCAGAGCTCTAAAAGCACAGCTCATGACTTCGTCTGAACCGCCGCTGACCATTACCTCGTCAGGTGCTACTCCGATGTAGTCCGCAATCGCCCGGCGCAGGTCTGCGGAGTATGTGGAGGGGTAGCGTGCGAGACCCGGACCCGTACTCTCGAGAATGGCGCTCACTGCCGACGGTGGCGCACCAAACGGTGACGTGTTATCAGCCAGTTCGATCTCACACTCAGCCGGATCTACGTCATAGGCACGAATGCCCCTGTAAGATTCGCGCGGCGAAAATAGGCTCATTGCGGTTCACCGCCAGCAAGAGCCTGGGCTGCGCGTGCGTGTGCGTCGAGTCCTTCGAGCTCGGCGAGGATGGCGGTGTCTTGAGCAAGGCTGCGCAACGCATCTCTGGAGACGTGCTGAAAGCTCGTCCATCTAAAGAAGGTGTCGATAGATAGACCCGAATAGGATCTTGCGCGACCCGCAGTAGGTAGCACGTGATTTGCTCCGGTGATGTAGTCCCCTAGCGTTACAGAAGTTGTACTGCCGACAAATACCGCTCCAGCGTTCAGAATTGCGCTCTGCCAGGTCTCCGCATCTCTTACTGCGAGGAGCAAGTGTTCCGGGGCGTACGCGTTGGCGAGTGTAATTGCCTGATCGCGGCTTCCTGCTGTTAGTACGCCGCCCTGGTTTGCGAGCGCCTTGCTGACGGTAGCTTTTCTCGAAGTTGCTGCCGCCTGCGCGAGCACGGAGCCTTCTATGCGATCCGCGGTCGCGGAGTCCATAGCCAGTACAACTACACAGGCGTCTTCATCATGCTCGGCCTGGGCAATCACTTCACGCGCAATACCGGCGGGATCGGCACTATCGTCGGCTATAACAAGCAGTTCAGAAGGGCCCGCAGGTGAATCGGTACTCACAACTTTCGCAACCTGCAGTTTGGCTTCTGTAACCCAGCGATTGCCCGGCCCAACGATGCAATCCACGCGAGGAATAGTGGACGTACCATATGCCATAGCAGCAATGGCACCCGCTCCCCCAGCAGCAAAGACTCTGTTTACTCCAGCAACCGCACATGCCGCAAGCACGGCCCGCGACGGTACACCGGAAGCACCGGGTGGTGTAGCGACCACCACCTCTCTGACGCCGGCCACACGCGCGGGAACGGCACCCATCAACACCGAGCTCGGATACGCTGCCTTTCCACCAGGTGCATAAACACCCACGCGCTCGAGCGGCAGCGGACGTCTTGAAATCGAGATGCCAGGTTCCGGTGAGGATTTGATCTCGACCGGTACTCCAGCACGATGAACTGTCTCAATGTTTCGCGCCGCACGTTCAAGCGCCCGGCGCACCTCTCCAGGCAAACGATTTAGAGCGTCATCACACTCGGACATTGGAATTTCGAGTCTGTCCGACAGAGATCCGTCGTATTCGCGTGCCAAAGCTCGCAGGGCCTGGTCGCCCTCGCGTCTGACCAGATCGATTGTGGCAGCGACAGTGTCGCGAACCAGGTCATCGTCCTCTGCCTCGCGGTCCAGAAGAGCCTTTTGGTCAGCAAGACTCAGCTCTCCGGTCGAGCCGGAAAAACGCAGTGCAAGTGCAGTCACGGCATCAACCTCTCAATTCGGGTAACCAGAATTCCCTCAGCGCCTAACGACTTGAGAGACGCGATGGTGCGATAAATTCCGGCAGCTGCGACCACCGCGTGGACAGCAACATGTGAACCTTCGTTCATGATGTCGGTAATGGTGGGACCATTCAGGCCCGGGATAATGCTCCGCACCGCGTTTAGAGCAGACCTGGGAACGTTAGCCATGAGATAGCGCCGGTCGCGCGCTCTGAGAACCGATTCAAGTGCATCCGAGAGCTCCCGAAGTTCCGAACCAAGCCGTTCGCGGGCACTCGTCGCAACCACCATGCAAGCCGAGGACTCAAGCAAAGTCTCGATCTCACGCATCCCGTTAACCCGAAGCGTGTGGCCGCTGGACGTCAGATCTACGATCGCGTCCGCTATTCCGAGATGAGGAGCTGCCTCGGTCGCTCCGCTCACCTGCACCAGCTCGACCTGCACGCCTCGTTTTGCAAGGCCTTGAGACGCGGTGCGCGGGAAAGATGTGGCTACCCTGGTACCGGGCGGCAACTCCGTAATTGTCCGCACCGGGCTCTCGTCTCGGACCGCTACTACCAGCCTGCAACGACCAAAGCCCAGATCCAGAACGCGATCGAGACCCCTACCTGACTCCAATACGAGGTCCCAACCCGTCACACCAACGTCAGCAGCGCCGTCCGAAACGAGCTCAGGAATGTCCTGGCTGCGCACAAAAAGGGCCCTGAACTCCTCACCGATGGCACCGGTTAAGGCTCGGCTGCCCACCGAGCGTACCTCGAGGCCGGCGTCGGCCAAAAGGGTCCGTGTGTCGTCGGCCAAGCGGCCTTTGTTGGGCAGAGCGATTTTAAGCATGGATGAAAAACAAAAAGGCCCGTCAAATGACGGGCCGAGCAGGTTGAGGCTGGAATAACGATTGAGTTCGCTACCTCAGACAGCCAACAATCCCGCGGCCCGTGGGACCGTGGATATGAGAGCTGTGGTGGGTGCGAATGTTGTTCATAGGGCGGGGTGCAACCTAGTGGTTTCGCCGGTCCGGCGTCAACAGGGCCCGGGTGGTTGGACCGATGGAGGCATTTTCGTGGTTCGTTTCGCGTGTCGGATGTTGCCCTATACTTTTGCGGGATTGTGAATAAATTCACAATCACTTGGGGCACTCCCCGAGCGATTCACGCAGCAAAGAACTTTCGGACGGCTCTGGAGGCCTTCAGAAGATGCGTTTCAAAGGATTCGCCCTCTTCGCTGGTGCGCTGCTCTTTGCAGCGTGTGGCGGCGGAGAGTCCAACGCTGGTGACACCGCAGCAACCACTCCGGCTGTCACTCCTGCTCCCACGACCGATGCGGGAGCTACCGCAACGTTCCAGGCACCTACTGGCACGGAGCACACGGTTAACATGGTTGGCGATGCTCAGGGATATCGCTATGAGCCCGCTTCGCTCACCGTAAAGGCTGGAGATGCGATCAAGTATGTGATGGTTTCTGGTGCCCCGCACAACGTGGCGTTCGATGCTGCCACAGTGCCAGAAGGCGTTCGTGCTCAGCTCAACGCCAACATGCCGAATTCGACCGACATGTCGTCGCCGATGTTCATGACACCGAACGAGGCATGGACGATGTCGACGACCGGTATCGCACCGGGCACCTACACGATCCTCTGCACGCCGCACCTGGCGATGGGGATGAAGATGGAGCTCACGATCCAGTAACTCTGGGTTTTTGAAGATCAGGAACGCGGGGGCGCCTTGAGTGCCTCCGCGTTCTTGTTTGCGACGCGGTGCTACCCTTGAGAGTCTTATAGAAGAACGTCAGCGGGCACGATCAGCGAACTCAAGTGGCAGCTTCATTCACCAGGTTTCCTTCACTTTCGCGCAGGATACGCCTATCGGCGCGGCCGGCGTGGCTGGCCGCGCGCGCTACTAATGTTTTAAGGCGTCGCAAGCGGCTTGCCGGTGCGAGCTTTGTTGCGTTTGCTCTCATTTTTGCGTTGTATCTGCTGCTTCCCGCCGGCGCAGCCGGACTCCGTGTTCTGACCGGAGAGGCAAACATTGAATTGCCGGACACAGCTGCAATTGCGCTCAGGCTGAGAGTCGCGCAGCGGGAACTGCGAAACGCCGATTCAACCTTGCTTGGACTCCGTCAGGAGCGAAGCGAGTCGTCAGTTGACTCCCCATTCCAGGCTTTATCGGCGCGGGATTCACTTACACGGTCCGTCTCTGAACTCGCCTCCCTCTTGCAGCGAGCGAGCAATGCTCCGTTGCCCGATAGCTATCGTGCGTTAGGTAACTTCAGCGAGCTTGTCAGCGATCCACGCGTGCTCGTCCTTCTCGATTCTCTATCAGGTCTGGAACGCGCCAGGGAGACACTCGGGACCGGTGGAGCGATCGATCCTCGCTTTCTCGCTCTCACAAGTCAGGCCAACGAGGTAGGTCTGGAGCTGCAGGAACTAGGGCACCGCCGGCTATCTCAGCTCAGGGAAGAGGTAGCTGAACTGAATGACTACGGTGTTGTCGGCAGCGCGCGTGACAGCATTGCACTGGCTGCGCGCGATGAGGCAGCGCTGCGGGTGGCAAGCAATGAAGCGCAGATGCAAACCGCCTTAAGGGCTATCTCCATTGCAGACAGTCTGACCAGGCTTGAGAACGAAAGAACGCGGCTTGCATCGCTTCCAGTGCTGTTACTCGCGGCGATCGTACTATCAACATTCATCGCATTCGGCATCGAGTTCATGGATGAGATGCGAAGTCCGCGTGTGGCAGATGCAGTGGAAGCAGAACGGCTGACCAACCAACGCGTGCTCACCGTGGTTGGTGCACGTGCCATTCCTGCAGACCGGGCGAGGCGCGCGGCGGATCGCAGCCTTGCGCCAGCGCTCGATCCCACCGCCGACGGGTATCGGATCCTGGCCTGGCACCTCAATTCACGCTGGCCGGCAGATGGCATTGTTACAGTAGCCGGTGATGAACCACACGTTGCTGCGACAATCGGGGCGAACCTCGCGGCAGTCTTTGCAATCGATGCGCGCGCTACGTTACTCGTGGACACTGACCTGGAGCGCGGACCTGTGGCAGAGGTTCTTGGTCTCCCGGAGACCCTTGGGCTCGGCGCGGTGCTGGAGAGCCGTAGAAAGTGGTCGGAGGCGCTGGTCCCGGTGGAAGTCGGCCGTAGCAGGACAATGGACGTACTTCCCGTTGGAGAAAAGCGCAAAGCTGCTGGATCGTCGGAATCACCGGCACTGATTGCGGTGGTCTTGAGAGCGGCGCGCCGGCACGACGCCACTATAGTAGTCTCGCCCGGCGGGGATGAGTTGAGAAAGCGGGTGGGCGACGACGTAGTACTGTGTGCGACCGCGGGGGTTACGCGGCTGGCGACGCTGGCCCGTGCTGTAGCGACTCTGGTAGATGTCGGCGGTAGGGTTCGCGGAATCGTTATGTGGGAGGGAGCGTTACCTGAGATTCCTTCACGGACCGGGCCCGCTGGTTCCGGCTCGGCCACGTAATAGCTTTAAGGCCGCAGCTCACACCCCAAGTTCCTTCAGTTGCCTGGTTACTCGGACCGTATAAACCACGCGTTGGCCTTTGCTGCCAAGCATCACGATCAGCAGGTGCGTCGAGGAACGCGCGCGCCCTATCTCACACATCCTGCGAATGTGGCGCTGATCCTGACGCGCTATGGTTGTGACGAATCAACGGTAGTAGCAGGGATCCTTCACAGTGTTGTGGAGGACTGGTTGCGCGACGGCTACACTCGGGAGATTCTGGAACAGCGACTGGGAGAAAAGTTCGGCAGTGGCGTACTGGAAATGCTACTGGCGATTGCGCAGCGTCGCAGCGACGACGATGGTGTGGAGCTGTCGTCCGAAGAACGCCGCGAAGATGTGGTGGAGCGACTCTCCAGGGCCGGCGAAAGTGCGCGTTGGGTGTGTGCTGCTACCAAACTTCATGATGCAGCAAGTCTGGTCTCGGACTTAAGGCGCACCGTGGACCGGAGGACGGTATGGGCGCGCGTGCCGGGAGGCCGCGATGCTACGCTCCTTTGGCTCAGATCGATCTGCAATGGTCTGGACGCGGGAGGGAATCATGCTCCCATCGTTGATGAGCTCAAAGACGCGGTGAAAGATCTCGAAGGTCTGACGGCGGACTGATCAACCCGGTACGCCGCTGCTGCCATAGCGCGCTGCAACGTACTCTTCCAGGATAACCAGAAACTCGGCTACGATTGAATCGCCGCGGAGAGTCGTCCTGAGTTCACCGTCAACATATACAGGAGCTTTAGGTTCCTCAAAGGTACCGGGGAGCGAGATCCCGATATTGGCGTGCTTGGATTCCCCGGGTCCGTTGACGACACATCCCATGACGGCAACCTTGAGCTCCTCGACTCCCGGATAGCGGTCGCGCCAGACGGGCATCTGTTCTCTCAGGTAGACCTGGATGTCTTCGGCCATGTGCTGAAAGAACGAAGAGGTAGTTCGTCCGCATCCGGGACAGGCGGTGACCTGAGGTGCGAAAGAACGGAGTCCCAACGACTGCAGAATCTGCTGAGCCACAAAGACTTCTTCGGTTCGGTCGCCTCCGGGCTTTGGAGTCAGCGAGACTCTGATCGTGTCCCCGATACCTTCTGCCAGCAGGATGGAGAGGCCAGCAGTCGAAGAGATGACGCCCTTGGTACCCAGTCCCGCTTCGGTAAGACCGAGGTGGAGTGGGTAGTCGCAGCGGGCTGCAAGCCGTCTGTAGACTTCTACCAGGTCGCGAACCTGCGAGACTTTGGCAGAAATGATGATCTGGTCGTGACCCAATCCTGCTTCTTCGGCAAGCGCGGCGGAGCGCAAAGCGCTCTCGATCATGGCCTCGATATAAACGTCGCGCGCATCGAGCGGTTCGGCGATTTGCGCGTTGCTGTCCATCATCTGAGTGAGGAGGTCCTGGTCGAGAGATCCCCAGTTCACTCCTATGCGAACGGGCTTGCCGTTGTCGACGGCAATAGAAACGATGGTTTTGAAGTTCTCGTCGCGGTGCCTGCTCCCAACGTTGCCTGGGTTGATGCGGTACTTGGAGAGAAGGGCAGCACAACGCGGATGCCGCGCGAGGAGCAGGTGTCCGTTGTAGTGGAAATCGCCGATGATGGGGACGTTGCACCCCTGGTCATTGAGGCGCTCGATGAGTTCGGGAACTGCGGCCGCTGCGTCGTCGTTGTTGACTGTTACGCGCACGAGCTGCGAACCAGCCGTGGCAAGCGCAGCGGACTGAGCCGCAGTAGCCTCTGCGTTGGCCGTGTCCGTGTTGGTCATGGACTGGACCACGATCGGAAAGGCTGAGCCGACCTTGATCCCGCCTACGTCGACAGTGACGGTATCACGGCGCCGCACAAAAGACACTAAACGATCCTCTCGCTAAATCAGACTATAAAGGTAGCTTGGTGACGCCTGCCTGAGCACGGACGTTACGTGCCTCAGGGAGGGGACTCAATCCAAAGGGCTCCAATGAACGACGATCCAGGGATTCCCGAGCGCGCGATGAACACCGAGGACGTGTTGAGCCAGGCGGAGCCACCTCGTCCTGGATTTTTACGTCGTCACTGGGGCAAGCTCACGCTCTTGACGTTGGTGGCGGTACCGACATTGGTGCTGGTGCTCTGGTCCTACGCGGCGTTGGCCTTCTCGTACTCTACCGGGACGCGGGTCGGTTGGGTTCAGAAGCTTTCCAAGAAGGGATGGTTGTGTAAGACCTGGGAAGGTGAGCTCCAGATGTCGAACATTCCGGGGAGTGCGCCACAGCTCTTCGCGTTTACGGTCAGGAGCGACAGTGTGGCTCGTGCAATCCAGTTGGCATCTGGGAAGAAGGTGGAGATCACCTATGAGGAGCATCAGGGCGTACCTCTCTCCTGCTTTGGCGAGACCCCGCATTTTGCGGTGGGTGTGAGGCCGCTGGAGCCTTAAGGAAGCGCTACAAACGCTCGGGAGAAGATTAGAATTTTCTAATCTAGAAGTGGAAAGGGTGCATTGTTGACTCCGCCAAGGCCTTCTATATTCGAGCGGCTCAACGGGCCCTGCATGGGTTCGGGGTGCCCACCGCGGATGGGCATTTCAGAGCTAATTGGATTCCGCACAACAGCTTTTGTCAGGGTTATGCGTTTAGCGTTCCTTGACAAGCACCATCCCCAGGAGCGCTGCAATGCGTACGACCGGCAAAGTGAAGTGGTTCAATGATGCAAAGGGCTTTGGCTTTATCACGCCCGACAACGGCTCGAAGGACTGTTTCGTGCACTATAGTGCGATACAGGGTACGGGCTTCAAGACACTCGCAGAGGGCGATGCAGTTGAGTTCGAGATCGTCCAGGGCGAGAAGGGTCCTGCAGCGGAGGGCGTGACGCGAGTCAACGGCTAAACAAGGGCTGCTTCGAGCAGCCGGTCGAGACGGGGACTCCAGTCAGGGGTCCCCGTCTTTTTTTTGCCCTCTTCTTAGGAAATCGTAATGCTTGGTGCAGGACCTGAGCGCAGATGCCCGCAGGTAGCCTATGCCAAAGGTAGTCGAGGCGTTTCATAGATGAGCCTGCCTACAACTTTTAGAGTAATCGCCTCTTGACTTGCGCCACAAGTAGTCCTATACATGGCTTCGAGTATATGACGTGTTGTCTAGAGGACTACAACCGGCATCCACGGGAGAAACAGAATGCCTAAAGGACCGCGGCTTTTCAGTGTTCTCATGGTTAGCGCATCATTCGCTTTGCTGTTTCCCGGCAATGCAGCGCCGGTAGGATCCGACCCATGTGATTCCTGTCAGGATGGAATAGGTGGTGGTGGAATTGGCCACAGTTTTCAGGGTCCTGGAGCTCTCTTCCTTGGACCAGGTCACATTTCTTGGAGCCGGGGCAGCTGCGCGGCATACCACGTAGGATGCATGATCACACGAGGCTTGGATCCGAATGATGCAGAGGAGGTAGTGTTAAAGGGAGATCCGAGCGAGGTGCGAAAACTTCTAGAAAAGAACGGCGAATTCGTGACACTTAACGTCGCAAGATCTGCCATTCAGATAAGAGATTGTGACGGACACTTGATACGTCATGTCACGATCCCTCTTGATCTCACCATGCAGTTGGCAGACGTGGCTAGTTAACCCCAGCGAATCGTGCATCTGAGCGTCGTTTGGCCGCGCTGTGCACTGCTACTTCCGTGGCTCTACGGTGGAGTAGTGAGTGCGCAGAAGACTTCTGTTGTCAGCGGAACCCGTCCAGAGTGTCGGGACTGCTCGCTGGTTGTGAAACGGCGAGCGATTCTCAGAATGCCAGAGTCTCAAGCGGCACTCGTATCACCTTTTAACTTCGCCGTAGATTCAAAGGGAAACATCTATTTCGCAGACCCTTTCGGGGAGATCGGTGTCAGGGTCTTCACCAGTGATGGTCGCTATCTCAGGACCGTCGGTAAACGTGGACAGGGGCCGGGGGAGTTCATGTCGGTAGGTAGCCTAGCAATTGGGTATGGCGATAGTCTGCATGTCTTCCACGCTGGACATAGTGTATTTAACCCTGAAGGACGCCATGTACGTACTCAAACTGTACTTAACGGGGCGCTTGCCAGAAGGGTGAGACTGATGCCAGACGGTGGATTCGTTGCCAACGCTCTGATTTCGACCCCCGCTGCGTACGGATACCCACTACATCTCGTTGATAGGCAAGACGAGACCGCCAAGTCCTTTGGACTAAATGCAGAAGGTCGATCGCCGTCGGGCCTATGGGCTGTCTTACGCTCACTGAGTGCGCCGGTGCGGGGCACGTTCTGGAGTGGACACACAAATGCGTATGTGTTGGAACAGTATTCAGTCGACGGCAGTCTTTTACGGATACTTCGTAGAGATGTTGATTGGTTCAAACCCTGGGATAGTTGGGACAGCCAGCCAGATGCAGAACCCGCACCACCTCGGATAATGTCCATAGTTCAGGATCCTCGGTCAGGATTTCTATGGGTTCTGATGCTTGTCGCCGACGCACACTGGAGAGCGCGGAATAGCGGAAGCGGGGGCGAAAGGCCGCTTCTCGGGACACGGGAACTGACTGATCTGCTCGACAGCGTAGTAGAGGTAATCGATCCAGCGCGTGCGCAGCTGGTAGCATCACAACGCTTTCCAAGCTTTTTCGTCGAGCTCGTAGAACCTGGCACGCTCATCGAGTTGATGGATTTGGATGGAGAAACAGTCGTCGGAATTTCGGATATTCTACTTAGCAGGAGAGTCGGCAGGTGAAATACGCTCCGGCTGCATCCAGAACCCCAGTGGCGATTGAGCAGCCAGCGGCTCCGCAATTCCAACAAAGAAGTTGAATGACCTTTTTTGCCGTCAGTCAACTCTACTTGGCTCCTCACACGCATGAGATGGTTTGTGAGACGCACTGCAACGAAACCAGCCTTTTTGAGAATGGCGAGGCCGGATACGGAAGTTGCTAATCATAAGTTGAGGTGATACCGATAAGGGCCGATAAGCCTCTCGAACGACGCTTCAAGCAGCGAAGCCCGAGACGGCACGGTGCGACGGCGCGATACCCTGCATGCAATCCTGGCTGAGTGCAGCGTGTTCGCGCCTAACGGCTCGCACATGCGTACACAAAGCTTCCTGAACGGAACGCCCGTCACGAGTGTCGCAGCACTTTTCAAACGGTGGCTTTGTTGTGACCACGCGGGCAACTCGATCGGTGGCGCTTTCTGGACCGCTCGCGCGAACTCTTACAAGCTCGAGCGGTACTCACTCCAAGGCAAACGACTCAAGGTCTTGCGCAGAGACGTGGAGTGGTTTGCGCCGTGGCAGGACTGGAACGGCGAGCCCGAGGTGAGCGCGCCACCTCCGCGCATCATGTCGGTTGCTCAGGATTCGGCATCCGGGCTTTTGTGGGTGTTGATCTTGACTGCTGACAGAAACTGGAAGCCCGCGTCCAGCAGCAACTCCGGTGAAAAGGCCTTATCGACTACCAGGGACCTTGCGGGCCTCTTTGATGGGATCGTCGAAGTGGTCGATCCGGACCGAGGCACAGTCGTGGCGTCAGAGCGCTTTTCCGGGTTCCTGCTCCAGCTGTTAGCGGCGGGAACAGTAGTGGAGCTTTCTGATCAGGATGGCGCAACCGTTGTAAACATCTGGCAGGTCCAACTACGCCGGCAGTCCGATCAGAATGACCCGTAATCGCAGAAATTAATCCACTTGTAATGCGATCCGCGGGCACTTTTGCTGGCGGCTTCAACGGTCCGTCCTATACTGATAAAACCTAGCCTACTCTGGTTAGCGAAGCGCTCGAGGAAGTGAAAGGACAGGGATGCTGACGGTTTTGCGCCAACTCTCCCTCACCTGAGTGATAGTCAAATCCAACCAGGCCAGGATACTCCGCATCATGAACACACGTTCGTGTCAGCTGATCCTCGGAACTGTCGCCCTTCTTGTCGGCGCGTGTGACAAAGGAGCACCTGCGTCAAACACTCCGACGCTAGTACTTCGAGATAGCGTGGTGCTGGCAGAGTCGGATACGGTATTTGTTGGTGAAGCCTCAGGATTCGCGATCGCTTCAGATGGTAGCTTCCTTATCTCCGATCGTCGCAATGCGACCCTTCATCGATTCTCCCGGCAGGGCGCTCATGTTGGAGCGGTAGGGCGTCGAGGCGATGGACCCGAAGAGTGGTCACGTGGCCCATTCTTTGTCAAAGCCGACGGCGACAAAATGGGCGTTGCGGATGGTCATAGATTCAAGACTCTTGCGTTCCCTTCTGGCCACGTGCTGTCAGAGATTACACGTCCTGCAGGGTCCGGGTTCGTCGCCTTT
>CAZYTS010000001.1:21101-78786 GCA_964649855.1 uncultured Gemmatimonadaceae bacterium
CGGGAAAGCGTACTTCAGGTTGATAGATCGCACAGAAAAAACAACCTTTGAGGTTGTTGATCAGGACGGTGCACCCCATCGAGGCGGGGCCTTTACGTCTGCGATGGGGCGAAGCGCTACGGTCGACAACATGTTCTCCTTTCTTGCTCTCGCCCCACTTGCAAACGGCACGGTTGCGCTGGGCTACCAGAACTCGGACTACGTTTTTGTTGGCCCGCCCAAAGGACCTTTCGATAGCGTACTAGTCCCTGTCTTAAGCCGACGCGGATCTCGCCCAGACCTTATAAACGCCATTGAGGACGAGAACAGGCAGACAGCAGAACGTGCAACCTATCAACCTTCGTATCCGTTTCTCCTGAGTCCGATGGAGAGGGACGATCAAGTCGCTTACGTGACGGTCGATCAGACTTTTCAAGGCAATCGGATGACGGGGCAACCGTACCTATCCATCGTGGATTTCTCCAGACGCGAAGGATGTTCCGATGCTCTGGTACCAGGTCCAATAGATCCACAGCCGTGGGTGGCGATCGCCGGCGATAGCGTGTTCGTGCTGACCCAGGATGAAGGCCCATCAGGTAATCCCCGCTCCATCATCCATACGTACTCAATTCGCCAGGATTCGTGCTGGTGACCATAGCGACTCGAAACATGATTGCGGATCTGCTTATTCAGGGCTGACTACTTAACAGCGAGGTCTGGAGGTGGCATGGTAGCTGCACTAAGCCTGAAAGGACAAAGACAGCAATCCCGCATCGTTCGAGTCTTTCTAGAACTTACGGAGGCCGAACGCCGAGCTACACGAGGCACAGTCCTGCGCCTCGCCTTTGCCATAGCCTGCGCATACGCCTTTCTGCGAGACGTCAACAGCAGGAGCCTCCAGAGCCCCGGCCGGCCCTACACGGCTGAAGCAGCGCGTGCATTGGCGCTCTCATTTGTAGGTAAGATAGTAACTGAGGAGAGCCACAACCCACAATTCAGTACTCTGAGCAGCGACAAGAGTCCCGCCACGCTTGTTGTGTACTGGTCGCTCGAAGACGAAGCCTCGGGTCTCACACTGCGCGACCTAGGCCCGCTTCATGATCGATTCAGGGCACGAAACCTACGGATCGTAGCCGTCAACGTGGATCCCGAGAATCGATACAACGACCTGGTAGCAGAGCTGCGTTACCGCAACTTCAAGTTTGAGCTGGTTCACGACGCACCCGCGCACGCACGCATGATGCGCCGCGTAGCCGCGCTGCCGATTTCGTTTCTCGTTACAAATGACGGCTCCATAAAGGAGACCATCATTGGCATCGACGAGCGACTCAGGCGCTCACACTGGGGGATGCCGGCCGCATGGATTGAGATCGATTCATTGCTACCGCGAGCGCCACGCCGGCAGGGTTAGACGCGCTGGTTGACTCCTCATGGCCAGTTGGCCGGCCTGGCAATCGCCATCAATAAAACGACATCAGTAGACTGCCGGCGGCACCTGTCCCGATCATGCCGCGTCGGTGAGCGCTCGTGTCAGCGCACACGGCACACAACTCGTAAAAACCACTGATCGCTCTCGCACCCGCGGCCGAACCCAGGACTCACTACCGAACATGGTGGACAGACGCCAATTTCGGCCTCCCCAGTACCCCATCTGTAACATGAGACTCTCCCTCCGACGCACAGGAATGCGTGCTGCGTTCCTGGTAACGCTCTCTGTACTCGCCACTGGCTCACTGCCAGCAGCAGTAGTACAGCAACAACCACCTCCAACCGGACAGCAAGGCAACCAGCAGCAGCAGAGACGTGGACCGCGCCCGTACGCGCAGGTGATTACAGACAAAGCAATCACAGACGATGGCGGAATAACCGTCCACCACGTCGATGATCGCTGGTTCTTTCAGGTCCCGGATTCAGTGCTGCAGCGTGACTGGCTCCTCGTTACCCGCGTTGCCGCAGTGCCCAGCAATTTTGGTGGCTTTACGTCGGCGGGAACGTCCATTGCTGAACGCGTAGTCAGGTGGGAGCGGAACGGCGATCGCATAATGCTTCGCACCGTTGGCTACAACGCCTTTGCAGACGACTCTCTTCCCATCGCGATATCGGTGGCCAGCAACAACCTCGGTCCGATTCTCGCTTCGTTTCCAATCCAGGCATTTACCAGCGACAGTGCCAACTATGTGCTGGACGTAACCGACTTCTTCTCGGGTGATACCCCCGCACTGAGCGGACTCGACGCCGATCAAAGGCGCACCTACCAGGTTCGGCGTATGGATCCGGCGCGCTCCTACGTTGGCGCAATCAAAAGCTTTCCGATGAACGTCGAAGTGCGTCACACACAGACGTTCGATGCCGGCGCACCTCCCTCTGATCGAGATGCTGGTACCATTTCAATCGAAATGCGCCAGTCCATCGTGTTGCTGCCAAAAGATCCCATGCGGCCGCGTTATGCAGACGAGCGCATAGGGTTCTTCGCCGTGGGACGAGTCAACTACGGACTCGATGAACAGAAGGCGGCATCAGAGTCCTTTATCCGCCGCTGGAGGCTGGAACCCAAGGACCCGGCTGCATACGCACGTGGCGAACTCGTGGAGCCGATCAAGCCGATCGTCTACTACCTCGACCCGGCAACTCCCGCCAAGTGGCGCCCTTATGTGCGTCAGGGCGTAGAGGATTGGCAGAGCGTCTTTGAGAAAGCGGGCTTTAAAAACGCAATTCTTGCCAAGGATCCTCCTTCACCCCAGGAAGATCCCGATTGGGACCCTGAAGACATCAGGTACTCGGTCGTTAGATGGGCCGCTTCGCTCGTGCGAAACGCAGTAGGACCCTCCACGTCTGACCCGCGCACCGGCGAAATCATAGAAAGCGACATCACCTGGTATCACAACCACATGCGTTCCTACCGCAACCGGCTGCTCATTGAAACGGGAGCTGCCAACCCAGCGGCGAGGACCCTCGATATCCCAGAGGAGTTGATGGGAGAGACGATGCGCAAGGTCATCACCCACGAGGTGGGTCATGCCCTTGGCCTCCCTCACAACATGATTGCGTCGGCGTCGTTCCCTACAGATTCACTGCGCAAACCGTCTTTCACGCGAGTCTACGGGGTGTCCGCGACCATCATGGACTACGCGCGCCAGAACTACGTAGCGCAGCCGGGCGACGGCCTTGAGCCCAAGGATTTCATACGACGCCTTGGTCCCTTTGATGATTTTGTCATAAACTGGGGATACAGGGTGCTTCCGCAGGCCGCTACGCCACAGGACGAGAAGCCGATACTCAACAAGTGGATAACGGACCAGAAAGGTCCGATGCCCTACCGCTACCTTCCGCAATTCTCGGTTGGTATCGATCCGCGTGCACAAACCGAAGATCTTGGAGACAATCCGGTAAAATCGAGTGGTTACGCTGTACAGAATCTCAAGCGCGTGATTCCCCAAATGGTAGATTGGATAACCAAACCGGGAGAAGACTACACCGAACTTTCTGAAGTGTACGGTGAGTCGATTGGAATGTGGGCGCTCTACATGGGCCACGTCACAAACATCATCGGTGGGTTGACGATCAATCTTAAAACAGCTGAGCAGACCGGACCGGTCTATTCGGTCGTTCCAAAAGCACGGCAGAAAGAAGCGCTTCGCTTCTTGACTGAGCAGGCAATTCGCACTCCATCCTGGCTCGAAGAGCCTCAGGTGCTTTCGCGCATTGGGCCACAGTTCGGGAATACAGCAGTTTCGACCAGGCAGGCGAACGTTGTGAATCAGTTGCTGGATGCCCGGCGGCTCTCGCGGCTGCTGTTGTCGCAGGAGATGGACTCGGTAAGCGCGTATCCGCTTGCTGAGTACCTTGACGACCTCAAGAGGTCGGTGTGGACTGCAGCTCCCGACGCCAACCGGCGCATCATCCACCGCGTGTACCTGGAGCGACTCGAGGCGCTGATGTCACCCCCACCAGCTGCTCAAGGTGGCGGTGGTGGGGGCGGCGGGGGTGGTGGAGGCTTTCAGCCACCACCGCTATTGCAGCAACCCAATGTCAGAAGGGCCGATATCTCGACCTTGGCTCGCGCTCAGCTCCGGAGCATCCAGGCCGATGCCCGCCGCTTTGTCACCACGTCCAGCGGGGTCAATCGCGCTCACTGGCAGGACATAGCTGATCGTGTGGAAGCAATCTTCGAAAAGGAGAAGAGCAAATAGTGGTACCAGTGGGAGGGGCAAGGGCTCGGTCCCTTGTTCCCTTCCCTCTGTCGAAACACGGATTTCCCGTTCGACCACTTCCCGCTATAGCCTTTTCATCCTTTCCCGGAGAGTACGATGCGCTACCTGTGCCTGATTTACGAAGACGAGAAAGCATTCGAACGGCTTCCCAAGGAAGAGGTCGACGCGGTGTTCGGCGAATACTTCACCTTTACCGAAGACGTCAAGAAGAGCGGTGCTCTGCTCGCCGGCGAAGCGCTTCAGCCTACGCCCACGGCTACCACGGTGCGGGTGCGCAACGGCAAGACGCAGACGACCGACGGCCCGTTTGCTGAAACCAAGGAGCAACTCGGCGGTTTCTACATGATTAACGCCAAGGATCTCAACGAAGCGATTCAGATAGCGGCCAGGATTCCCGGTGCCCGCTATGGTTGCGTAGAAATCAGGCCGATCATAGAGTTCGGCGAAGGCTAGGTACACAATGCAGGTAAGGCGTGACGAATGAACGGATAGAAGTCCTTTATCGCAGTGAGTCACGCCGTGTTCTGGCGACCCTGATTCGTCTCCTCGGCGATTTTGATGCCGCCGAGGAGGCGTTGCAGGACGCCTTTGTTGCTGCGCTTGAAAGATGGCCTAAAGAGGGAGAGCCAGCCAATCCGATCTCGTGGCTCATCTCAACGGGCAGGTTCAAGGCCATTGACCGTCTGCGACGCAGGCACGCGTTTGACAAAAAGCTGCCGGCCATTGCCGAAGTTGCTGAACCTCAGGGCACAGAAGAGATTGACGCTCCCGAGGTAGAAGATGACCGGCTGCGCATGATCTTTACCTGCTGTCACCCTGCACTGGCAATCGAGGCACAGATTGCGCTGACACTTCGCACTGTCTGCGGCCTTACTACAGAGCAGATTGCGCGGGCGTATCTGATAGAGACGCCTACGCTTGCACAGCGCATCGTGCGCGCCAAGTCCAAGATCAGGGACGCGGGCATTCCCTATGAGGTTCCCTCGGGAGAGGATCTGCCGGAGCGACTTGAGGCTGTGCTGCACGTGATCTACCTCGTTTTCAACGAAGGGTATTCGCCGGCCTTCGGGAGCGAGCACACAAGAGCCGATCTCTCCACGGAGGCAATTCGACTGGGCCGACTGGTGGTCGAGCTCATGCCGGACCCTGAGGCGGTTGGACTTCTGGCTTTGATGCTGTTGCACGATTCGCGTCGTGAGGCACGGATGCGAGATGGTCGTATCGTCCTTCTTGAAGCCCAGGACAGAAATCTCTGGGACTCAGCAAAGATCAAAGAAGGCTCAGCGCTGGTGGAACGGGCGCTCGCTTCAGGGAGGATTGGACCCTACACGCTTCAAGCGGCGATATCTGCAGTACATGCGGCATCCAAGAAGACGGGGATAACTGACTGGCTTCAGATCGTGGGTCTTTACGATGTCCTGTACAGGATCCTGCCCACACCGGTAGTCGAGCTCAATCGGGCGGTAGCAATAGCGATGGGTTTAGGATACGAACGGGGGCTCAGGATTGTGGACGCGATCCTGGAGCGCGGCGATCTGGCGTCTTACGTGCACACACATGTTGCGCGCGCGGATCTACTGCGGCGCCTCGGCCGAACGAGGGAGTCCCTGGCGGCGTACCGTACGGCCCTGTCTCTTGCAAATCAGGGGCCTGAGCGTCGACACCTGGAAGAACGCGTGGCAGAATTGAGTAGCAGCTTGGGGGATGACTTGCCCGGAGTTGAACCGGTGGCCAACGTCTTGCCGTGAGCGGGGTAGTTCAATGAGCCATCAAGGAGAGAGCAGGTGATTCGACCGGTGCGCACAGCAGTTCCCAACCGCGTGTTGACGCGCTCGCTGCGTCTGGTGCTCGCGATCGCGGTCCTCTTTATGGGGAGTGCGGCGCTGCGGGAGAGTGCGCCGGGGGCGATACCGGAGCGGCTGTCGGACAAGGAGTTCTGGGAGCTTTCTACGGAGCTCTCCGAGCCTGCCGGCTTTTTTCGTTCAGACAACCTCGTGGGAAACGAGGTGACCCTTCAGCATCCGGTTCCTGAGCTGATCAAGCGCACGCCGCGCGACGGTGTTTATCTGGGGGTTGGGCCGGATCAGAACTTTGTATACATCGCGGCAATCAGGCCACGCATTGCATTTATCGTCGACATCAGAAGGCTCAACGTTCTGCAGCATCTCTTTTACAAGTCGCTTTTCGAGTTGAGCCAGGATCGTGCTGCATTTCTTTCACGTCTTTTTGCACGGCCGCGACCCGAGGGCCTGACTGACGAATCGAGTCCTGTAGACCTGGTCGTGGCCTTCCGAGATGTGGAGCCGGACAGTGCGCTCTTTTCTCGATCACTCGAAGAGATGCGTACTCACCTGACCCGCACGCACGGCTTTCCGCTGACCGACGACGACCTGGCCGGGATCGAGTACGTGTACACGGCTTTCTTTGCCGACGGGCCGGACCTTACCTACAGCTTTGGAACAGGGCGTGGCCGGTTTGGAGGAAGTCGCTTCATGCCGTCGTTCGGTCACCTTATCGCCGAATCAGACGCGTTTGGCGTGCACCGCGGCTACCTGGCGACTGAAGAGTCGTATCGATACGTCAAATCGCTGCAGGAGCGAAATCTCATTGTGCCGGTGACGGGAGACTTTGCCGGCCCAAAGGCGCTGCGAGCCGTTGGCGACTGGGTTCGCCAGCGTGGCGCCACTGTCACTGCGTTCTACACATCGAATGTGGAGCAGTATCTCTTTCAGTCAGACATGAACTGGCGGAACTTTTTTGAGAACGTTTCGAGTCTCCCTGTGGATAGTGCGAGCACGTTCATCCGCGCGATTTTCAATTCCGGGTACCAGTTCTCCGGACAGACTCCGGGTCCGCGTTCGATCACTCTTCTTTGTCCCATAGAGCGGCATGTGAGGGAATTCAAGGAGAGCCGAATGGAGACGTACTACGACGTGATGGGTTGCCCGGCGTCGTAGTGATCGACTTCCCGGGCGAATGAGCGTAGCGAATGAGGCCCGGGATCCAGCGTCGTTTCTTCAGAAGCGCATTCGCTGACGCAGTATTCAGTTAGGCGCCCCCTTGGTCTGCGGCCATAATGACCGGGTGTCGCGATCGCGCCACGGCGATAGCGGAGTTGCCACACCTGGCCTTGTAGGGGATAGCCACTGTGCCACACGTCGCATTCCTGGACTCCACTTGGAGGCAGGCGATGCGATATCAGGCGAGGCTCAAGAGAGTGGTATTGCTTCCCACGCTTTGTGTGGCATTGGCTGCGTGTAGCGAAGCACCAAATGCACCGGGGCTGGTTTCCGACGACGAAGGTTTAGCTGGTAAGGATCCGTCCACCGGCACGCTGGACTATGAGTTTGGGGCGCTCTTTGAGCCGCCACGCGGTCGCGTCGTGCATGGAATGGGACAGTGGATTGACGGCAATCCGCAGTACGCCGCGCTCTTTCCGGTGGACAAGCAGCCAGCTGCCGAACTCGTATTCGTAGATCTCGGTGATACGCCTCGTGGCTGGGAGCCGGACAAGATCACTGAACGCATTGCAGGGATACGTTCCGACGGTCGCATACCAGTGATGGACCTGGCACTGCGCGGCCTGCAGCCGGGTTCAGCCGCGCTGTCGCAAATGGAGGACAAGACGTACGGGATCGATAGCGTAATCGCGACTTCGAGCCTCTATGACGCTCGGATTCAGTCTTTTGTGGATGTGCTCAAGGATCACGGGAGTCCGGTGATGTTGCGGATAGGTGGTGAGTTCAGCGGCTCCTGGAACGGATATCATCCGTATGCCTATCCAGAAGCATTCCGTAAGATCGTGCAGATGTTCCGCGACGCCGGTGTAAAGAATGTGGCCTTTGTATGGTGCTACGAGCCTGCAGCAGCTGACGACTTCGACCACTTTGATGCCAACGGCAAGGCCAAATGGTATCCCGGTGATGCTTACGTGGACTGGTTTTCGATCGATCTCTTCAGTGCATCAGATGTAGGAGGGCCGATCAGCGACGACGATCGTGGCTCGACGTCCTATGGCCGGACGTTGAGGTTCCTGGACATGGCTGTGAAACACAAACGGCCGGTTATAATCGCTGAAAGCTCACCATCTCATTTTGACGTTAGCAACGCAGCGGGGGCAGCCTTGGCGTGGTCGGAGTGGTTTGAGCCATTGTTCTCACTCATCGAGAGTCGAAGCGAGATCAAGTGGTTTCACTACATCAACTATGACTGGACGAAGGCTTCGTACTACGCGAGCACGGGTTGGAAGAACAATGACATCGCACTCAATGCTCAACTGGCTTCGCAATATGTGAAGGAGCTCAAGGGCGGGCGGTTTCTGCACGCCAGCGAGTTGGCGCTTCTCAAAGGGTACTGATGCTTGTTGCTCCAGGGTCAGTACCACTACAGTCATATTGCCACAGCAGAGCGCTGTGTTTCACCCCACATCACAGCTACCTGCCACAGTAACCTAGGATCAGCAGGCACCGCCGCTGACTATTCTCGCTCCTGCAAAACCGCGAGAATCAATCAATGTGGTCGTCAGTCAGTCGGATTGTTGGTGGTCTAACTCTACTTGGCGTCGTTGGCGTCTTCGGTTCACACAGTGAGGGCGCTACTGAAACAACTGCTGCAGAAGCAATCGATCGCGCCATCGATCAGATGGGAGGCGCCGACCTCTTGGCTTCTATCGAGCGCGTCCGCTATGAAACAGTGACGCTGTGGCACCGGCAGACCTTTCAGGACAGACCCTTTTCTGATGTTGTAGGAAGCTACGAGCTGCTCGTTGATCAAAGGGACTACTCAACTGGATCGTGGCGGAACAATCGCCGCTTCATTGGCTCACCTGGGTTCCAGTCGATCACCGATCTGGTTAGCGATAGTGTTGCCATACGCCTCGCTCCAAGGGCCCCTGGCGGGCCCGAGCAATGGTCGCCGCTCAACATCGCATATGTAGAAGAGCGGGACGAGCTCTTTGCCTTTACGCCTGAGCGATTGTTGCTGGCAGCGCGCTCCGCACGAGACCTCAAAGCCCTACCCGATACGGTTATAAGCGGCGTACCACATGCACGCGTGACGGCGACCATCGGCCGATACCCAAGCACGATATTCCTGCGACGGACTGACGGCTTTCTGGCGTTTGCGCGTTTCAGGGCCGCTCAGCCCAATGACTTTGGCCTGGCGGGCTTCGGCGAAATGGAGGTGGAGGTCTGGTACCAGAGGTGGGCCCTCGTCCCGATCTCTAGCAACAAGCGCATTGCCTACCCCATGCAGTGGGACATCGAGCGCGCAGGCGTACCTTACAAGCGGCTAACGCTCACCAGAGCGCAATTCAATCCTCCAGCCCAACCGGATTCGTTTGCTATCAGCGACAGCTTGCGCGCTGCGTTCCTGGCGACATCGACAAGACCGATGTGGGACGTTGCAATGGATTCCGCCAGGATAATCGAAGAGCGCTTTGCGCAGTTTGGGGTTCCTGGTTTCGCCACTGCTGCAGTCAAGGTTGGTAACAGGTGGGTGCTGCTCGAAACAGGTCAGGCTCCGGGACGCGTGGAACAGGAGATCGCATGGCTCAGGACTAAGGAACCGTCTGTACAAATCGGTGGAGCTATCGTTACAACTTCCGGGGCACCAAGAGGCGGAATAGCCTGGGCAGCCCGCCAGAAGATTCCTGTCTTCGTCGGCACAGGAGCGTGGAGCGCTACACGAACGATACTCGGGAACTGGAATGAATCCCCGGAAAGGGCCGTCCAAGTCAAAGCGGGCAGGTGGGTGCGTGTAGATGGAGACTCGCTCTGGCTTGAACCTTTCGACATTCCGGACTCGCCGGGTGCGCTTGTGGTGTGGTCTCCCACTCTGAAATGGGCCTATAGCGCAATGGCGGCATCACCAATGGGGCTCAAGATGCTGAATGAATTGATCAGTGCTCGCGGCTGGCCAGTGGAACGGATCGGATCCCTTCGTGGAACAGTTGCCCACGTACCCGACAAGAGCGTCGACTGACTTTCCCGGCGCGACGGCAGGGGCGAACTTTGTGTCATCTCCTTCGAGCACGGCTTACCTGAGTAGTGAAGCATTTTCTCAAGCGCGGGATCCTTCGCGGGGCGACACTCAAATCGAGAGTGGCGTCCCGCGATGGCGTGTCGTTCTTCTCATCTGGCTGATTCCTGCGTCGATTGCGGTGCTGCAGTCGGTTGCATCCTATGCTCTAAGGGGAGCGCTGGCAGCCGAGTGGCCCTATGCGGCTTTGCAGTTTCCCAGGTGGATGTCGTGGGCGCTCGTTACTCCCATGGTATTCTCTTTGGCGCGACGTTTTCCCATTCGCTCGCCAGGGTTAGTCAAGGCAGTCGCTGTTCACTTTCTGGCGGCAATGCTCATATCTGCAGTGATAGAGACGGTCTGGCTTCAGGCGTCGATCATGGTGGCACAGCGATTGAATCCCGCCGAGACCGTTAACATGTCGATGGCCGCGATCGTTTCGATCACTGTACTGAGCCGCATACTGGGAGCGTTGTTCACTTACGCCGCTCTGTTGGGTGTGGCAGTGGCGATGCAGTACCAGCAGCGGCTACGCGAGCGCGAAATCCAGGCAGTGGAACTGCAGGCCCAGGTGGCTAACGCGCAAGTGCATGCCCTCAAGATGCAGGTGCACCCACACTTTCTCTTCAACACTCTTCACGCTGTAACGGTGCTGATACGTGAAGACCCGCTCATGGCAGTTCGCATGGTGACAAGGCTTGGCGATCTGTTACGTCTAACGCTCTCTCGGGCTCAAAGTGCAGAGGTGAGCCTCGGCAAGGAGCTTGAGATTCTCATGCTCTATCTGGAGATCGAGCGCATACGATTCCAGGACCGGCTCCAGGTGAACTATGATGTGGACCCGGCGGTTGTCGGCGCGCAGCTTCCCGACCTCATTCTGCAGCCGTTGGTTGAAAACGCAATCAAGCACGGCATCGGTGCACGTGCTGGGAGGGGGGTCATCGACGTCAAAGCCAGGCGCGAGGGCACTTGGCTCGTAGTTGAGATTCACGATGACGGAGCTGGTCTCAGAAAGAATCAGATCCAGCACGATGGGATTGGACTCGCGACTACGCGGGCGAGGCTCGAACGAATGTATGGGCGCGAGCACGAGTTCTCCCTTTCTTCACGAGACGCCGGCGGCGGTTGCATTTCGCGGATCAGGATTCCCTACAAAGTGGCAGCTCCAGAGTCGGCGCGCCTGCAGGCTGGATCGGGGTTATGAATGCGCTCAGGGTTCTCATTGTGGACGACGAGCCTCTTGTTCGCTCCGGCCTTCGCACCCTGATCGAACAGGACCAATCGCTCGTTCTCGTTGGAGAAGGGAAGGATGGGAACGAGGCCGTGGAGCTAATTGAGCAGCTCAAGCCTGACGTGCTCCTTCTGGATGTGCAGATGCCTGAGCGCGATGGCTTTGCAGTATTGGAAGAGGTCAAGGCGCGCTCTGGCTCCGTGCCGCCTGTTGTGGTATTCGTGACTGCATTTGACGCCTATGCAATCAAGGCTTTTGACGTCCACGCTGTAGACTACCTGCTCAAGCCTTTTGACGACGAGCGTTTCAGCGTTGCAATGCAGCGTGCTCGGCAAAGGCTTGCGGAGAGAACGCCGACGGAAGCTGCCGAGGCAATTCGTGCCGTACTCAGCGCGGTACGAGAGAGGCAGCGCTACTGGGACAGGATCACTGTCAAGCACAACGGCAGGATTGCGGTTGTGCCGGTGCAGGAGATCGACTGGTTTGAAGCGGCCGACAATTATGTTCGCATTCATGCACGCTCGGCGCGTCACAGAATCAGGGAGTCGATGAAGTCGCTGGAGGAGCACCTCGACCCTGCTCTCTTTGTTCGTGTGCACAGATCTGCAATTGTCAATCTGACGCGGGTGCGCGAACTGCAGCCGATGTTTGGTGGGGAGTACGTAATTCTCCTGACAAGCGGCGTCAAGGTCACACTCAGCCGAGGCTACCGTGACGCGTTTCGCGCAAGGTTTGGCGGCGAATGGTGAGTATTGGCGCGAAAGTCGGGCATCGTGGCCGACTGATCAAGCACCCAAAGGTGTTAGTGATGCCGGATTTCTGGCACCAAAGATGCTGCGATTCCGGGTAGAATACGGCGGTTAGAGAGCCGCGAACGACCCATATTGTGGGTCAACGGAGGACGGCATGATTGCGATGCGTACGGTGATCCTTGGTACCCTGCTGTTCGCAGATCCAGGTGAGAGCTTGGTGCCTAAGGGGCAGCGTACGATGGCCGAGGAGGCGTCGCAGTTGCAGAGTCAGAAGGTGGCTACTGGCACGGCATCACTGATCATAGAAAGGAGCAACAGCGCTTCGCCGAGCGTGGTGTTGGTGCGTGAGGACACGAGCGGCGTGGCTATCGATGTAATAGGTGAGCCAGAGTATCAGGAGTCGACGCGTCAGCTCACGGTGTCGCTCGCAATCCGCAACAAGTCCCGACTCAGGCTCATAGAGCCGGCAGGGATTGGTATTTCTCAAGGTGATATTTCCTTGAAGAACCAGTTGTCGCCGTCGAGCAGTGAGCTTGTAGTCATCGGTGACGCCGACACCAAAGGGGTCTTCCAGACAGATGCTGCAGTCAGGCAGGTCCTGAGTTTCTCGCGCTTGTCACGTGATGTTGGTGATAGTTGGCCTGGTCGAGCGGGCCTTCGTCCTGATTCACAGTCAACGGTGCGCAAGTTGTCGATGGTGCTCCCGGCTGAGGCAGCCAGGTTTGAAGTAAGATTGATGGCTGTGGCAGCGCTCCGTCTCGATGTGCCAGCGTTATCTCCGGAGGGCTCACCTGATTCGGTAATTGTCAGGCTAGAGGACTCGTCCTTGATCGCGCCGCATCCCCGCTATCGTGCTTCGCGAATCCGTCGTGAGTACTTCTGGGTACGTTTTGCTCGAGACGTCTCGCAAGAACGGCGTCAAGAGATCGTTGACCAAGTCGATGGTGTGGTGGTGGGAGGCATGCGGGCATTAGGTGATCAATATCTCGTTCAGCTGGCTCCGGGCACTTCGGTGAATGCGCTGCAGCGCGCTGTGGCTACAGTTGCCGCACAACCGGGCGTACTCCGTGCTGATCTGTACGTTGAGATGCGACCCCTTCGGCCTCAATACTCCGAACCAAACGATGGGAGCCCATATGCCCATCGCACGAGCAACTCGTCGTCAGCAAGTGGTGCAATTCGGTCGTTCGACTGCCGACGAGGATACCTAACCGTTCGCCACCGCCAGCTCGTTACCCCGAGCCTCCGAAACCGGAGCCAGTGACGCCCGCGCTGCTGCAATCTGCCGCTTGACCGCCTCCGGACCCGTTCCACCGTCCACCTCCCGACGCTCCAAAGAGGCACGCGCCGAAAGAGCATCCAGCACATCATCGCCAAAGGCAGAATGCGCCGCCTTGAACGTCGCCAGCGGCAGCTCGTGCAACTCCACCCCAGACACCTCGGCCTCGCGCACCAACGACCCCACAGCCTTGTGCGCGTCACGGAACGCGATCCCACGATCTACGAGATAATCCGCAAGATCGGTCGCCATCATCACACTCGACACCGCCTCGCTCATGCGCTCCCGCTGCCAGCTAACCTCGGCGATGGTCCCAGCTACGCCGGGCAGCACCAGAGAAATAGCGTCGAATGCGCCAAAGAGCGCTCGCTTATCGTCCTGCAAATCCTTGTTGTAACCCGAAGGCAGGCCCTTGATGGTGCCGAGTAGTGATACGAGGTCGCCGAGCAGCCTGGCACCGGAGCCGCGTGCGATCTCCAATGCGTCCGGATTGCGCTTCTGTGGCATCATGCTCGAGCCGGTCGTGAAAGTATCCCCAAACTTCACAAAGCCAAACTCGCTCGTGCCGTAGAGTATCACATCTTCTGCAATGCGCGAGACGTGTGCGCCAAGAAGGGCGATGGCAAAGAGCATCTCGGCGATGTAGTCGCGGTCAGCGACGGCATCGATGGAATTGCGCGAAAGCTGGTTGAATCCCAGACTCCCCTGGATCAGCACACGCGGCACAGGGAAGGCGCAGCCCGCAATTGCACCCGATCCAAGTGGCAGCACCGACGCCGAACGCGCCACCTGCGCCAGTCGCTGACGGTCACGATCGAGAGGCCAGAAGTGCGAGAGAAGCCAGTGAGCCGCCGAGACCGGCTGCGCACGCTGCATGTGCGTGTAAGCCGGCATCAACGCGTCGTGCAACTGCTCCGCCTGAGCCAGTAACACTCCCTGAAGCTCTCGCACAGACGCGTCAAGGTGCGAACAGGCTTCCATCACCCACATGCGGGTGCCGGTGGCCACCTGGTCGTTACGTGAACGACCGGTGTGGAGCTTGGACGCTACGTCCCCAACTTCGTCGTGCAGCATCCGGTCGACCATGGTGTGCACGTCTTCGTCGGATTCGATGGGCTGTGCCCCAGCCGCTATACGCTCAGCGACTGCGTCGAGTCCGGCCTCGATCGCTCGGCATTCTTCTTGTGTGAGAATACCGGCTGACCAGAGCGACATGGCCCAGGCCTTTGAAAGCTTCACATCGTGGGGCCAAAGCCGAAAATCAACGCCAAT
Source organism: uncultured Gemmatimonadaceae bacterium (assembly GCA_964649855.1). Taxonomy (GTDB): domain Bacteria; phylum Gemmatimonadota; class Gemmatimonadetes; order Gemmatimonadales; family Gemmatimonadaceae; genus CAZYTS01. The sequence goes on from CAZYTS010000001.1 coordinate 35,844, forward strand.
GGACTTGTTGACTGCGTCCAGGGCCGCGGCAGTCTGGGCCCCAAAGCGCCCACCCCAAAGGCGGTGTGCGCCCTCCTGGATGGGCGTTCCCGCCTCTGGTGTAGCTGTCACTATCCTGAGCCGTGTCACGCGAGTTCCAGAGAGTTTTCTGCAGGCGCTTCGAGCTTGCCCTGCGCTACGAGTTCGCGATCCTTAAGTGCACGCACACGCTGCGGCAGCCCATAGAGCCTTATGAAGCCCGCGGCATCGCTCTGCTGATAGACGTCATCCTCACCAAAGGTGACAAACTTCTCGTCGTACAAGGCATGATCGCTCTGGCGGCTGGCAATCGAGACCTGACCCTTGAACAACGTCAAGCCAATCGTGCCAGTCGTGCGCTCCTGAATCACGTCGATAAAGGCGTCGTATGCCTTTCGCTCTGTAGTCCACCAGCGCCCCTCGTACACGAGATCGGCGTAGCGCGGTGAAATGGCATCCTTGGCCGCAATCGTACGACGATCAAGAATCAGCATTTCGAGTTCCGACAGCGCCGTGTAGAGGAGAGTCCCGCCTGGAGTCTCGTAAATGCCGCGCGACTTCATCCCTATGAGACGATCCTCGACGATGTCTGCTCGGCCCACTCCGTGGCGCCCTGCAATCGTGTTCAGGAGCGTCAGTAGCGCCACTGGATCGAGCGCTTCGCCATTTACCGAAACGGGAATGCCGCGCTCGAAACCAATAACAACGGTCTCGGGGGTGTTTGGAGCGTCCGCAGGATCAGTCGTGAGGAGAAAGAGATCCTTGGGCGGCGCCTCGTTAGGATCTTCCAGCACTCCGCCTTCATGCGAGATGTGCCAGATATTCCGATCTCGCGAATAGATCTTCTTCGTGGACGCCGACACCGGAATCCCACGCTCGGCGGCATACTGCAGGGCGTCTTCGCGCGAGCGAATGTTCCACGCGGCTTCGCGCCACGGCGCGATCACGGGAAGCTCAGGCGCAAAGGTCATGTAGGTGAGCTCAAAGCGCACCTGATCGTTACCCTTGCCGGTGCAGCCATGAGCGAGCGCGTCGGCACCTACAGCACGCGCGACGTCGACCTGGCGCTTGGCAATGATCGGACGCGCCATCGACGTACCCAGCAGGTACTTGCGGTTGTAGATCGCGCCAGCACGCAGCGTTGGGTAGATGAAATCCTCGATGAACTCCTTGCGCATGTCTTCGACAAAGCAATCGTCGGCTCCCGAAGCAAGTGCCTTTTCCTTAACGCCCCGAAGTTCATCCTCGCCCTGACCAACGTCAGCAGCGACGCAAACGACTCTGGCGTCGTAGTGCTCCTTGAGCCAGGGAACGATGATCGAGGTATCAAGCCCGCCCGAGTAGGCGAGCGCAATGGTCTTCATGTATATGACTCCGCGCGGGATATGTATTCAGTCGAACTGCATAATTTACCATACACCCGCGTCAGAGCAAGGGCGTGCCGCCCGGATCGGGAATAATGTCCGAGGTCCTGACTGCCTAGCTGTTGGCGATCCTCACGAGGCGCTTTTCAACCGTTTCCCGGGCGCTTGCTGAACGACAGATCACCAGGATCGTGTTCTCGCCGCCGATGGTGCCAAGCACCTCTTTCCAGCCGGCGTCGTCGATGGCTTCTGCCACCGGCTGAGCTCCTCCGTAGATCGTCTTGAGAACCGTGAGCTCGCCCACCCCTTCGATCGATGAAAAGAATTGCGGAAGGATGTCCTCGACGAGTGTGCGACCCTCTGCCTCTTCGGCCAGATCCTCAGGGGTGGAGTAACGTGGTCCCTCGGGAGTAGGAACACGTGCGATACGAAGCTCGCGCAGGTCCCGTGAAAGCGTCGATTGCGTAACGTCCCAACCGGCGCGCCGCAGCAGGACTCGCAGCTCCTGCTGGCTACCCACAACCTGCCCCGAAATGATGTCCCGTATGGCGCGGTGGCGTTCGCGTTTCGACACCCTGAATCTCTCCTGAAAGTGTTGGCGGGAGATTACGTCTCTAGCGCCCGGCTCGGAAGGCAAAGGGACCCTTCTGTGCCCCTGAGACACGCCCCAAAGGCAATCAGCGCCACCCGAGCGCAAAAACTTCGCTTTCCCATTGACAGCGAAGTTCTGCAATAATATGCATTCAAGGTGCATAAGATACCCGTTGGCGTACTCGGTGCGAGCGGCTACGCCGGGCGAGAACTCTGCGCCCTCATAAACACACATCCGCACTTTGACCTGGCATTTGCCACAGCCAACGCGCAGCGCGGCGAGCGCGCGTGGCTTGGCGGAAGACAGGTTGATTTTATTGCCAGCGACGATGCTCCACTGGAGAACGCCGAGCTGGTTTTCAGCGCACTACCTCATGGTGCCTCGGGGGCGTGGGTGGAACGCGTGCACCAGCACGGCCTGCGTGCGATAGATCTCTCGTCGGATCTGCGGCCGGGGCACACCAACGAATTCGTCCCCTACGGCCTCACAGAAGTTGCGCGCGAGTCTCTCAAGGGCGCCGAGGTAATCGCAAATCCGGGGTGTTATCCCACTGCGATCCTCCTTTCGCTCGTTCCTCTTCTCACCAGGAATCTGATCAGACCCGAATCCTCGATCGTTATCGATGCGGCTTCGGGCGTTACCGGTGCAGGCAATTCTCCGCGCGCCGATCTGATGTTTGGCGAGGTCAGCGGGAACTATCGCGCCTACAGTGTGGGCAACGAGCATAGGCACCTTCCGGAGATGCGGGCGCTTCTCGATCGACATCATGTTCAGGCTGACCTGCTCTTTACTCCTCACCTGCTGCCGGTAGCCAGGGGGATTCTCGCAACAATCACGGTGCAGTTGTCTTCTGAACTGGAGCAACCACTGCAACTCTGGCGCGAGCACTATCGCAGCGAGCCCTTTGTCGAGATCAGCGATGAGCTTCCCTCGCTTCGCGACGTCGTGCATCGGAACGTGGTACGCATAACGGTGCGCAAGGCATCGGGCATGCGTGTGCCGACGCTGGTGGTGCTGGCCGCCATCGACAACCTGGTAAAGGGTGCGGCGGGTCAGGCGGTTCAGAATGCCAACGTGTGCTATGGATTTGCGGAGGTCGCTGGGCTACCGCGATGATCAGGGTCATCAAGATTGGCGGCCGTGCTCAGTCGCACCCCGCACTCGCTGACGCTATTGCCGGCGCATGGAGGTCAGACCCTGCGCTGGTTGTGGTGCATGGCGGCGGTGATGAAGTCACCCAGCTGCAGCGCGCACTTGGGCACGAGCCTCGTTTTGTAAATGGCCGAAGGGCGACTTCGCCAGAAGAGCTCGAAGCCGTTCGCATGGTCCTTTCCGGGAGTGTGAACAAGCGACTCGTGGGCCAGTTCCTGGCGGCCGGTGTTCCGGCAGCCGGCATTTCCGGAGAAGACGCAGGGCTCCTGACTTGTCGGCCTTTTGGCGACGGATCACTTGGCGCAGTTGGGGAGCCGGAGCACACCGATACCACGGTTATCCGAGCGCTCGTTGATAGCAAGCTGATGCCAGTGGTTTCTCCTTTGGGTCGTTTTGCGAATGGCGCAGGCTGCAACGTCAACGGAGACGATGCAGCAGCTGCAATTGCCGCAGGGGCCGGAGCGGACGAGTTGCTGCTGGTGGCCGATGTTCAAGGTGTGCTGGACGACACAGGAAAGACGGTACAACAGCTCGACGGCTCTGAGGCAGCTTTGCTGATATCGAATGGCGTCGCCACAGGTGGAATGATCGCCAAACTCGAAGCAGCAGTGAGGGCACTTGGCATGGGTGTGGCCAGAGTCCGCATAGGCGACCTCGACGCTATCAGAAACCCGGATGCGGGGACTACGATTGCAGCTTTCCCATCGGCCGCGGTAGCGCGCTGAATCCGCATCTCGACTTAACGAATCATCCAGGTCATACTGCAATGGCAACCATGACTCCTCCCGTTTCCACAGCCATTACGCCGTCGCTCCTGCCGATCTACAAGCGCGCTCCGATGGAGCTGGTTGGTGGCGAAGGTGTGGAATTGATTGACGCCGAGGGGAAGCGCTACCTGGATTTTGCCAGTGGAATAGCGGTTAACGCACTTGGCTACGGCGACGCAGGGTTACGCAATGCCATTCATCAGGCTGCGGACGGCCTGATCCACACGTCGAACCTCTACCGCACATCTCCTGGGGAGCAACTCGCGGACAAACTCGTTGCTCTCTCGTTTGCTGACCGGGTGTTTTTTACAAACTCCGGAGTGGAGGCAAACGAAGGCGCCTTCAAGATCGCACGCCGTTGGGGGAGGGCTGCTGGCGGTCCCGCCAAGCACGAGATAGTCGCATTCAGGGGGGCGTTCCACGGCCGGCTCTTTGCGAGTCTCGCGGCTACAGACAGGCCAAACTATAGAATGCCGTTTCGACCACTTGCTGGCGGAGTGTCGATAATTGAACGCGACGCCGGTGATCTGGATGTAGCGCTGAACGCGGAAACGGTGGCCGCCGTTATTCTGGAGCCGATCCAGGGGGAGGGCGGAGTTCGCGTTCTGGAGCCGGAGTTCCTCAGGCTCGTCCGCAAGCTTACAAAGGAGCGCGGCATTGCACTCATCTTTGATGAGATTCAGTGCGGCATGGGGCGAACGGGGCATCTGTTTGCCTACGAGAGAGCTGGTGTAGTGCCCGACATGCTGACGCTGGCCAAGCCGCTCGCCGGCGGTCTGCCCATGGGCGCAATACTCATGTCCGAGAACGTTGGTCAGGCGATGCAGCCGGGGGATCACGGTACGACATTTGGCGGAGGTCCGTTCGTCGCGTCGGTAGCTCTGCATGTTGTAGATCGTTTGTCTGATCCGGCGCTCCTGCAGCACGTGCGCGAAATGGAACAGGTAGTTAAAGCGGGCCTCGAGGAGATTGCTTCGAGGAGTCGTGCCGTGCGAGACATCCGGGGGGCTGGACTGATGTGGGGCGTAGACCTCATGGAGCCGGCGGCAGACGTAATAGGACGTGCAAGGGAGAGTGGACTGCTCGTGATTTCCGCGGGAGAGCACACTCTGCGACTCCTTCCGCCACTCGTGATCGGCAGGGGCGATCTGGAGCGTGGACTGGCCCTCCTGAGGGCGGCAATTACCAAAAGGTGACAGAATGAAGTCCCGACCGGTGCCCGGTTTTGCGCTTGGGCACTAGTCGTAGGTGAGTTACACGGGTGTAAATTGCGCATGTCCTACCCGAATTACATGCGCCCTCACCTTGTCGCCTTCCTGCTGGTTCTAGCGGCTTGTGGCTCCTCTGCCCGCCGCGCCGTGAGCACTCCCACTAACACCCCTCCGCTACCGCAGCGGATAGTTGTAGATCCCGCAATCAGTGACTCCGTAAGACTCGTGGTTTTTATTACGGTTGATCAGCTGCGGCCCGACTATGCGGATATCTTCGCCAGCCAGTTGACTGGTGGATTGTCCAGGCTCTACCGCGGTGGGGCCTTTTTTGAGAATGCGTTCCAGGATCATGGAAACACGGAGACGGCGCCTGGTCACGCGAGCACAATGTCCGGCCGCTTTCCTCGTTCCACAGGTATTGTTGCAAATGTCGCTGGAGTGAACGATCCCTCATCTCCTCTGATCGGAGCGCGAGGTGAAGGGGCATCACCCAGAAGATTTCGGGGCACAGTACTGGCCGACTGGCTGCGGGCCAAGGATCCACAAACACGTCTCCTCTCAGTCTCTCGCAAAGATCGCGGAGCAATCCTGCCGCTCGGGAGCGTGAAGGATCAGGTTTTCTGGTACGCGACCAACGGGACTTTCACAACCAGCACCTGGTACGCAGAGACCCTTCCTACGTGGCTCCAAACTTTCAATAGCCGAAAGCTTCCACAGCAATACGCAGGCAAGGTTTGGGATCTACTGTTGCCCGAAAGCGCGTATACGGAACCGGATTCAGTACCAGTGGAGAACAACGGGCGGAACTTCCTCTTTCCGCATCCCTTCCCTGCCACGCCCGAGCGTGCTGCTGCCGTTCTGGCTGCGTATCCAATGATGGACGAGGTCACACTCCAACTTGCGCTTGCCGGACTTGAAGCGCGGGGGCTGGGGGATACACCTGGTCGCACCGACCTCCTGGCTGTGTCGCTTTCGTCAACCGACGCTGTGGGACACGCTTACGGACCCGATTCCCGGGAGCAGCACGATCAGATTCTGCGCCTGGATCGCTCACTCGGCGCCTTCTTTGACTCGTTGTACAAGCTGCGTGATTCGGCAAGCATAGTGATTGCACTTACGGCGGATCATGCGGTGGCGCCGTTTACGCAGGCCGAGGTTAAGTCGAGGTTCCGCGGGGCGCCGGGGGGATTCGCCGACCTCAGGCCGGTGCTAGCCCCCATCTATAGAGGATTGTTGGCTGCAGGCGTGGATTCCTCGGCGTTCAGGTGGGAGTCCGAAGCCATTTACCTCGAGCCAGAGGCCTTTCGGCGCGCCAGAGTCAATCGCGACTCGGTTGCGAGGTTGCTGGCACGCAACCTGAGCCGTGTAAATGGTGTGCTCCGCTCGGAGCTTTACAGCGACATCATGAGGCGTGACACGACCAACGACGCGATAACGCGCCGTTGGCAGCACATGTTTCCACCGGACCTGCCGATAGCCGTGGTGACCACTCTAAGACCCTATTGGTATTTTGCAGGTACAGTTAACGCGACTCATGGTTCGCCGCACGACTACGACGCACACGTACCAGTGCTCTTTGCCGGGCGTGGAATAAAGCCCGGACGCTATCCCGAGTTTGCGCGCGTGGTGGACATGGCCCCAACCCTCGCGGCGTTGCTCGACGTAAAGCCGCTCGAGAAGCTCGATGGGAGAGTGCTTACCAGTGCAATTGCGGGTGTGTCAACCTTCGAGGATGAATAGCAGGGCAATTGTAATGGCGACTATCAGGAGTATCGACATCAGGAGTCCCCACAGTCGCCCTGCCTTGCTCGTACCCTGAGGAGTCACACGACGTGATACCCGGCGTGGCGGTAGCTGCGTTTCGGGCTGAAAAGCCCGAGCACGAGGTTCTGCAAGAACCGGAGTAATGGCAGGCTCCAGAGCTATTGGCCTGTCGACCTCCTGTTCTGCGTTTGGTGATGCTACCGGCAGTTGAGCAGGATCCTTGTCGTCTGCAACTCTTGCGGCTCCATGGGGCCGAGGAAAAATCAACTTGCGCGGACCCTTTCGCTGGTGCGCCGCGCCGCGCGACGCATGGAGCACACCAAATACGGGAGTCCTACGCCGTGTTGTAGTAGCTCCTGCAGGAACGGGGCTCGGTTCCTCAGCTGCCGGCTGCACTACCGGCAGAACTACGGACTCTACCGCATCGGGAAGTTCGTCTTTCATAGAGGGTTGCTCGACAGTCTCTTCGGGCAGAGGACCGTTAGGAGGGGAAAGAAGCGTGGGTACCAGAGGGTCTGGTTGTGGAGTGGTCTCTGCCTGCAATTCCGATGGAGAATCAACATTGGCCAACACTTCGCTCGTGTGCGCGGGTTCGGGTTCCGGCTTTCCGGTGTCAGGCATGGCGCTCTGTGGGGCTTGTCCGCCTCGTGCTTCTCTACCTTCCCTTCCCTCCTCGCGCCTAACCTCTCTTGGTGTCACCGTAACGTGCGCTGTTCGCACGTTATGATTCACGCGAACTCCTGCAGGAGTTATCGCAATGCGACCACGCTCGGCGCGGCGCCGTGCTGCTGCCTCAATGGAACGGACTTCGGTGCGCGCCGCGATTTCATGACGTACTGGCGGCTCGCTTCGCGTAGTTTGTGGCGCAGGAGTTTGACTGGGGGCGGGTAGCTCTCTTATTGCGGGTTCGAGCGATATCTCCACCGGAAGGTCGAGAATTGGAAGTGAAGAACGAGGCGGCTCAAGTGCTGTTATTGATTCGCGTGTTCCGCCGTCGCCCGCTGCACAGCTACAGCCAACCGCTTGTGCAAGGTCGACCAATTCTGCCTCCGCCGAGAGCAGGTGGTCGGCAATCTCGGCCGCGAGATCCTGGTCCTTCAGGATGACTGAGAGCTGAACTCCGCGCGCGGCCAGCAGGTCGGGCGAAGGCACGCCGCCGGGCAGTGAGGCGTACCTGCGCCGGTCGGGAGGAATAACCGACTCGAACACGAGGGGTTGCCGCGCGACAGAGATGTTCTGGCGCTCGAGGTGCGCCATGAAGTCCGCGGGTGAAACGCGTGCGTCGATGGAGGTGTCTGCAGCGCCGGGGCAGGAGCCTATGAAGGTGATTCGCATCCGCGTATCGGGCTCGATAGCGCGGAGGTAACGGGCAGCAGCGGCTGGAGGTGCAATGAGGTGCAACAGGCTCGGAGCCAGTTCACTCCCGGAGGACATGAGCCGGCTGTAGACCTTTGGGCAGGCGCAAAAAACCCGTGGCCGACCGGGATCACGCTCGAGGATCTCCAGGGCGCGCATTGCGACGAGTTCTTCGCCCCAGCTAGCGGGAACGACGAGGTCGTAGCCGCAGGCGTGGATGGCATGCGCGAGCTGAAGAGGCCGCGCTGGAAGCGCGGCCAGTAGGGTGTCATTTCCGACGATTGCGATCTCGAAGGTACGCTGGCGGTCGGCGGACGGCAGAGCGTTCATCCGTTGGGGCAGGGGCAGACGAGCTCAGCCAGCAGGAGCAAGGGGAAGGCCAGCGGGCCCCCGATGTGGATATCCACACGGAAGTCGATGTGCTGCAACCACTTAAGAAGTTGTTCGGAGCGTTTAAGAGGGTACTTGCTGGAGGATATGACGAGCTCAACCGGAGCCTGCACGCTACACAATCACATTTTTAACACTGAGGTCCGGTCAAAAGGCCCGCCCCTAGGAGCGATTTCAGTAAAAGTGACTCACGTCACTTTTCAAGTGACCATGCTCAAGTGTTTGGCGCAAGCAGGGCCGAGCGGCGCAATTTCTCGCATTCTGCGGCACCTATTAGAGGACCAGGTGCGAGGACTGCGGCGGGGATCGTCCGAGCGCGGCCCTGGGATCGGCTATAGCCCACTGGAATAACGGCTTTGTGACTCTACTTGGGCCGCGTCATACGTGGGCGCATCCACGGTCTGAGCCTTACAGGCAGGTACTCAAAAGCCGAGTCTTGGAAGCCTTTAATGGCGCATTGCAATGGTCGCGTCTGCTTCCAAATCGCTGTGGGTCAAACACTTACAGGCTTACATGCTGTTACGGCTGCGGCGAGCCGTCGTCTTAGAGCCATCCAATGCATTAGCGAATTCTTTTTTTCGAACGACAACACGATCTGCTCACTTCCAACCCCCCTGAGGAACACAATGCTTACGCTTCGCGAACTACGTAACGCCGCTCTTGCGACGCTGGTCTTTGCCGGCACGGCATCGGCGCAGGCCGGCCTGCTTTCGAATACCGGTACGGTCACCATCAACGCCACCAAAGCGGCGTCGCTGACCATCTCCATCAACTCTGGTGGCACACAGACTCTCGCGAGCCTTACGGATGGCGTGGCCAACGACTTCGGCAGCCCCGTTAACGTGACCACGAGCTGGGACATCAATCCCTCGGCTTCATCTGTTGTACTCGTTGGATACTTCTCCACGCCGACCCAGGCGCTTGCCAGCGGCAGTGAGTTCATTGCTTCGAGTCTTGTTAAGGGTCGTTTGGGCACATCCGGCGGTTACTCGGCCTTTACGGGCGGCGCAGTGGGTGGTGCAGGTGCCGCGGGTGGAACGCTGCAGCTCTTCTCGCAGTCGATCAACGGCGCCAACAAGAAGTCGAGCCGCACTGACGACCTCTATCTGCAGATTGACCTAACCGGTCAGAGCGTTACGCCGGGCAGTTACGCTGGCACGCTGAACCTTCGCGCGGTAACGCAGTAAAGGCGAAATCTGCGGTGAACAGATTTCTCGCTGGAGCGGCGTCTTTAGCAGCCGCAGTGATTCTTTCGATGCCGTTGGGCGCACAGACTGTGCGTCCAGCGGTTATCGAGTATCCGGTGCAGGGTCGGGGCTCGTTTGACCTGGTGAACGAAACGCTCTTTCCAATGGCGGTCGTTCTGGAGGCGCGCGGCTTTGTGGTGGACGAGAACGGTAATCTGACTGATGCACCGTTCGATTCGGCCAATGTAGAGCTCAAGCTTTCAGCAATGAGCTTTCGCATTCCACCGCTGGCCACGTATACAGTGCACTACGAAGCAAAAGCCAAACAGCTTCCTGCGTGGTTCATGGTACTGAGCGCAATGACTGGTGCGCGCACGGCCAATGGCATCAACGTTCGGATCGAGCTACCGCATGTGGTCTACCTGCTGCAGAAGCAGCCGCTACAGAAGGAAGCCGTGGTGGTGCGCGGCTTTGAACTCGACGAGTCCGGAGGCAAGGCGATCATTGAACTCGAGAACACGAGCTCATCGTTAGGCAGAGTCATGGGTTCGGAGCTCAGCTACAATGGAAAGAACGCAACGCCATTCGGTGGCTTCCCGCTCTTTCCCAATCAAAAGCGCCGGGTCGAGGTCCCATGGAGTGGTAACGAACAGCCTAATAAGCTGATGCTCAAGTTCGCCAACTTTACGATCGAGGAAAGGCGTGTTCCGGGACTCGAGTTGTCGAATGCATCCAGACGCTGAACGGCGCTGCGTCCGTGCCGCGTTGGCACGCTCCGCCCTCGCATTGCTGCTCCTTGCAGCCAGTGCCGGGGGCGCCTCTGCTCAGGTGGGCAGCATAGCTACGACAACGCCGACACTGTCGCCCGTGGCATCGTGGAACGCTACGACCACAAACGCCAATAACGCGGCGATGCCCAACTCGCTCACCATCATCATTAACTCAGGTTCTGTTCAGAACCTCGGTGCGATGGCGCTCAACAGCCTAATGAACTTCCCGGCGCCGGTGAGAATCACGACACAATGGAGTATCGATGACCTCCTGGCGCAGGTGGATCTCGTGGGATACTTCAGCACCCCAACTGCTGCACTGACCAATGGCTTCACCCATATCCCATCGAGCCGGATACTTGGGCGAATGACTTCAGGGCGGGTGAACAACTTCACTCCTTTCACAGCTGGCCCTGTTTCTGGAGTCGGTACGCCGGGGGGTTCGCTCCACCTCTTCAGGCAACTAGTCATCGGCTTTCTCAACGGCAATACGAGCCGAACCGACAATCTCGACCTGCAGCTTGACCTCCGCGGCATCATGACCCTCGAACCAGGCACCTATCAGGGTACACTGGTCCTGCGGGCGTCCACGCAATGAGCATCGGTCGCCACTCGTCAAGCTTTCGGCGATTTGTCAGCGCCTCACCGCTTGTAGCGGCACTCTTGATCCTGCCAGTTCGTACAGAGGCGCAGGTCTTTCAGATTGAAGGCGGCGGCTCTTCGCTTTTTGAGGGCTACGGTGGGCTGGTCAACATCTGGGGCAAGGGATACGAGGCGTCCGTCGGTATTGGGTATCTGGATGGAGTCAAATTCGGCGCATCTGCTCGTTGGCTTCTGACGGGGCGAGATACTCTGAGAATCGGCAACGACCTGCTGCCGTTTACTCTCGAAACAGACTTGTTTTCTCCTGGTGGTGCAATCTTCGCCCAGGGAGCTTCGCTGCAACGTCGTCGAGGACGCACGCAGCTATGGGCCTTTGCGGGAGCAAGCGCCAGTGCGTTGTCTGCTCCCATGTTCGCGTCTCAGCGCGCGGTTCGGCCCATGGGGTATCTGCGTGTCAGGCATGATGTCACTCGTTCGCTTGCGCTCTCTGCGCACGCGGTCGGAACAGACAAGCAAAGCTTCTTTGGATCCGTCCGCTGGGAACCGGGACAGAATACCGTTGTTACTGCGACAGCCGGGGCAGGGAACAATTCCCCGTACGGCGCTCTAGGATTCGAGCAGTCCTCACGCCACTTCGACGTTAAGGCTTCTCTTGCTGGTATTGGTGCGGATTTCAGGCGCGCTTCGGCACCAATGCCTATGCAAACAGAGCTGGAGCGCGAAAACGTACTCGTCACCTGGAAACCAAAGCCAGGATGGTCGCTCGGCGTCGGCCGGCAGCACTTCCGGCAAGACTCCGTTTATGTTGGTATCGCTCAGCGAGCTACTCTTAACCAGATCACTGGTAGTGCAGCCATAGGAAGCGCCTCGATCTCCGGCGGATGGCTGGTATCCCAATCCGGAACTGCTGAGGACAACATCAGCACCTATGTCTCCGCCCGGGACCAGTTGTTCAGCTGGTTGCAGACCGAGCTCTACCTCCTTCAGGTCTGGAAGCCGGAACCGGTTAAGAACACTACACCGGTCCTGCTACTGCGTGAGTCAATTACACCCCAGCTATCGCTCCTTCAGGTCATCACATATGAGCAGGACCGGACTTCGGTCTCGTTTGGCGGAACGCTGAGTTCCGGACTCAGTTCCATCAGCCTCGACTATCAGGTGGCGCATTCGCCGTATCTAACCCCGTCACCATTCGTGCAGACGATGGGGGTAAATGCCCGTCTCCATCTCTGGGGGATGAGTCTCACGCTGGGCAGCTTCTTTACTCCTGACGGACGCGTTCATTACTCCGGTCAGGGGAGCGCATTCCTCTATCGCGGTTCCAGCTATGTCGGCGGAGCTGCAGCCGGCAACGGCGGGCGGCGGATCGACAAGTTCATGGTTGCCGGGAACGTTGTGGACGAGCAGGGCAAGCCGGTCGAGGGCGCCGCCCTGGACATCGGAGGGGACGTACTCTACACCGATTCGCGAGGTCGCTTTTTCCACCGCCAGCCGACCGATCGCGAGCTCTCATTCCGCGTGATCCTCGAAGAGTTCCTGATGCCGGGTCAATTCGAGGTCAAAGAGTCCCCCACAAGGGTCACACCAACGAGTGAGGGTGGCGGGAGCCAGGTTACGATCGTCTTGCGGAGGATGAACCGGGCAAATGTTGGCGCCTCCGAGCACCGGCCTTAGATTCCGGGTCTGAAAGCTTAAATCTGCGGTGGCTGGGCCCGGACCGGGTCACGCCGCCGCTTTTTCCCCTTTCCCGGAATAGCAGCGAGATGCCTGAATTCGGCAGTTGGGCCAGTGCCTGGTGGAAGCCCATCCTCTTCATCATCGTGGCCGGACACCTCACCAATGTCTGCGTAACACTCTTCCTGCACCGCGCGCAGACTCACAGAGCGGTAAAGTTCCATTCACTGGCGTCGATCCCAATGCGGTTCTGGCTATGGCTGACGACTGCCATTGTCACCAAGGAATGGGTGGCCTGCCATCGCAAGCACCACGCCTTTGCTGACAGAGAGGGAGACCCGCACTCACCTTTGATCGAGGGACTGAGGAACATCGTACTGAAAGGCGCGTTTTATTACCGCCGTGCAGTACGTCAGCCGGGGATGCTGGAGAAGTATGGCAAAGGAACTCCGACGGACACTCTAGAGCGTTTCCTTTTTACACCGCTCAATTGGCTGGGAATTCTCCTGATGCTGGGCGTTGATCTCTACCTTTTTGGCTTCTTTGTTGGTGCGATCGTGTGGGGAGTGCAGATGATGTGGATTCCGTTCTGGGCTGCCGGTATCGTGAACGGCGTGGGTCACGCACTGGGCTATCGAAATCACGAGGTAAAGGACGAGAGCCGCAATATCTCTCCAGTGGCTGTCTGGCTTGGTGGAGAGGAATTGCACAACAACCACCACGCTGACCCGCACTCGGCGCGCTTTTCGCACCGTTGGTTCGAGTTCGATGTGGGCTGGCTCTATCTACGTGTGCTTTCGCTTTTTGGATTGGCTAAGATTCAATACGCGCATAAGTCGGAGAAGTAGAAAGTCCGCCATTACACAGATCGCGGCGACCTTCGCATCTCATGTTATGCGGCGGTCGCCGCGAACCGTTTTTGAGGGTAGAAATGAGTGAAGTGACCTGTTCCAGATGTGGCAATACGCGTCAGGGTTTTGAGCGAGCCCCGTTTCCGGGAGCAATTGGTCAGCGGATTCTGGCTGAAATCTGCCAGCAGTGCTGGGGTGACTGGCTCAAGCAGCAGACGATGTTGATTAACCACTATGGTCTCAACGTCATGGATCCTGACGCCAGAAAGTTCCTCACGGGGAATATGCAGGCGTTTCTCTTTAAGTCTGGTGAGGGTGAAAACGTGGACACCTCTAAAAAAGGGACCATCAACTGGTGAAGTATCGCAACCTGATCCTTGCGGCGTTTGTTCTGGGCTGCGCCCCGCCAGCGGGTGTTAGCACCGCCATCGGCGACCATCCAGACGAAGTAGTGAACTTCGGTCGTCCGCAATCGGACGCTGAACTCAGGCGCTCCAATGCGTGGACGGATTCGGTTCTGGCAACTCTCAGTTTGCGCGACAAGGCTGCGCAACTCGTCTGGCCCTGGATCCTGGGGGACTACGTTCCGGAGCACAGCGCCGAGTGGACGCGTATTACCGATCTTGTTCGCAAGGATCATGTGGGTGGCTTCATCGTCTCCGTGGGATCACCCCTGGATATCGCCGACAAAATCAACGCCTTGCAGGAAATCAGCGAGCTGCCGCTTCTCGTTAGCGCGGATCTGGAGACAGGCGTCGGATTCAGGGCACGTGGAGGCTTTTTCACACCCAACGCAATCGACCTGGGAGGCGCAACAAACTTTCCATTGCAGATGGCGCTTGGCGCCGCCCGCGACACGGCGCTGGCGTACGAACTCGGAAAGGTTACGGCTTTGGAAGGACGTGCACTGGGCATTCACATCGCGTATGGGCCCGTGCTCGATGTTAACAACAATCCCGCCAATCCCGTGATTGGCGCCCGTTCGATCAGCGAAGACCCCAGGATCACCGCATACCTGGGCTCTGCCGTTGTGCGCGGATTGCAGGAAAACGGAATGCTTGCCACGGGCAAGCACTTTCCGGGTCACGGTGACACTGAGACCAATTCGCACCTCGCGCTCTCGGCAGTAAATGCCTCGCGCGCAAGACTGGACTCGGTGGAACTGGTGCCGTTCAAAGCGGCCATCGATGCTGGCGTTGGGGCCATGATGACTTTTCACGGCTATCTCCCCGCACTCGACTCCGCCGAGATTCCGGCCACGTTGTCACCCAAGGTCATGACGGACCTCCTGCGCAACGAACTTGGCTTTGACGGACTTCTCGTAACCGATGCCATGGATATGGCCGGTGTGGTAGACCGATTTGGTGGGCTGGAGGCATCACGTCGCGCCATTGAAGCGGGAGCCGACGTTCTGCTCATGCCGAGCGATATCACAGGTGCTATTGACGCTGTGGTACAGGGAGTGGCTCAGGGTAAGTACACCGAAGAGCGCATCGATCGGTCGGTGCGGCGCGTGCTGGCCCTTAAACATCGCCTGGGACTGCATCGCTCGCGTCTTGTCTCACTGAAACGCGTGCGGGAAGTAGTGGGCGATTCTGCACACGTCGCCGCAGCGGACAAGTTGGCTGAAGCAGGCCTCGTACTGGTAAAGGATTCGCTCAACGCGGTGCCTTTGGTTTCCTCAACACGACGGCCTACCGTGCTCTCGGTGACCTATGCACGGCGGTCGGATCTTGGTGCTGGAACAAGGTTCGATGCTGAGCTTTCGCGCGGTGTCACGTCATTGCGACGGGCCTTTATAAGTGCGGACGACGCGGAGCCCAATTACGCGCGTGTCATGGCTGCTGCGTCTCAGGCCGACGTGGTGGTTGTCGGTTCGTACGTCAACATCAGCTCGTCTTCTGCCACTGCCGACGCTCCTCGGGCCTTTATTGACTTCGTCCAAAAACTGACTGAAACGCGCAAGCCGGTTGTTGTGGTGAGTTTTGGAACGCCATACCTGCTCAATCAGGTTCCTTTTGCACCAGCCTACCTGGTCGCATGGGGTGGCTCGCCGAGTTCGCAGCAGGCAGCGGCTCGTGCATTGATAGGAGCGATTCCGATTGGCGGCAAACTACCGATCTCGATACCGCCGCTGGTGTCGATCGGAACAGGTCTTGAAAGGAGTGCTCGCCAGTAACCACAAACATGGCGCACCAACGCGTCACGATTGCGTCATGACTGTGCATTAGGACCCGTTAAACGCACAGACACGATCGTTACCGGAACCTTGCTTGACCGTCCTGCGTATCTATATGAGACTGTCAGGACACTAAGCGAGGACACGGTGCTCGCATTTCTCCAATCCCTGTGCAGCGCGCTCCTTAGTCGCAACGTCGAAGCGTTACGCGACTTGCTGGAGCATCCTCTTGCGGCAGCGCTTCCCGAGCAGGTAGTCGGCGAGGCGCAGCGCATTATTTCGGGTGAGGCGCAGCCCTTTTCTGCGCCCCTCAACGCGCTGCAGCTGTACCACCAGACGGCGCATCTCCTGGGCGTCTGTGTGGATCCCGGTTCACGCCCGGAACCGACTCAACGGCGGTCGTTGTCACACGACGCACCACAAATTGAGCTTCCGCTTCCTGCGCGCGTAGCCTGAGTGGCCAGTTGGCGCCCGAAGTTCGAGCCAGGTGCTAGAACTTGGCTTTTCCGTCGCCTCCCAGCCTGAGCAAACCTCGGGCGACTTCTACGTTGTCGCGAGCGATCGAGAGTAATCGCTGAAAAACAGTGCGAGATTTGCCTTCTTCGCTGGCGATCACTGGAGGCTGGTGTCCGACTCTGCGGGCAGGGTCTGCGCGCCTCTCAACGAAGACGCGTGCACGATGGGTGTCGGTATCGTCCCTGCTTTCCTGTTCGACGTGTACGTAGCCGCCGCCCGGCAGTGGACGTTCGTAAAGCGTCTTGGCTTTATGCATCGGGCCTCCTTGAGGCGCATCTCATTACTGAGGGAGAACGCCTTACCGGCAAGACGTTCTTGCGACGCAGCGGGTCACGGCTAAGCCGAGCCCAGCCGAGAAAAGAAAAGCCCCGGCCGAGAGGCCGGGGCTTTGTTGACGTCTGCAAGATCAGGACGCTTTAGTGACTTCGGCCGCTTGCGGGCCTTTTTGGCCCTGCACTATCTCGAACTCGACCTTGTCACCTTCCGCAAGGGTCTTGAAGCCCTGCATGGTGATTGCGCTGAAGTGAACGAAAACGTCGGGTCCGCCTTCACGGGAAATGAAGCCAAAACCCTTTGAATCGTTGAACCACTTCACGGTGCCAGTGATACGTGCCATCGAACTTTCCTCGGGAGTTCCCTTGCGGGGTGAAACGGTGGAGCAGATTGCCCAGCTGAGTCAGGAGCCGGTCAATCGGGGTTGCGGGCTCATTCGAGCGCCGCGGGGAAGCAAAAAAGCTCGTGCACTCCCAATAACTGAGCGCACGAGCTGGTAGTGGTTTGGAAGTGAGAAAACTTATCTGCTAGGCGGCTCCTGCGATGTACCGCGCGGTTCTGCCGCACGCGGTGCATTTGAGCGTTACGTGCGAACGCGGTGGAGGCGGAAAGCGGTTGGGTTCTCTCTCGATCTTCCCAGCGCAGGAAGGACAGCTCAGGGGCGAACCGGTTCGGTCGCTCGCTATGAGGTGCAGTGCCTGCGCCGGGTTGTACGTCGCCGGACGTGGTTTGCGCATTGGGACTCCGAGGCTGGAACGAATCACTCGCGGAGGCAAAGTCGTAAAGCCTGATTGAAAAGTAACCGTCTATCTGCGCAAGTCCAATCCCCAGTGGATCTTGCATAAATAGATCAGGCTGCTTGACATGCCTGTTCCGCAACGAATTCACCCGCATCGACGGTCGCTGAGCCCAAGGCCCCTGTGCAAACGAACTGAGCATAGGTTATGGGCATCGCGACGTCTCATTCTCAACGCGCGCGCCCGCGGGAATGTTGTACGACCACCCATGGAGGGAAGTTCCTTGGGTAGGAGCTGGGGAGCCGCGGACTTCTGGCCAGTCAGCCCGGGCGGGGTCGCACGTCGTGGCTCTCTAACAGCGATTCCAGCCTGGAATGCGGAGCGCGCTCAGGCGCCGTAAACGACCTCGCCGTCGGAGGCCAGACCCATCTCCTGGTCCAGACCGCAAACGCCACAAACCCGCTGGACGACCCACTGGACATTGAGATCTTTCCGGTGTGATGCCGGGGCGAGTCTTACGACGATCTTCTTGAACGAATATTCAAGGCACTGCGGACAGGCATGTGAACGTGCTACAAAGGCCGCCCTGTCTTTCGAAATCGCGCGTTTTGCCGGGGACATCCTCTATCCCGAGCTGTCGTGCGGGCCACGGCCAAGGGCTCGCGGTGTGCTGCGCTGGCCTGCCGGTGTTGAAGTGGTGTCTCCCTGTCCCGTTCCCTGCAACAGTGCGCGTAGTCCTCCCAGGGCGCTCATTAAGCCCGCGGCCTCGCTCGGCAGGAAAATCGTTGAACCCTTGCCCTGCGCCAGGTGCGGAAGGGCGTCCAGATACTTCTGTCCCAAAAGATACATTGCAGCTTCACCATCTGGCAGCGCCGCGGCGATGCGCCGCAGTGCCTCCTGCTCGGCTTCGGCCATTGCCAGGCGAGCCTGCGCCAATCCTTCGGCGCGGAGTACGGCTGCATCCTTTTCACCCTGGGCGCGTAAGACCTGCGATTCGCGAACTCCTTCGGCTTCAAGAATCGCGGCGCGCTTGGTAGCCTCCGCATTGGTTACTGCAGCGCGCCGCTCGCGCTCGGCGCGCATCTGAAGCTCCATGGACTGCTGAATGTCTTTAGGTGGTTCGATAGCCTGCAGCTCCACACGCGTTACGTCGACGCCCCAACCCAGAGATGCATCTTCGATGACTTCGCGCATGCGGCGGTTGATCTCGTCGCGCGATGCAAGAGTGGAATCGAGCTCCATCTCACCAACGATGTTACGCAACGTCGTCCGCGTGAGGGTCTCGAGCGCGTACGGAAGGTTCTGAACTGCGTAAGTGGCCTTTTGCGGATCGGCTACGCGGTAGTACAGAACGGCATCGATGTCTATTGTGACGTTGTCCTTGGTGATTACCGGCTGGCTTGGAAAGTTGAGTACCTGTTCGCGCAGGTCGATCCGCGTGGTCGACCCCGAAGTCACGCGCTTGAGTCCCGTAACGTCCGAATCAAAGAACCGCACGTCGAGAGGGCGCGGACGCTCGAGAAACGGAATCAGGATGTTGAGTCCGGAACGTGCAACACGATGAAACCGCCCGAGCCGCTCAACTACCATCACTTCTGCCTGTCCAATGATCTTGACCGACTTGACGATGATGATGATCGCTAGAGCTGCGATGATTGCCGGCGTGATAAACATCGGTTCCTCCGGGCCAGTGATGGATGTCTGAAGTCTACTTCAAAAGCCCACTTCGAGTAGGCTGATTGACGGTGCTAGCTCCTCAAATCAGCGCCAATCGGCCACAAAAACGTTGGTGTCGGTGGGCTTGCCTGCGTGCCTGTTGGAAGCCCAGATGAGCTGGCGTCCGTCCGGACTGAACATCGGGAATCCGTCAAACACTTCGCTGAAGGTGATTTGCTCCACGCCATCCGGTCCAGCCATGGATGCTGAGGCGTCTACCAGAAAGAGATCGAAGTTGCCCCCGCGCGGCTGCTTGTGATTCGACGAGAAGATGATCTTTGTGCCATCTGGGGTCCACGATGGCCCAAAGTTGGCGCCACCGAGCTGCGTGATCTGTCGCTGATCGCTGCCGTCAGCGTTCATGATGAAGATCTCTACGCGACTGGGACGTACGAGTCGTTGCTCTAAAAGCCGTTGGTAATCAGCAAGTTGCGCAGAGTCGGCTGGATGATGAGCTCTGTAGACGATCTTAGTGCCATCGGGAGACCACCACGCGCCACCGTCGTAGCCGGGCGAGTGAGTAAGCCGCCGAACGTCGCTGCCGTCGACATTCATGGTGTAAATCTCGAGGTCGCCGTCCTTTAACGAAGTAAAGACGACCTTTTGTCCGTCGGGCGAAACCACCGCTTCGGCCGTATAGACGTCGTTGTTGGTGATGCGCTTGAGATCGCTCCCGTCACGATTCACGGCATAAATGTCAAATCGATCCAGGGGCCACACATACCCCGAAGACGGGTCGGGTCGAGGCGGGCACGTTGAGTCATGAGCGTGGGACGACGCAAAGATCAACCGCTCCGAACCTGGCAAAAACCAGCCGCATGTGGTCTTGCCCAGCCCGTTGGAGATCTGATGGACGTCGGATCCGTCCGCGCGCATCACGTACTGCTGGTCGCAGGTACGGCCGTCGCGGCTCGACTGGAACGTGATCCACTCACCATCTGCGCTGAAATACGCCTCAGCGTTCTCTCCACCATTGGTGAGCTGGCGGAGGTTGGTCAGGTGGGTTTCGCCGGGTTCGGCCGGGATTGTGGCAACTGGCGGCGCTGGTTTGGCGCAAGAAAACGCCGCCACAAGAATCGTGGCGGCGAGTGCTTTAGTCGGGTTCATGCTGGCGTAATCTACTTTTTGCCCGCCTCCGAAGCGAGTGCGAGCAGATCCTTCTGTGAGAGGCCCTTTCTCAACACTTCCAGTGCTTTCTGCAGCTGCGGGTCATCCGGTAGCGTCCGCCGCCTTACCGTGGAATCACCAAAGGCAATTCTGGCAATACGTCGTTCGATTTCACGATCGACCCAGCGAACGGCACCATCATACAGTTCGCGGTCAACGTCTACGCCTTTCTTCTGCAGTCTGGAATAGAACTCCTCGCGCCACTGCGGCTGCACGGTGAAATCCTTTTTGACTTTGTCCTTCATTTCGAAAGCAAGGTCATATAGGGTCACGTAGACGTCCTGGTTCTTTGGAGCGATAGCACGAATGAACTTCTGCTCCACAGTCGTAAAGGTGTCGGGCTTAACCAGGATGTCTGGCGTGATTGCCCCACCACCATAAAGGGAGCGTCCCGCATCAGACCTGTAGGTGGGACGTGCCGCACGCGCCGAGTCGGATTCCAGCGAGTCTGGGTGCACTTCGACAAACTGACCGTCGGGGAGAAGCACGCGTTCCTTCTGAATGGATCGGCCCACCGGTGTGTACCACTTGCCCGTGGTCATCTTGAGGGCATAGCCACCGTCCAAGTTGTACATCGTTTGTACAAGTCCCTTGCCAAACGAAGTCTGGCCGATGATCAGTGCACGATCATGATCCTGCAGCGCTCCAGCAACGATTTCCGCGGCTGACGCTGAGTAGCCATCGATCAGTATGACAATCGGGACGTCGGGAGCGATCGGTTTTTCACGTGCCACATATACCTGCGGGTCGGTGCCCCGGCCCCGCACAGAA
This sequence comes from uncultured Gemmatimonadaceae bacterium, assembly GCA_964649855.1. GTDB lineage: Bacteria > Gemmatimonadota > Gemmatimonadetes > Gemmatimonadales > Gemmatimonadaceae > CAZYTS01. The sequence continues at coordinate 56,902 of CAZYTS010000001.1, forward strand.
GCAATTTCCTGCCCCTGGTTCAGGAAGAGATTCGAGATGGAGAGGGCCTGATCCAGATATCCGCCGGGGTTTCTGCGAAGATCCAGCACAAGTCCTTTTACTCCCTGGCTCTGAAAATCACGAACAGCTGCAGCAATGTCTCTGGTCGAAGACTCGTTAAAGCCGTCGAGTGGCAGATAACCAATATTGCCGTCAAACGTGATTGCGTACGGCACGGCCGGCACACGAATCACTGCTCTCTTGAGCGTGCTCTTGATTCCTTCAGCAACACCCGGTCGGGCAAACGTAACCGTAACCATCGAACCAGGCGTTCCGCGCAGCGAGTCCGCAACGCGTGAATTGTCCCAGCCACGGGTCGAAAGGGAATCGATGCCGACGATGATGTCGCCTTCTCTGACTCCGGCCCCTTCTGCGGGGGTGTTATGGAAAACCTTGGCAACAACTGCGCCCTTACCCGGCTGATTCTCGATCGACATGCCGAGTCCGCCGTAACGACCACCCGTGGTCGTGTTGAACTGCGTGAGCTGGCGCGGAGTGAGGAGCTCCGAGTACGGGTCCTGGAGCTGATTTACGAGTCCACGCGCTGCCTTTTCGTAGAGCATTGCTTCGTCGACGGAATCGACAAAGCGCGACTGTACGAGATCGAGCACCTGGCCTAAAAGGCGACCGCCATCTTGCGTGGCGCGCTCCTGAACAATGAAGCCACCGACGAGTAACGGTGCAGCCACTACCAGCCCGAGGGCGACTTTTCGGTACTTATCCATTGGGATCCCGAAGTGACGAGGTTACTTCCTCACAACAATACGCCCGCCTCCATGGCGAGTTCCTGCCGCAGGCGCCGAGTCGTACTCAAGAGCGGTCCAGCCGCGGCTACTTTGTGCCGGTTGGACGCCGCTTCTTCGACGCCTCCTTAAGCACGGACGCTAAGTCAGAGACAGGGGTCACCGGAAGGGTACTACAGGGGAAATCGGGTGGACGAACCGGGGGCCTGGGGGACGGCGGGACCACTGGAGGCTCGGGTAGAAGGGCTTTCTTGGTTCTAGTGAGTTTTTCCAGGCTCGCCAGCGATCTGGTCAGTGGGTCGAACATGCTTCCTCCTTGTTCAGGCCGGACGGACAGCCAGTACGTAGTCTACGTACCAGACGCGGTCCTGCTGGTGCACCTTGGCGTCACGCAGGAGTCCGGCTGAGAGGAGCATTTCGTGTGCCGGCTGCAGCACGCGCTGCAGGTGTGACGGGTAGCGCTGGACCAGCGGCATCTGCTCGGCGAGCGCCTCGAGCTGGATGCGCCAGGTCACCATGTCGTCGGCGCGAGCGACCTCGAGCAACCGATAGAGCCTGCGCGCGACGGGTGAAGAGAGGGCTTGGTACTGCGCCGAAACGAGCGAAGTGGTGTGGCCGTCGGCGATGTTTGCCCGCAGGAAGGGTGCGAGGGTTACACGGGCGTCGCCAGGCTCAGACGTTGTTACCGATGGAAAGAGGGCGAGTTGTTCGCGATCGGAGTTGCGCCTGCGATCGATTGAAACCGCGCTCAGCACGGTAAATCTTCCATCCAGGGCTCCTTTAACCGCATTCGTTGTGTAGGCGCCTGACGACTCCAGCACGGTGCGCTCCAGCCTGCTCAGAGCTGCTCTCAGTTGCTCGTACGTACGTCCATCGGCGCGGCGGCCAATGGAACGCAAAAAGGCATGCAGGGTGAAGGAGACTATGCCATCTGCGGGTGCTCCTGCATCTGTGAATCTCCTGCAGATCTCCACGTAAACGTCCTGGTCAAACGTACCTGGGAGCCTGTCGCCGGGACTGGGGAGTACTCTCCAGCGACCGCCTGCAGCCGGTGTGTAGAGTATCGTGGCTTCGTCGGCCGAATCCGACAATCTGAAAAGCGGGAGTGTTTCGAGGGCGCGGTCCAGAATCACATGGCGCGACGGCGGGCGCCGCGGAGTCGCTCCGCGTGGTTTGTCAGGCTGAGGGGAAAAGGCTGGCTGCACGCCTACCCTAGTCTGATGACCTGGCCCGTTACATCACGAGCGCTATCCGATGCCAGGTGGGCAACCCATGCAGCCACGCTTTCGAGTTCCACGTACTCGGCGTCGGCGCCCATAGCCGCGACGTTGTCTCCTGTCCGGATCGACACCGGCGCCAATGCGTTGGCGCGAACGCCCGCACGTTTTTCCCGCTGCGCAACGCTTTGCATCAGGGCAATCACTCCGCTCTTGGACGCGGCATAGGCCGCTGTTCCCGCCGTCCTGGCGCCCGCAAGTGCGCTGGCCGACGAGAAATACACTATTGCGCCGCGGCCCTTGCGCAGCAAGGGAAGGAAAGCGCGCGTCGTCAAATATGCCGTCGTAAGGTTGACCGACATCATCTGATGCCAAACCGCTGGGTCGCTCTCGTCCAATCGTCCGCTTTTGGCAAAACCTCCGGCAACGCAGACCAGTCCAGCTACCTCCTCGGACTCGAACTCGCTGATTTCATCGAGCACTCGTTCAACAGCAACCTCGTCGGTGAGGTCACAAGTGTGCACCGACACACTCGCTCCAAGGTCTACGAGCTCCGACGCGCGATCACTCAGCTCGTTCGACTTTCTGCCAAGAAGCACGAGCGAAGCACCACATTCGGCCAGCGTTCGGGCCACCGCCGCGCCAACCTGGCCGCGTTTCCCGACACCCGTTACCACAACGGTCTGTCCGGCAAAGAACGGTGGTTTCATTCCGGATCGACCCTGCCTAACGCGCTACGAAGCGCTTCGCGCATGGCGATGATCGAACTCTCCCTTGCCGCCAGTGAATCATCGCGCACGTGTAGTTCTACACCATCCGCGATTGCAACTCGGCGCCAGGAGTTCAATCCGTCCCCGTCACTCTGCGCAACAGATGGAACAGAGTTGGATAACGTTTGCGACATCCATTGAGCTACACGACGCTCCAGCGCATCGCCGGTCGTCTCGCGCAGCTCTGCACGAATCGCTTCGAGATTCTGGCCTTCACGCTGCCTGATCTTTATGGCAAGCAGCTGGAGAAAGTGTCGATAGTTGTATGTCGCCGATGTGCCTACGCCTTCGGGGCGATCCATGAGTCGGTTCGCAACGTAAAAACGTACAGCTCGCGCCGATGGTGTAGGACGTGCTGATGCATTGGTTGGCCGCACTCCTGCGGCATCAACCAAACCAGAGACATGTGATGCAAGACCGCGTGCGTTCCAGGGGGCAAACCGCGCATGAGCCCTCAACTGGACGAGGGGAGACTCCGCCATGCGGGAACATTACGCGCCTCCGGCAGCGTGAGCTAGCCGAAGAAAAGTCGAGTTCAAAAAGAAGGGGTGCACGGATTTCCGTGCACCCCCGGCTGATTCGCTGCTTCCCAGGCTCGGATCAGCGGCGCTTGGCAGCTTTTTTAGCTCCCTTACGGGCCGGTTTTGCCGCTTTCTTGACGGCTTTTGCCTTTTTGACTGGCCGCGACTTTTTGGCGGCAGCCTTTTTTGCAGGAGCCTTTTTAGCTGACTTGCGCGCCCCTCCCTTGGCCGCGCCCTTCTTGGCTACCGCTTTGGAGGCAGCCTTTTTTGGAGCAGCTGCCTTCTTGGCCGGCGCTACTCTTTTTGCGGCTGGCTTGGCTGCAGCCTTGGGAGGAGCGGGGGCAGGCGCTACCGGCGGTGGTGGTGCCGGTGGCACAGCTGGCGGCGGAGGAGGTGGTGACGGCGCCTTGGCTCGCGACTTACGAGCTGGCGTCAGTCCAAAGGTCATTTCCTCCTCGTCGCTCTCATCCTCGATAGGGTCGCTCAACCCTTCTACCTCCTCTTCTTCGTCATCGAGCGCGGCCTCATCAGGATCCTCCCACAGGCTGTCATCTCGCTTGGTCGAACCCCAGCCATCATCCTCGTCGTCATCGTCGTCGTACGACGAGCCTCCGCCGTACCCATCATCCATATCGTCGTCGTCAGAGAATCTCATTGATTCGTCCCTCGAGTCGCCCCGCGGCATTTATCCCTCCGGATGGAAATCGTTCATAGCTATGCGCACCTGAAAATGCGCGCTCCATTCTTGCGGCAATACACCCGCCATTTGGGAGAACTCCTTGTACAATTGCGAGCGCAATACGTCAAGCGGCAATCCTCCCAAACCATCACAACCTGAGCGGCGTGCCAGCCACTGCTGCTGATTCAGCAACTGTCGGTTCTGCCTCAACAACCCTGGCTACCGGTAAATCGATCCTGAATGTCGTCCCCTGACCCAGGTGACTCTCCACCGAAATCGTGCCTCCGTGGGCACGCACGATGCCGTAGCTGACGCTTAACCCAAGTCCCGTCCCCTCTCCCGCCGATTTGGTAGTAAAGAACGGCTCAAAGATCCGCTGACGGACCTCCTCAGTCATTCCGCTACCGGTGTCCGTTACAAACAGCGCCACTCCTTCTGTCGTTTGCTCTGTCCGAATTGCGACTCTCTTTTCTTCGGAGCGCTGCAGAGCGTACTCGGCGTTCACAATCAGGTTGAGCAGGACTTGCTGGAGCTTTTGGTCATCTCCAAATAGTGGCGCAATGTCAGGAGCAAGTTCTACAGCAACCTCGATTCCCGCCGATCGCAGACTGTAACCGCGGAGCCGAAGCGTCAGCTCGACCAGCTCGTTCACATCGAGCATGGACTTGCTGGGTCCGCTCTTGCGCGAGAAGAAGAGCAAGTCTCGAATCACCCCAACGGCCCGGTCAGCTTCGCGTTTGATGAGCCGGACAGACTCGTGCTGCTCGTCAGTCAGCTCATCCTCCATCATCAGCTGAGCAAACGCGGAAATACCAGCGAGCGGATTGTTCAGTTCGTGAGCAACTCCAGCCACGAGCTCACCCAGAGCTGCGAGTTTTTCGGTTTGTCGCAACTGTTCCTGGAGTCGCTGCTCTTCCGTGAGGTTTCTTACGGCAACGACCTGGCCCACTGGCACTCCGGCGGGGTCACGAATCGCGCTCAGGAGTACGGAGGCTGGGAATTTTGAGCCGTCCTTTCGTTTGTGGATGTGTTCAGCGGCCCAAGTGCCGGTGGTGGACGACGGCGATTCTGCTTCGACCCTGCGCGCAGGGACCCACGAATCGATCAAGCGGTCGAGCGAGAGTCCCGAAAACTCTTCAGCAGCAAAGCCATACTCCTGGCCAGCGGCAGCATTTGCGTAGAGAACCCGCCTGTCCAGTCCAACGATGAGAACTGGTTGCTCCATAGTTGCCACTGCAGTCGCGAGCATCTGCTCCCGTTCACGCCTCTGGCGCTCTTCTTCACCGAGCAGCAACACGTCGGCCGCCAGAGCCAGGGTTGACGCCAGGCTGTGTAGAGTGGCCGAATTTTCGTGTGAAGGGCTTGGATCCGACCACAAGACGCCCAGCACGCGGTTCTTGGCAACTAGCGGAACTAGTATCGCACCTTCACTGACTACCTGCCTTTCGCTCAGCGGAGCCAACGCCTCTGGACCAACAGCGATCGGCGCGGATTCACTCGGAGGAACGAGCGTTGTTGCGCTCTGTTCCACAGGGACCACTACGTGCTGGAGTCGTCTCAGGGTGCCGCTCGCAGCCAGGTATCTGAGAAGCTTTCCGGAGACATCCACCAGGCCGAGTGCCTTGCCCGGAGAAGGCGCTACTCGGTCCATGGTCTCTATGACCTGCTGGCTCGTCTGATCGGTTCCCGACGACGCCAAGGCGATGCGCGAGATCTCGGCGGCTGCCTCAGCAAGTTCCCTCGCTCCACGTTCAGCTTCAAAAAGGCGCGCGTTCTCGATCGCAATTCCCGCCTGGCGCGCGAGAAGAGCAAGCACGTCGCCATCTTCGGCTGTAAAGGCGCCGGTTTCTTCTGACTGGACAATGAGAACGCCAGAAGGCTCGTTGTCGTGCATTAGAGGAACCGCGGCTTCCGAACGCATGGTTCCAAGGGCAATGCCTGGGACCAGCTCCGGCCACGATCGTTCTGGCGCGTTTGAAGTAACGCGCTCACCGGTGCGTGCGACGCGTGAGGCCGCGCAGTCTCCCAGCGGGACCTCGAGTAGAGCTTCGCGCCACGTGCTCAGATCGTTTGCCACAATTACCTCTGGCACCAGGGTAGTTCTGTCAGACGAGATCGTAAGGAGGGCAACTGCCTGCGCCTGGGGAACTGCCGTTCGCGCAGAGCGCGTAACTTCCCCGTAGACCTCACGGAGCTCGGTGCGAGAGATGACCTGTTGCATTCTCGCGACCGCAGAAAAACGCTGCGCGCGGCGGTCGAGATCAGCTATGAGGTCGGCGTTACGTAGCGCCATGGCCGCTTGAAGAGCAAAGTCGTGCAGCAGGGCACGCTCCTCCTCGTCGAACGGCTTTTCTGCACGCCACCTGAGTGTAAGCGCGCCCTGTAGCCTTCCTTCTACGGTGAGGGGCAGTCTTGCCAGGGCCACAACTTCTTCGGGGCGCACAAGGAAGTTGCGCTGCAGCAAGGCTTCAGTGTCTCCCTGCCTGATGTTGCTGTAAAAGGCTGCGTCCCCGGCAAGGAGCAGTGCAGTGAGTTCGTCGTCGCGAATGCGAGAGCGAAGCGTGCCGATCACAGACGATCCTGCACCTGCCGTGTAGACTATGCTGGCATGGCCTCGCTCGGGGTTGACCGAATAGACTGAAAGGCCGTCGACGCCCAGCAGCTCCCGTGCAACTCTGAAGAGCTCGTCAAAGAATCCCCCGGGCAGAACAGACTCTGAGAGGGACCTTGCGGCCATCGAGAGCGTCTCGGCGTGGCGGGCAGTATGTGCGGCAGCGCGATAGAGGCGGGAGTTCTCTATCGCAATGGCGCTATGCGACGCCAGAGCGCGAAGGAGATCTTCGTCCCGATCGCTGAACTCGCGTTCTTCGGCGTCAGACACGATTATGCCACCGATCGGCCGGTCTGCTACGAGCAGTGGTACAGTGATCGCACTGAACTTGAAACCGTCACGCACCGTTGCCGGAGTGAATAGTCGGTCCGTCTCTCGACTCGTGACTCTCATTGTGCGTCGCGCCATGATGGCTCCGCCTGTAACGGTATCGGATACAGGTTGAGCGCTGCCGAGGAATCTTCGGGATGTGCCAGTAGCGGCGACTGCCTTGAGCACGTCGCCGTCCAACAAACCAAGGACAGCGCCGTTGCCTCCCAATAACTCCTGGGCGCGTTCAGTGACGAGTGAGACGACGCGTTCTACTTCGAGCGATTGGTTGAGCTCGTGCACGATTTCAGCAATGGCACGTGCTTCGCGGGACGTAAGACGTTCACGCTCAAGCTTTGCTGCGTTGACGAGGGCGAGTGAGGACAACTGCGCAAAAGCACCAAGGTCAGCGGCATCGCCTTCGCTGAATCCAGCACAACTATCGCAAACAGCAATGACTGCTCCGTGGACATCCTCGCTCAGTTGGAGTGGAGCAATCAAGAAGTCCCTGGAGCCAAAAGGCTGCTTTTCTTCTGGCGCAACACCGCGACGATGCGTGTGCGAAGACGCTATAGTTTGAGCTACAAGAGCTTGAAGGGTTGCAAGGCCATCTCCTTGCGGTAGCTGCAGCTCTCCGGCAGATGAGAGCTGCCTGAGATGTGAGTCGCGGAGTTCTACGACCAGAGCGCCAGTGGTCTCTCCCTCGGATACTGCCAATTCCGCAACTCCCCTGACCAGGGTCGCTGAATCGGCCGAAATGCCGATCAGCGAACTCGCCAGGCGCAGTCTCGATTGGACCGGAGCTAAGTCGCGGGGCGACTTATCTGACGTGGTGGATGAAGTCACACAATGCCCTGACGACGGACGTTTGCCCAACGGCACCCCGCTATTCCAGGATTCGCGAACCCTCCCTCCCTGGAACTGGTCAGTCCTCTACAAACTCCACGTTCACCCTGTGAGGAATCACCCCGGCCGCGGCACCGCGCTCCAGAAGGAGTCTCACGGCGGAACGGCCCCGTTCACCATAGTCCAGGGTCCAATCATTTACGTACATGCCCACAAAAGTGTCGGCTCGGGCCCGATCGAGACCCCGAGCATAGCGCATGGCGTGATCGAGCGCGGCCGACCGATTCTCGAGCGAATAGGCAATGCTCGATCTAAGGTGGCGCGATAGCGTGCGAATCAGATCGTCACCGAGATCCTTCCGAACGACATTGCCACCCAGAGGAAGCGGGAGACCCGTTTCGCCGTGCCACCACTCGCCAAGGTCCACAACGAGGTGGAGCCCATTGTCTCCAAAGGTGAGCTGGCCTTCGTGGATAAGTAGTCCAAGATCCACCTCGCCCGCCGCCACGGCCTCTTCGATCCTGTCGAATGCCATCGGGACCGGGGTGAATTCCGGCTGGTAGAGACGTAGCGCCAGGTAGGCGCTGGTCATCGGACCGGGAATAGCAATCCGCTTGTTGACTGTGTCTTCTCTCTTCATTGAAGAGCGGGCCACGAGTCGTGGACCGTAGCGATCCCCCATCGAAGCCCCGTGCGGGAGGAGCTTGTAGCGATCGGCCAGGTACGCGTAGGCGTGGATCGAGACGGCCGTGACTTCCAGTTCGCCCTTGAGAGCGCGCTGATTGAGCGATTCGATATCCTGCAGTTCGTGTTCATAGCGGAGGTTGCCGGTGTCGATTTTCCCGGCCGCCAATGCGTAGAACATGAAAGCGTCGTCGGAGTCAGGACTATGACAAACGCGAATGGTCCTGGTTTCAGTCAATTCACCATTCTCCAAAAGAGAGTTGTTCAGGGCCTTCTCCTGGTTGCTGCCTCAATATCCGGCATGTGTCTGCTGTATTCCGCGAGGTTCTTTGCCAACTCGGCGTCCTTGGCAGCAACAAGCCTGTCGTAAAGCGTGAGTTCCCGCTCGATCTCACCCTTGAGCGTGGCTACCCGAGCGCTCAGTACCAAGCCGAGCAAATGGTTAGGTGAAGACAGAAGGATGGAATCTGCCTGCGCCTGAGCCAGATCTAGGTCCCCCGCAACTTCGGCCATCCGGCCGTAATCGTAACGCAGATCGGCGTCAAAAGGGGCCAGCGCTTCGTAGGCTCCCACCGCCATAGTTGAAAAGAACACGGCTGAATCGGCCTTACCTTCATCAACCAGCCGCATCACGCGGTCGTAAAGTCGGTCGGCGCGATCCCGGGGAGACATGGACGAGATATCCGGTGCTCTTACGGGGGCGCCGAAGGTGGATTGGCCCGCAAGATCGCCTGCCGCAGGCTGATTGTCGCTTTGAGCAGCTACCAGGATCACGAGCGCCAGGGCGGCAGCTCCCGCCACGACCCAGGGGATTATGCTGCGCTGCTCGGGAATCGCTTTTGGGACGGGTTGTGCGTTTGGTGGTGCGGCAGTCGTGGCTCCCACGCGAGTCCCGCAACGGTGGCAGAAGCTGGCGCCGGGTGTGAGGGGGGCTTGGCAGGTGCCGCATGAGACGCCAAGCATGGCAGCTCCGCACTCGGAGCAGAACCTTCCAGAAGAGGGGGTGCCGCAATTAGGGCACGGTATCACAGGTGAGGACATGGAACGCTCAAGATACTGGAGTGAGGGCCTGAGTCCTATTAAGGGTAGCTCGAAAGGCCAGGCACTTGTTTCTTGTGGCTCGGGGAGTGTCTTTCCCTCGCGCAACAACGACCACGAATCAACTGGACACGATGGCTGAGAATCCTGGCGGCGCTACTGCGAGCGACGTTCTCAAGTTTGCCGAGAGCAACAATGTGCGGTTTTTGCGGTTGCAGTTCACCGACATCATGGGGGTGAACAAGAACGTCGAGATCCCGCGTTCACAGTTTGCCAAGGCACTGGCGGGCGACATTCTGTTTGACGGTTCCTCCATCGAAGGGTTTGTGCGGATAGAGGAGTCTGACATGCTCCTGGTGCCGGACCTCAAGACCTTTCGGATCTTTCCGTGGGGCGACGGTGGGGCGCGTGTTGGCAGAGTGATCTGCGACATCCATCGGCCCGATGGAACGCCCTTTGACGGTGATCCGCGGTTTGTGCTCAAGCGCCAGATCCAGCGCGCCGAGGCAATGGGCTTTGTGATGAACGCCGGGGTCGAAGCGGAGTTCTTTGTTTTCAAACGGGGGAGTAGCGGTCAACCAACGACCGAAACCCATGACGTGGGCTCGTATTTTGATCTTGCTCCGGCTGATTTGGGCGAAGATGCGCGCCGGGCGATCGTGTCTGCGCTGGAGCAGATGGGTTTTGAGATCGAAGCGGCGCATCACGAGGTGGCCAATGGGCAGCATGAGATTGATTTCAGGCATGCAGATGCCCTAACTACGGCGGACAACATCGCCACCTTCAGATTTGTAGTTAAGTATGTGGCAAACCAGTTCGGACTGACGGCTTCGTTCATGCCCAAGCCCATTTACGGCCAGAATGGAAGCGGGATGCACACGCATCAGTCCCTGTTCAAAGACGGAAAGAACGCGTTTTGGGACGGCGCTGCACAGTGGGAACTGAGTGATGTTGCCCTTCACTATATAGGCGGGATTCTCAAACACGCTCGGGGCTTTTGCGCCATAACCAATCCCCTGGTCAATTCTTACAAGCGGCTTGTTCCCGGATATGAGGCGCCTGTAAATGTGGCCTGGTCGATGCGCAACAGGTCGCCGCTCGTCAGGGTGCCGGCGCGCAGGCGTGAAGGCACGAGGGTCGAGGTTCGGATGCCCGATCCGTCGTCAAACCCCTACCTGGCGCTTGCAGTAATGCTGGCTTCGGGGCTGGATGGTATCGAAACGAAGGCAGACTACAGAGAACCTGTCGACACCAATATTTTTGAGATGTCGTTCCGCGAGAAGCGTCGCCTCAGGATTGACGATCTTCCGCACGATCTCAACGAGGCGTGCGACGAGCTGGAAAAGGACGATCTGATTCTCTCGGCGCTGGGCGAGCACATCGCCAAGCATTTTCTCGATGCCAAAAGGCGTGAGTGGCGCGATTACATCACGCAGGTGCACCAGTGGGAGCTGGACAACTACCTGTTTAAATACTGATCGACTTACTTCGGTGCGTAAGTCGTCCTGAGCGAATCAGTCAAGTCCTTATTGAACTCGTACACGTCACGATAGGCCCGTAGAACCCCACCGTCGTCGATCGCCGCCGTGTGATACACGATCATGACCGGAATGGGCTCCGCCAGCTCTACCTTCTCCGGGTCTTTAGCCTTCATCGCGTCGCGCATCTTGTCTGACGTCCACACCGAATCCGACCTAAGGACCCACTCGGCAAGTTTGGTGGGTTCCGCCACGCGCACACAACCGTGGCTATATGCCCGGCGCGCCTGCTGAAAGAGATGCTTCTCGTTAGTGTCGTGCAGATAGATATTGAGATGATTGGGCAGCATGAACTTGACGCGCCCCAGTGAGTTGTAGTCACCCGGCAGCTGCCGCACACGAACACTCGTACCAACAGCAGCAAGGCTGGTCGAATCAGGCACGACGCGCGGAGCGCTGTCGCTGTAACCCTTTACCAGGATGTAGCGGTTACGCGAAAGGTATTCCGGGTCCGTGGACGCTTTCGGTACGATTTCGTCTACCGCAATCGTCTGCGGCACTTCCCAATAAGGCGAGAAAATGATGTGCTCCATTTCGTCGGAGAACATCGGCGTAAAACGATTCTCCTCGTCCTTTCCCACAACCACCTTCATGCTGAAAGCCGGACGCGCATCGTGCCGTACGTCCTCGTAAGCATGCAGCTGAAATTCGGGGATGTTCACAATGAGAGCGCGGCCCTGTGCCTTTCTAGGTAGCCAGCGCCAGCGCTCAAGCGCCAACTCGGCGTCCCGTGCGCGACGCACAAAAAGATTGCGCATTGCCGTTTTAGTGCCAGCGTCGAACTTCCCGGTCTGCGCGCGGCCATTCTCCTTCTGAAATCGACGCACCGCGTTGGATAGCTCCTCGTCAAACAGGGTATCAGCAGCAAGTGCTCCCTGCCGCACCAGACTGTCGGGAAGGGCGCCCAGCCGCCGCAACACATGACGCAACTCAGGGACCCGGTCGTACGTCATGCCAGCCATCAACGCCTGTTCTCCCGACACCGATCTGAGAATTGGGCTGGACGCCAGTTTGCGCGTTTCATCAAAGGCGCGCTGCAGCTCGCGATAAGCCGCATACGGTGGTTCGGCGGTCTCAAAAACAGGCACCGGATCGGGCGTGTGGGCGGCGCCGTATATGCCAAACGCAACGTCGTACTCCGAGCGAGGCCTGCGAATCACAGGATAGCCCTTTGGCTGCCGTACTCTCCCCCAACGTAACGCCGTCAGAACCCGGGCGGTCGCAACGCTCAACACAGCTTCAAAGCGAGCCTGTCCCAGCGCATCCAGCGAATCACCCACAGAAGCAGCCATAGAATCGAGACGTGCCGAGTCAAAATCAGCAGGATCGAGCCCCATTGTATCGAGCCGGCCGAGGTAGGCTAGCGTCCCAAGTGCTGCGCGCGTCGGACGGCCCCTGGAAATCCAAAGTGGGCGCCAGCCGTTGTACTCGTATACCCTGGTGAGTTCGACGCCTACATCGGCGATCTTCGACCAGCGCGCCCTCGGCACCATGCGATTCTTCACCTGCTCCTTGACCAGCTGCATCGCCGGAGAGAGCTCAACGACCGGTGCTACTGTGCCGGAATCCGCGGCTGGTACCTGTCCGCTTAGACTTCGCGGCAAGGCAACGGCCACAGTCGCCAGGATTAGCGCGGCCTTCAACTTTCCAACTGACAAAGATCGCAGATACAAAGAGCTACTCCTTTTGCAACTTCAATCGAACTGAGCCGTTTCTTGCCAGATCCAATGAACGCCACGATCGATACCATCCGCTCTGCAACAAATAGACTCCACCGTCAGGTCGTTCGGACACCGCTGTTCCACAGCCAACCGTTGAGCCACCAGACAGGACTCGAAGTACTTCTCAAGCTCGAAAACCTTCAGCACACAGGTTCCTTCAAGGCACGAGGAGCCTTGAACAAGCTATTGAGTCTGGAGCACACCTCGCGCCAGCGCGGCGTGATCACAGCGTCGAGTGGAAATCACGGAGCAGCGATCGCCTGGGCCACTCAAATGCTCAACATTCCGGCCAGGGTGTTTGTTCCCAAAGCCGCATCGCGGACCAAAGTCGACAAGATCAGAAGCTTTGGTGCGACAGTTGAGTTCTTTGGAGTTGACGGCCTCGATACAGAACAACACGCGCGCATGGAGGCATTGCGCGAAGAAAAGGTTTACGTGTCACCTTATAACGACGTGGAGGTGCTGGCGGGTCAAGGCACAGTTGGTGTAGAGCTTCTCGAACAAGCAGCTTCGCTCGACGCGGTCTTCATAGCGGTTGGAGGTGGTGGGCTGATTGGTGGATCGGCGCTCTGGATAAAGCGCCACTCACCGTCGACGCGCGTGTTTGGCGCACTCCCTGCGAACTCGCCCGTAATGGCTGAGTCCGTCAGGGCGGGAAGAATCCTGGAGATGGAGACGAAACCGACGCTCTCAGACGGAACCGCGGGTGGAATCGAGGCGGGATCGATCACCTTTGACCTCTGCCGCGACCTCGTGGATGATTGGATTCTCATTTCCGAAGCCGAGATCGAAAGGACTCAGAATGAGTTCAGGACGGCGCACGCGATGGAGATCGAAGGCGCAGCCGCGGTGGCCGTTGCGGCCCTGCATTCGCGGTCTGCGGAACTCAAGGGCAAGCAAGCGTGCGTGGTAATCTGCGGAGGCAACGTTTCCGGCTAAGGTTAGAAATAAAGGTGCGGGCACCGCGCAACTGGTTCGCGCGATGCCCGCACTTTTCATGTAGACCTGCAGCAGTCTTTCAGTCGCCTGAGCGCAACACTGCGACCTTCCGTACTGTGAGCGCAGGAGTCCTCGGCCTATCAAATCGATAAGACTCACGGAATGGCGCTGCTGCCAGCTGTGTGACTTCGAGACTCGACCGCGCAGCCCCAACAACGGACGACGCGACGACAACATATACGGTGTCGGTGCTGCTCAGCGTATCAGCTGTACCTGACACAAGGATCTGGTACGTTCCCGCTGCGGTGGTATCTGCAGCGATGAGCGTAACAACCGTCGAATCGCCACCGAGCGCGGAGTCAGCTATTGCTGCTGAAAGTCCGACGGGCAGAGAGTCCACCGTTATCGCGACAGAATCGGCAAAACCACCGGTTCTGCTGAGAACAATGTCGAGAGACGCGGTGTCGCCCGGTGCCATTTGGATTGTGTCGGCACCCGCGGCGAGACTAAAGCCCGCAACTGCATTGCTCCCGACCACGACGTCGACCGTGTCGGTGCGGACCACCGTATCGGCCGTTCCCGTCACAAAAAAGCGATACTCACCAGGAGGTGTAGTATCGCTCGCAACGAGACGGATCATCGCCGTGTCGCCAGCTACGCTGTCTGCATCAAGAGTAGCACTTACACCAGCCGGCAGAGAATCGGTAGTGATTACAACAACATCTGCGAAGCCACCGGTCCTGGTAAGAGCAACGACTGCGTCCGTCGAATCACCCGGTGTCAGCTGAATGGTATCGGGCGAGACCGCCAGACTGAAATCTGCCACAGACGCCGAGACGACGGTGAGCGTGATTGTCGTAGTGGGATCTGTAACGTTGTCACCGTCTGCGGTGACGGTGAGCGGATATTCACCCGGTGCGACGGCCGCAACCACGGTTATGGTAACGCCGGATGACGTTTGCGAAGCTGAAAGAGTGGGTGTGTCGAGTGAGGCGGTAACGCCGTCCGGGGCTCCGGTGATTGCGAGATCAACATCTCCCTGGAACGAGCCGCCCCGTGTGATGCTCACGGTTAGTGTGTCGCTCGAACCCGCCGTGATATCGAGGTCCGGGCGTGAGACACTCACAGCAAGCGTGCCGGGCGGATTGGTGATGTCGTCGTCATCATCATCGCACGCGACAATAGTGAGTGCGGCGAGCAGCAGAGCACCGCGCGCCATGCGGTTAAGGATCACTGGTCGACCTCCTGTCGAGTTAGGCATTGCCACGGTTGAGTGAAGCAACTGCGCCCATTACCCGTGGAAGTTCCAACGGCTGAGGTCGCGTGCTCGAACGCCGCACCCGTCGATGCGGTTCAAACCGTGCTCGTGGACGATGGACACACGAGCCGCTCGACACCATGACATGAGTCACAAAGACCTAACAGAATACAGCAGATGACCTCGCTACAGAAGCGGGCTCAGGCTCTCATCATGTCTTACAAAGGAGACTCAACCATAGAAAAGCAGCAGCGCCCGGTGTAAGGGTACACCGGGCGCTGCCGTGTCTCTTGTCTCGCGGCCAGAAAGCTCAAACAGGAAAGAGCATCTCGCGGTACTTTGGCAAGGGCCATAGTGCGTCCTCGATCAACACCTCAAGCGAGTCGCTTGCCTGCCGCACATCGCCCATGGTGGATGCCCCAGCTCCCGTGAGAAGCTCTGCGCACTTTTCCTGATTGTCGTGCATCGCCTCCGCACGATCAATCAACTTTGCCAGAGCGTCACGTCGTGACTTGAGCTGGATCGCCAGCTTACCCACTTCGGATGCACGCTCGCGCTGCGGGATCTCCTTGATACCGGCCGCCTTAGCGCTCGCCACCGCCGCAGCCAACGAACCGGCATAGCTATACGCCGCTGGAAGCACCATCGTATCCACAATCTCGCGCAAAGTGTTGAGCTCGATAAGCATGTCCTTCACGTAGCGCTCCATGCGTACGTGATAGCGCGAAGCCAATTCTTCCTTGCTCAGGATTCCCAGCCCGGTGAATAGCGTCCGAGCTGCCGGCCTGGTCAGCTCGGTTAGTGCTTCTGGAGTGCGTCTGAGATTCGGAAGTCCTCGGCGCGCTGCCTCCTTAACCCAGGCGTCTGCGTAGTTGTTTCCTTCAAAGCGCACCGCGCTCGTGGCGCGGAAAGCCTTGCGTACCACTCGCAGGATGGCGTCATCCACCTTCTTTGTCTTCTTGAGCTCCGTGGCGAGCTCTGACGTAAGCTCACCGATCGCCTCGGCGACAGCGGCATTGAGAATCGTGATGGGCCATGCGATCGCCTGCGACGCTCCCACCGCTCTGAACTCGAACTTGTTGCCAGTGAATGCAAACGGTGACGTGCGATTCCTGTCTGTGTTGTCCTTCTCGATTTCAGGAAGACGCGCCACTCCAAGCGAAATCAGTTCTTCAGCAGCTCCCTTGCCGGCCTGTTTGCCAGCGGAAAGATCCTCGATGAGCTGAGTAAGCGTTTTGCCCATGAAAACCGAGATGATCGCCGGAGGTGCTTCGTTGGCGCCGAGCCTGTGCTCGTTACCCGAAGTCGCAATCCCTGCGCGCAACACTCCGGCGTGTTTGTGTACGCCTTTGAGTACCGCCGCCAGGAAAAGCAGGAAGCGAACATTCTGATGCGGGGTCTTGCCAGGCTTTAGAAGGTTGAGACCGTCAAGCTCGTTGTCCGATGCTATCGACATGGACCAGTTGCAGTGCTTTCCGGAACCGTTCACTCCGTCAAAAGGCTTTTCGTGAACAATGGCCTGTAGCCCATGTCGCAGGGCCACACGGCGCAGAATGGCCATGACCAACTGATTGTGGTCGACGGCAATGTCGGTCTCTTCAAAGATCGGCGCCATCTCGAACTGAGAAGGTGCGACTTCGTTGTGCCTCGTAATGATTGGCACTCCAAGCTTGTAGAGTTCGTGCTCCACCTCTGCAATGCAGGCCTGTATCCGCTCCGGGATTCCGCCGAAGTAGTGATCCTCGAGCTGCTGCCCGCGTGGCGGCGGCGCACCGACGAGCGTGCGATTTGCCATGACAAGGTCAGGGCGTAGCGCGAAATGTGTGCGGTCGATCAGAAAGTACTCCTGCTCTGGACCAAGCGTAGTAACCACGCGCTGTACGCCACGATCCCCAATCAAAGAAAGCAGCTTGATCGCCCTGTCGCTCAACACGTCAGTGCTGCGGAGTAGCGGCGTCATCTCGTCGAGCGCTTCGCCATTGTATCCTATGAACACCGACGGAATGCAGAGCGTCCGAACATTGCCCGACTCCACGATGAAAACAGGAGAGGCGGGATTCCAGGCCGTGTACCCACGCGCCTCCCACGTTGCCCGCAATCCGCCCGACGGAAACGACGAAGCATCGGGCTCCGACTGAATCAGCTGAGCTGCCGAGAACTGCTCTATGGGAGACTGATTCTCGTCAAAAGTGAGAAAAGCGTCATGCTTTTCTGCAGTTAGGCCCGTTTGTGGCAGGAACCAGTGCGTAAAGTGTGTCGCTCCGCGCGAAATCGCCCACTCCTTGATCGACTGAGCAACCGTTGCCGCAATCTCCACATCCAGCTTCTTACCATGCCTGATGGCGTCAGTGAGCTTGCTGTAGACGCCCTTTGGAAGCTTGGAGCGCATCTGTCGCGCGCCAAAGGTGTTCATCCCGAAATAGTCGGCCACGGATGAGCCGGGGGGAACTCCATTGTTGGACGCCTTGGTAATAGTTGAGCGAGAAGCAATGGTCGAAACGGCAGCCAGTCTTGAAGTGGTGGTCATCGGAGGGCGTTAGGCCTCGTGAAAGGGGTTTTACCGACGGGTGAGTATTGGAACCGGTGTATCAGGAACCGTGCCGAAAGAGCAGAATCCGCGTAGCATCAAGGCGCGAAATAAACAAAAGCAAGAGCCTCCGCGCAATCGCAAGTGCAAAATCGGCACAAATCGTCGGACGCTGCGGAAAAATCGTCCGTACTACCGAACATACCCCGAATCAAATCCCAGTTCCAACGCGCTCAAACCGAGTATGCTTCAGCCGTGACAAGTGACTCGCACCACCAGCCCAAGCCCCTCCGAAGTCGGATCTTCGGCGCCATTGTGTTGCTTGTCCTCCTCGCAACCGGTGCCTGGGGTGTGGCTGCTGTGCGAGACATTGTTGTAGCAACGCCCGGTGGTGTTGCGCCGCCACTAGAGCTCCCTCCGATTCCCGAAGCTTCCCCGGCGACAGAGCTCGACACGACTCTCACGGTCTCGCTGGGGGTTCCGGATTCGCTCCGTGGCATCAGCCGAGCTCTGCAATTCAAGACGCTCACCGCGGCGGAAGCCCTGGAGGTCCCTGGCTTTCTGGAAGGACTTGGCGAACGCGCCATTCGAACTCCCGCAGCACACCGGGTGCGCTCGTACGCGGGTGCCGACTTCACCTATCTGGTGCTACGTCCTTTTGGCGAAAAGCGGGGAGACAGGCTCAACGGTTATAGGCTGGGTGTGTGGCCGGCAGAGCGCTGGATCACGGCACGCAACTACTTCAATCCAGATGGCTTTGTAGAGGTCTACCCCTCCGACACTGGTGTGCGGCTTTCGCGGCACTTTACACTTGGCGACTTTCTCACGCACGACCAGCGCGAGATCTGGCCTAAATACGTTGTGTTGGAAGAACGACTGATTGACAAGCTGGAGCTGGTAATGCAGCACCTCAATGCTGCAAGCATTCCAACCTCGCGGGTAATAGTACTTTCGGGGTTTCGCGCGCCGTACTACAACGATCGTGGCGCTGGAGAAGGCATGGCTCGCACCAGCAGGCACCAATACGGCGACGCAGCAGACATCATTGTTGACGACGACAGCAATGGCCGCATGGACGATCTCAACAGGGATGGGCGCATTGACTTGCGTGATACCGGCGTAATCACCCGTGCCATAGCTGCCGTAGAAGCCATGCATCCTTCGCTCGTTGGCGGCCTTGGTACCTACACGGCAATGGGTCCACGAGGACCCTTTGCTCACATCGACGTGCGCGGCACCAGCGCACGCTGGGAGAACCGGAGCAAGACGCCCTGACTCTCGCTCTCGTTGCAACACGGGTTAGCCATCTCATCGCGAACCCTGAGGGTTACCTGATCTCGCGCCCCTCGGCAAAGTCGTAGAGCGTTACTCTGCGCAGACGATAGTAGGCGAGCCAGTATCCGCGAATGGCCTGTATGTACTGCTGTAATGCCTGGTCCTTTTCGCTTTGCGCAATAAACAGGTTGTCGATTCCGATGCGTCCAATGAGGTATCGGTTCTTGGCTACATCAAAACGCTTGGTTGCAACGGTGTCTGCCTTGGCCGAGAGTTCGAGTTGGCTGCGCGACTGGTCGAGCTGCAACGCAGCAAAGTGTGCTTCCTGGATCAATTCTTCGCGTGCAAGCCTCTGGTCGAACTCGGCGCGATTTTCATCGGCGCGGGCTGCCTGGATGTCGCCACTGCGCGCTCCCCACTGGACCAATGGCATTTCCAGGGCCAGGGAGAACCGCTGCGCGTTTCTCAGGTCGCGGTAAGCAAGATCCAGGTCGTTTGCCGATTGGTTGTAGCCAACGCTGGCCTGCAGTCGTGCTCCGAGCCCGGTGTTGCGTTTTGCTTCGTCGAGCCGACGCTTTGCCTGCATCGACTGCAGTTCCTGCTGCGTCATGCTGGAGCGATTTCTAAGCGCTTGTGTCACCGCAAGGGCGGTATCCGCCGAGACCCCGGGCACCGAGTCTGAGACTTCGATTTCGATCTCAGCGTCAGGAGGAAGATTCATGCGCAGGCGCAGGGCTGCGAGAGTGCGGTCGTATTCCAGCCGCGCGTTGTTCACGGCGTTGCGCGAGCGGAGCAGGGCCAGTTCGTTCTGAAGCAGGTCATTCTCCCCGATCTTGCCGACTTCGTAACGGCCCTGGTTGAGCTTATATAGTGTGTCGTTTATAGCTGAGTTATTGCGTGCGTTCTCGAGATTCATGCGGGCCGCGTAGTGGTCAAAGAACGCATTTGCAGTCTCGATGGCGACGTCCTCCCTTGCCTCCAGGTACTGGCGTTCGGCCGCATCGATGCGCAATCCCTGTTCTCGTGAGTTCCATGCTTGTGCGTTCGAGCGCAGCAGGTCCTGCGTCAGTCCGATGACAAATGGAGTAGACGACCAGTTGCGATAGTCCTGATCTCCGGAGATCTGCAGTCTGGCCAGCGACGACTCTACAAAAATATTGCCGCCAGTAAGCGGCAGCTGCTGCGTAAGACGCATGTTGAGGCGTGCCTCGTTCTGCTGCTGCGCTCTAAAGAGGGTGCTCCCGTCCGGCTGCAGCACCGGTATGATCGACCGATTGTAGATAGGGAGATCGCCCGACAGCGAGAGTTGGGGCATAAGACGCGCACCAAATGCACGATCGCGCTCGCGCGCGGCATTCCTGGTGCTTATGGCTGAGCGTGCCCTGAAAGATTCCGTCTGAGCACGTTCTATAGCCTGCTGCAGCGTGAAGCGAGTCTGAGCCTCAAGTGACAGAGATGGCGAGGCAACGAGCGCTAGCAAAGCCACGGCGGCCGCGCGGAGTACAGCGCAGCCTGTGTAGTCAATCGGGTTTTTCATTCGTACCTCAGGCAGACAACAGGATCCTGTCTGGCAGCGCGGTACGCGGGCACGATACCGAAGACCAGACCAACGCTCAGCGATACGCCAAACGCGACAATGACAGACGGGATGGAGACCATCGTGCTGATGCCCGCCAGCTTCTCGATACCAAAACTGAGACCGGCGCCCACGAGTATTCCGGCCACGCCTCCGGCGACGCTTATCAGAACGGCCTCACTAAGAAACTGTGCTAAAACGTCTTTGCGGGTCGCACCGACTGCGCGCCGCACCCCGATCTCGCGAATGCGTTCCAGCACGGAGGCGAGCATGATATTCATGATTCCTATGCCGCCGACAATCAGCGAGATGGACGCTATCGCACCAAGTACGACGTTGAAGATCGTCTTTGTGCGCTGTTCCTGTTTAAGGAGAAGCTCGGGTACGGTAATCTCAAAGTCCACAACACCGTTGTGCCGCCGCGTGAGCATGCGTTGCACAATCTCTGCTACTGGCGACACGTACTTCGCTTCGCTCACCCTTACAACTATGCGGTCCAGTTGGTGGTAATTAACCCTCTCGGCGCGCGTCTCAGGATCAATATTCTCTTCCGAAGGTTCGTCGAACTGACGTGCCGCAAGCTGAATGTCCTGCTCCGTCACCTGCGCGCGGTTCCTGAATCTGAGGAGCATCGTGTGCAATGGTACGTAGACGTCCATGTTGGGATCACGGACTCCCAGGCGTTCTGACGTTTCCTTGCTCACGTTGCGGTCATCCAGAACTCCGACGACGGTTACCCATATGTCGCCGGCTTTGAGCGGTTTGCCGATCGGATCTTCGGTTGTAAAGAAGCGCGAGCGAATGCCGTGGCCGATGATCGCCACGGGCCGACCTGTCTCAACCTGTGCGGGATTGAACCACTCTCCCTGCGAGAGTCCGAGGTTGAGGAGCCTGAAATAGGACGTGTCTACGCCCACCACCTTTCCCGTACGTCGTCGGCCTTCACGCGTTATGAGCGTATTGAGTACAATCTCACCGCTGGTCATTTCGACGTTAGGGATGATCGACTTGATCGAAGCAGCGTCCAGATATGTGAGTCCCGGAGTAAAACGCTTCGTCTCCTTCTTGCCTTCCTCCTCCTTCGCCTGTTCCTCTCTTTGTTCGACGAGCGGAGTGATGATGACGTTGTTGGAGCCGAGTAGCCGCATTTGTGCCAGAATCTCCTGCTCGGCTCCTTTGCCGATGGCCAGCATTGCAATCACCGATGCAACGCCAAAGAGAATTCCCAGCGAAGTAAGAGAAGCCCGTAGTTTGTTGTGGCCAACGGCCACGATAGCCGTACGCAGGCTGAACGCGACGTGCGCGATGAATAGCGCACGCCACTGCGCAAAGGACTGCCGGTTCAGTTTCACCAGCCTACTTCGCCTTGCCTGGCTGTGTAGGAGTTGTTGAAGTCCCGCCGGGTGGGACGGGAACCGGTTTTGCCCCCGGTGCTGTATCGCCCTGTGTTTCGGCTGGTTTGTCACCCGAGCCGGGCAGGCGAACTGTTTCTATTCCTTCACGATCGAGTGGAGCAGAGAGTAAGACCTCATCCCCCTCGTCCAGACCGCGTCTGATCACCACCTCGTCGTCATTCATTGCACCCGTCTCCACT
>CAZYTS010000002.1:0-25196 GCA_964649855.1 uncultured Gemmatimonadaceae bacterium
ATACAAGACTATCTTAAGATCTCTTGAAGATTTATGAGGAGATGAAGAACTTAGTGTACGCGCAACCTTTTCCGTCGAACTCGTTATGCAACGGACCCAAGCCCGGGTTCTGCTCCTCACCAGCCATCACCTCGGTGTAACGGATCACGGGAATCCCCTCGACCTCGGTTTCGAAGGCCTTGTTCTCGATCGCCTTCATCATCTTGGAGAAGGAGTGCACCGGGATCACCGTCGCCAGCTTTCCACCGCCCACGATGTACTCACCAGTTGGATCGATATCCACACCGTGAGGCGACTTGGGCGTGGGTAGGTAGTAGATGCTTCCGTCGCAGTCGCTGGGGTTAATGACGTTCACAGTCTTCTTCATCTCGGATTTCGCCGAGTGCGTTGACTCGTCGTAAACGTTATGCGCGTAGTTGGCAGGCCAGCTCTTCGCCTTTCCCTCAGCGGCGCACGCCTCCAGTCGCTTCCAGTTGACCGCAGCTATGTAGTCGTAGTCATTCTTGGACGCATTGACTTCGAGCTTTGTGTAGGCCAGTTCGGTATTGTACGACGTAAAGAATGCCCAGCCGTGAGACGGTCCCTTGCCGGGCCGACCAAGATCGTAGTTGATCCCGGGCACCAGGAGCTGGAACGCTATGTCCATTTTGCCAAACTCGTTGGCGCGGATGAACGAGATAGTTCCCTTGAACTCCTTGGCGTAATCCGAGATGGCAACGTCCGCCTGGGGAATGGGAACGGAGAATCGTGTTGCGCCGATTACGTACTCTGTGTTTTCCGTAACAAAGGGTGCTCCGTGATTGCCACCAGTGTTCGGAACTTCAATCGTCTCGACGGTTTCGAAGCGCGTAAGATCGATGCGTGCAAAACGCGGAGTGTTGTTGGCGTTGATGAATAGCCAACGCCCGTCGTGCATACCGTCGGTCTGTGACAGGGATGGATGGTGCGTATCATCCCATGGAATGAGACCGAACGACGTGTTCAGCATGTCCTTCGTTTCTGCATTGTAGCCATAGCCGTTTTCCGCGTTCTGCGAGAATACCGGTATGACTTTGAGCAGTCGCCCGGATGGAATCCCGTAGACAGCAACCTGTCCGGAAAACCCTCCTGAGAGAAACGCGTAGTATTCGTCCTGTGTGCCCGGCGCTACGTACACCCGGCTGGCAGCATCCGAAGCGCCGGCCATGGTATTGACCTGTCGCCCCGGAGTGCACGCGAAGAGGTAGAGCGTGGTTGCGCACGCGACGCCGGCTAGCAGCGTCATACCTACCTTGCGTGAGCGTAACATATGGTTTCCTCGGATCAGTGGTGGACATCCCGGACGAGAATCCGGTGGTGGTGATGCCCCTCAAGCTGATCGAACCCAGCCTGCGCAACCGTGGGGAGTTGCCTGATCCGCGTGCGGAAGTTCCGCACGATTCATGTAATGGTATTCCCTACACGAACACGTAACTCCGCGTCCCCTGGCGGAAGCACGAACGAAGGATCAGAAAATCCTCAGATTCACGTACTTACGGGGATTTGCCCTTACATCGGCGACCAGCGCCTGCAGCTGAACCACAAGGGAATCGGTGCGCCGATAGAGCGACGGATCGTTCAGGAGAAGACCTAGCGACCCGGTACCTGTGTTCACCTTGCCCATCACCGAATCGCTGCGCGCCAGGAGTCGGTCGATGTTGAACTGGGTTGTGCTCATTCGTGTAGCCAATTCCTGCACGCGCGCTGTAGTCGCCTCGAGCTGAGAAGCCGATCTGGAAAGATCGCGTGCGATTGACGCAATCTCGCCCGAAGCTGTTGAGGAATCGAGTCGCGTAGCAACTCGACGGAAGGCCTCCGCAGTCGTCCTTAGCTCCTGCATCCCTCCATGCACATCCATGGCTATGGTATCAAGATTGCGCGACTGACGCCTGACCGTGCGCTCGAACTCCGCTGAGAGTTGCGCAACGTTGGCAATGGACGCTCTTAGTTCCACCGCTGCTGCACTATCAAAGGCCAACCTGAATCGTTCGGCAACCGATGCAACGTTGCCGGCGATTCCTCCCGCAACCGCTGTGAGCTGTGCAATATCGGGAACCGACGCACCCGGAAGTGTGCCAGGCTCTCCCGCTGCTTCAGCAATCTGGCGTTGCACTTCGGGGTTGAGCGGAAGTGCATCGCGGCTCGTCACCGTTGCCTGCCACTCTCCAAAAAGACTCGAGGCGGTGAGCAAAACAACGGGATCATTTGGCAGCTGAACGTTATTGTCCAGCCGCAGCCGCATTCTGACCCAGCCGCCCTCAGC
The DNA here is from genome assembly GCA_964649855.1 of uncultured Gemmatimonadaceae bacterium. Taxonomy (GTDB): domain Bacteria; phylum Gemmatimonadota; class Gemmatimonadetes; order Gemmatimonadales; family Gemmatimonadaceae; genus CAZYTS01. The sequence goes on from CAZYTS010000002.1 coordinate 2,282, forward strand.
CAGCTCGATCGATTCAATTCGGCCCGACTGAACTCCACGAATAACCACAGCACTACCTACTCTCGCATTGCCAACATCGCGAAAGCGTGCTGAATAGGTGTTGCTCTGCTCGCCAAAGTCAGTTTGTTGAACCCAGAGTGTGGCCGCGACGATAGCAATGGCCGCGAGCAACACGGTAGTTCCAACGATAAAGTCATTTGTGCGTTTCATTCAGACCTCCACTCTTGAGGCGACCGCGCTCAGTGTTCACGGCCGAGGAGCCACACTACGGCCCAGAAGGCATCGAGCACCAGAATCATGACGGCTCCCTGCACCACCGCTGCCGTCGCTGCCCGACCAACTCCCTGGGCGCCGCCCGTCGTCCGCATTCCGCTCCGGCATCCCAGCAGCGTGACTACAAAACCAAAGCTTGCAGACTTGACCAGACCATAACGAACATCGAACGAATCAAAAAAGAGGCGCAGACCCTTAACGAATTGTGTCGACGAAAGATCGAGCAAAAGGATCGATGCAACCCATCCGGAGCCAACGCCAACAAGCATCGCCGCCCCTACAACTATCGGAAACATCAGCAGGCCCGCAATAACGCGAGGGACGACAAGATAGGCGTAAGGATCGTACGCCAGCGTCTCCAGTGCGTCGATCTGCTCGGTCACGCGCATCGTCCCCACCTCAGCGGCGATGTTGGCTCCAACACGCCCTGCGAGCGCCAGTCCGGTAAGCACCGGCGCGAGCTCCATGGTGATGGTCTTTTCGACGAGCGTACCCACAAAGTAGAGCGGAACCGCACCGGTAAAGGTGTAGCTCGCAAGCAAGGACAAAACGATGCCCGTAAACATCGCTATAAAGATTCCAATTGGCAGCGAGTTCACCCCTAGTAGCCGTGCCTGCAGTGCTACTGACGGCGACCACGTGCGAACGTCGACCAACGCGCGAGCGGACTGGACAGTAAAAACCGATACGCTCCCGATTCCTTCGACCAAGCTTCTGAAGCCTCGACCAACAACCTCGATCATGTGACCTCGTTAAGCGCCTTATGGAAGAAACAACCTCAGCACCATTCCATAAAGTCACTCAATCACGCTAGACGTGGGTACCGTCGACATCCTGTCCCGTTGGAAGCATTAGTACCGTCGAGCCTGACAGGGAAACGACTACGAAGGGGCGAAAAGCTCTGACAGACCCAAGGGCCAGAAGGACTTAGCTTGAAGTCAGACAAAGTTTCTACCTCGGCCCGGCACGGGGTACTGACGGAGATCCAGGACATTTCAAAACGCATCCAGGGCCACGCGCTTTCCAGACTCCACCCGGCGGCTGCTACAGCGATTGCCCTACTGACCTTGCTCGCCGGAGTGTTTTTGCGCTTCGCTGCTTCCGAGCGCGCTTTGGCAGAGTACGTGTGGCTGGTAGGTCTCGTCGTGACCGGCGTACCACTGGTGGCCCGCACTCTGTCGGGAGTGTTACGGGGCCGCCTGGCCGCCGATCTCGTTGCGTCGCTTGCCATCATCGCGGCCCTGGTGCTCCAGGAGCCGTTTGCAGGGCTGGTCATCGTTCTTATGCAAAGCGGCGGCGAGTTCCTCGAGCTCTACGCCGCGGGAAAGGCATCGGCGTCGGTCAAGATGCTCGAAGACGCTGCGCCTCGCATTGCTCACAGGATGGGAGCCGACGGCACGACAACAGACGTTCCAGTTTCGGAGGTGAGACCTGGAGATCTGCTGCTGGTCCGCCCCGGAGAATTGGTTCCCTGTGACGGAGTAGTGACAAAGGGTCACTCTCACGTCGATACATCGTGGGTTACCGGTGAACCGGTCCCGTTAAGCGCCACAGCTGGCACAATGCTGGCAAGTGGCAGCGCCAACGGCGAAGCCCCTCTTGAGATGCGCGCTACGGCGCTGGCATCTGCAAGTCAGTATGCACGAATCGTTGAAATGGTGCGCGCCGCTCAGGAGGCAAAACCGCCACTACAGCGACTTGCGGAGCGTTACTCGATCGCGTTGACCCCGCTGACCTTGTGTGTGTGCGCTGCGGCTTTTTGGCTTTCCGGCGACAGTTCGAGAGTGCTTGCAGTGCTGGTGGTTGCGACGCCGTGTCCGCTCATTCTCGCGACTCCGGTGGCCATAGTTGGAGGTATCAACCGCGCGGCTCGTGCCCGGATTATCGTTCGCAATGGTACTGCATTAGAACTTTTGTCAGACGTCACTGTGGCCGTATTCGACAAAACCGGTACTCTCACGATCGGCCATCCGCGCGTACGAGCAATTCAGGCGGAACCTGGCTTCTCGCGCGATGAGGTGCTGCGGCTGGCGGCCGCAGTCGAGCGGGGTTCGGGTCACCTGCTCGCACGGATGGTGACAAAAGCAGCTGACGAGGCAGGCCTTGAGATCCCGCGGGCGAGCCAGGTGGTGGAGTCTCCAGGTCAGGGGATACGTGGAATGGTTGAAGAGCGCCAGGTAGCAATTGGTTCTCCATCGTTTGTACAACCATTCGCCAAACTCCCCACCATTGATGTCGAGGGGAGACCGGGAGTACTCAAATCGTTCATTGTGGTGGATGGCAGGTTTGCCGGCTCGATCGAATACGCAGACAGCTTGCGTCCGGGCCTGGATCGATTTCTCACGGAATTGCGAGAACTGGGGATCGCGCGGACTGTGCTGCTGTCAGGAGACCGAGAGTCAAACACAAGGAGCGTGGCTCGGGCGATCGGAATTACCGAGTCACGCGGTAATCTGCGACCCGACGACAAAGTGGAGATCGTCAATTCTTTGCAAGACCGTGGCGATGCAGTCCTCATGGTTGGCGATGGTACCAATGATGCACCGGCGCTTACCGCCGCTACGGTCGGAATCGCGTTAGCGAGCCATGGGGGAGGGATAACTGCTGAGTCTGCCGACGTAGTGTTACTTAGCGACGACGTGACGCTTACGGCGGAAGCAATGAGGATAGCGCGCCAGACGATGCGAATAGCGCGTCAGAGCATCGGCGCCGGACTCGCACTTAGCGGCGTTGCAATGGTTGTAGCGGCAATGGGTTACGTTCCGCCCGCGGTAGGCGCACTAGTGCAGGAAGGCATAGACATCGCTGTAATTCTCAATGCGCTGAGAACCAGCAGGAACTGAACGCGCTACCGGTCGTGTGGGCAAAGCCCCCACGATAGTGGGGAAGAATGGCCGACACCGCTGAACTCTCTCTGGAGTCAGTTTGCGACAACAGGTGTATCTGAGCCGTCAGAGGAGGAAGCAATGAGTTCAGTCCTGGTCGCGCCATTCGAGATGCCGTTGGAAGGCCGAACGGCTGCTGAAACACCGCACATTATCGTAGGGACCAACGGGAATCGGGGTTCGGACGGAGCGCTAAAGGCTGCATCACTACTACTGGAACACGGTCACGCCCGGGTTTCGGTAATTGGAGTCGTGAAGTTGCTGGATGAATGGGTCCGCACTGATCGCGCTGACGCTGGCCATGCCAAAGCGCAGATGCTTGAAGACGTACTCGTCCAGCTCTCTCGCGTTAGTCCCTCGTGCGTCAACTGGTCGGTCGAGATAAGACAGGGCGACCCGGCTACAGTCCTGGCAGAAGCAGCACGTCAGCGCGGAGCTCGCTTGATCATCACAGGTATCGGTCACCACGATCGTGCGCTCGATCGCTTTGGGGCTGAGACGACGCTCAGCGCAGTTCATCGATCAAACACTCCTGTACTGGCGCTTCCGGAGGCCACAGAAAAGCTGCCCACAAGTGCCATTGTTGCAACGGACTTCAGCGCTCACAGCTTGAGCGCCGCCCGTGACAGCCTCTCGCTCTTCCCGACAATAACGAGCGTGAATCTCGTTCATGTCACAACGCCAACCAGACAGGATCTCGAAACCGTTGATCATTGGAAGAGACCATCGGGACGCGATCCCGGGTCAATCCTGGACGACGAGAGACGGCGGATTGGGCTGTATGCCGGAGTTGGCTTCACGACAACCCAGATCGACGGCTATGCAATTCCTGAGATCCTCGAACTCGCGCAGTCGACAGGTGCTGATCTGATCGTTGCGGGGAGCCGTGGAGCGGGACTGGCGCAGCGACTCATTGTGGGAATCACAGCGGCTTCCGCTCCTCAGTACGCAATCCTTGCGCTTCCGACGACGACCAGACGTAACTGGTCTAAATCAGTGATGTTTGAGGGACGTTATACCCCGGCAGAGCAGACTGCAGGGGTGTGATCTTCAGGCCGGTAAGAGCGAGAACGTGAACGTAGTTCCGCGATCAATGGCGCTATCGACCCAGATGCGTCCTCCGTGGGCTTCGACGATTCCCTTGACTATCGCGAGGCCCAGCCCGGTTCCGCGCTTCAGATCACCGCGGCGCGCCTGCCAGAACCTGTCGAAGAGTTTGGGTAGGTCCTCTTCGCTTATACCGCGGCCGGTGTCCGAAACCGTGATGACCACCCGGCCATCCTGCCGTTTCGCGCGGATGGAGATGGTGCCGCCACGCTCGGTGAATTTGAGAGCGTTTCCGATGAGATTGGACAACACCTGGCTCATTCGCATCGGATCGATCGATACCAGAGGTAGATCGTCTTCGATCTCCGTGACGAGATGAAGACCACGATCGTGTGCGAGCGTTTCATGAAAGGTGCGCGTCTGCGAAATAATCTCGTTTACGCGCGTTGGTTCGACGCGCATAACAAGTTTGCCTGATTCGATGCGCGCTACGTCCAGAAGATCTTCGATGATCGTGTTCATCCATTCGGCGGACTGATGAACCGTGTGCGCCAGATCTACTATGGTGTGCGTGTCAGGTAGAGGCTCGTCGCTCAGCGTGGACGCACACATCTTGATTACGCTTAGCGGGTTTCGAAGATCGTGCGAAACGATCGCGACGACTTCGTCTCTGACGGCCACCGCCTCCAGAGAACGACGGTATAGCTCGGCATTGTCTACTGCTATCGCTACTCTGCCAGCCAGCTCGCTGGCGAGAGTAAAGTAGGTCTCGTCGTAACCTCGTTCCGAATGCGTCATAAAGAACGTCATCAGGCCCGGATTCCTGGAACGCAGCTTTAGCGGAAAGAGCATCACCGAATGGAGGCGCTCTGCTATTGCTGTTTGGTCTCCTTCAGGCGTCATTCCTATTGACGCGACTACTTCGCGAGTTACATGGGGAATGACAAGCGGTTCGCTGCGCTCTCGCATGAGCCTTTGAACGTAGAGCGGAGTTCCACCTCCCTGCGCCCTCGATCGCTTGGCCCTGAAGATCGCGTCTTCGTCAGGGTCGTCAGCGGCGACCGCGTAGTGCGCCAGGCTCCAGTCTTCCCTGAAGAGATCCACGGCGCAGCAATCAGCCAGCACCGGCACCGTAGCTCGCGTCACTCTCTCGAGCGTTTCGACGACGTCGAGCGAGAGATTCAGCTCGCGTCCGGTTGCCGCCAGAAACTGCAGGCCTTCTTCGGTCCGCTTTCGTTCCGAGGCGTCGCGCAAGATCACTGTAAACATCCACTCGCCGTCGATGCGGACCTTGGATATGGATGCCTCCGCCGGAAAAATCTCGCCGCTGCGACGCCGCGCCGTGATCGACGACCTTTCGCCCATGCGTCTGGCGTTTATGGGCGACATGGCAAAAGCGCGTATGTGTTCACGATGGCGCTCGCGGCTCTCTTCGGGCAGAAGGATATCGAGGGGCTGACCCAGTATCTCGTCCGCCGAATAACCGAAAATCACCTCCGCCCCGGTGTTGAAGAGCGTGATCCGCTGTTCGGGGTCAATGGAGATGATCGCGTCGGCGGCAATGGAGACAATGGCCGAGAGCCGGGCGTCCTGAGAAGTACGGAGGCCGGTCGCGGACGCCGCGGATACTGAATCGGGAGTTGGGGATCCCTGAGCCATCAGAGCGAATCGTATACGGGAAACCACTACATGCCAGCCCCGTGTGGCCGATCCGCTGCTCTACATCTCCAGAAGTTTGAGCCTCAAAGCCAGCTTGACGTAGTCGGCTCGGTGAGCAAACCCCATCTTTTCGTGGATTCTCTGCTTGTACGTGTCGACGGTCTTGGGACTGATGAAGAGCTTTTCACCGATTTCGGGTGCGCTGTAGCCCTCGGCTACGAGCCGGAGAACGTCCCGCTCGCGCTCGGTTAGGCGCTCATAGCGTTCACGTTCGGCCTTGGCTGGGTCCTTGGTCGTAAGCGATTTGGCCAGGACGCGTCCGGCCGCGGGGCCCATGTAGACGTCGCCGTGAGCCAGTGCCCGGACTGCGTTAACGAGCTCCTTGTCTGCGGTGTTCTTGACCAGGTAGCCCGCAACTCCAGCCTGTAGCGCCGACATGAGGTACTCCTCCTCGGCATGCATAGTCAGCACGAGAACGCGAGTGGGTAGTTCCTTCTTGACGATTTCTGCGGTTGCCTCACGTCCATCCATTTCTGGCATGGACAAATCCATAACTGCAACATCGGGTTTGACGCGCTCGGCAAGTGCTACTGCCTCACGTCCGTTAGAGGCCTCTCCCACGACCTCGATATCTCTCGCGCCACCAAGAACTGCCTTGAGCCCCGCTCGAACCACTGCGTGGTCGTCAACAAGAATCACTCTGATCGTGTCGCCTGTCATGCCGTCCTCTCTATCAATACTGGTTTATCGCCAAGATGCACCCGCACCTTAGTCCCACGTCCTATAGCACTATCGACGTCCATGTGTGCGTCGATCAGACCTACTCTCTCACGCATTGAAAAAAGTCCCGAGCCCGAGCGTCGTTCCTGAGCGGCCACTTCAAAACCCGATCCGTTGTCCTCAACTTCGAGAACCGTGCTTGTTCCCGCTCTGTGTAAGCGAACTACGATACGGGTTGGATCGGCATGGTAGAGCGCATTTGAAACGGCTTCTTGAGCCACGTAGTACAACGACGCTGAGACGTTAGTGTCGAGATGTTTTGCAGCGTCAGAGTCGACTTCGGCAATGACTTCGACGTCGCTGCCCTCACGTGCACGCCTCGCCAGATGCGTGAGAGCCGCACCCAAACCCAAATCGCTTAAAACGCGGGGATAGAGGGTCTGCGCCAGAAAACGCACTTCGTCCAGCACCTGATCTGTCGTTTCCTTGATTGCGGCTACTTTGGGCTGCCATTCTGTGCCCGTCGCGTCGCGCGCCAGCGCGCTCAGTTGCCAGGATATTGCCGCTAACGATTGAGCTGCTGATTCCTGAAGCTCCCGGGCTGTGCCTGCACGCTCGCGATCACCGGCACGTATTACTGCGGCGGCAAGCTCCCGCATGCGCTGGCGGTCAGAGGTCAACCGATCGAGCAGAACATTGAAAGTCGTGCTGATGCGCCTCATCGAGCTGTCGGCCAACGGAGACATCGGAACGCGCGCATCGTAGTCTCCAGACCAGACCCGCCGCGCAGTCTCTTCCAGAGCCTTCAATGGACGCAATGCGACTAATACCAGCCCGAGGGTCACCACGAGCGATAGCACAAAAACCACGGTGAGAGCCGCAAATCCGCCCCCGCTGAGCGGATGAGTGACTCCCATCGCGGGAAGCATTGCGCACGCGCCGACAATGATGAGATTGGCGCCCGCCAACTTCACCAGCAACGGCACCCGCAAGACCGCCGTTAGGGGTGACCTTCGATCCATGGGGATCAACCTCGCGAAGAGCCGCAAGGTGGAACGTCGGGGAGGTCCATGATATTCGTAAGGGATTCCCTGACCCCCGGATCTTATCGCCTGATGTAGGCTGAAGACAATATGGACGAGACTCCGTTTAGGATCCGCGAACTGGATCTAGCCGCGATCGAGGCACTACTTGGACGCCACAACGTGGGGCGAATTGCGTATAGCCTGCACGACCGCGTCGATATCGAGCCCATCAGCTACATCTATGAAGATGGCTGGGTTTTTGGGCGTACTTCGCCCGGGTCAAAGCTCAACGTGCTGGCGAGGAGACCTTGGGTAGCATTTGAAGTTGACGAGGTTCATGGCCCAACGACGTGGGAGAGTGTTGTTGTGCACGGAACGTTCTATCACCTCGAACCCGAGGGAAACGAGAGCGACAAGATGCGCTTCAACAAGGCGCTGCAAGCGGTGAGAAAGGTGATTCCAGAGACGTTTCGGGAGGGGGATCCCGTGTCGTTCAGGGACGTGCTGTTTGGCATCCACGTCCACAAGATGTCGGGTCGTGCCAGTGAGCCAACCTGATTCAGCAAGGTCAGGTGAGCGCCGCGTTCAGGCAGGCGTGCGGGAATGCCTGACAAAAGGCAGCAACTTCGGCCGACAACCGCAGAACTGAGTTGGGGCTACCATGTGATCACAGTCTGCCGTGTCTCACATGCGCTCTCCGAACGTTCCCAGGACATTTGATCTGAAAAGAGTTGCCGCCATTGGAGCGGTGGCTGCTGCGGTCGCAGTGACGCATCCGCTGGCAGCACAAGTGAGCCAAGATCCCGACTTGCCGTTTGCGGTGGGAGAACTGCTCGAGTACCGAGTGCGTGTTTCGCGCGTGAAAGCGTCAGGCAGGGGAGTGATGTCAGTTGAAGGGCCTGTCGAAATCAGGGGCAGGCGTACCTACCTTTTGCGGTTTGACTTCAAGGCTGGGCTCGGCCCCTTCAAGGCAATAGATCGCACAGAGTCATGGCTCGATCCGCACGCAATGGCGGTGCTCCGGTTTCACAAGCAAGAAAAGCATCCGCTTTCAAGCGGCAAGCAGGAGGTTGAGCTCTATCCTGATGAACGGCGCTGGGAGGGAAGAGAAGGATTGCATGGAGAGAGTCCGACCAGCCTGCCCCTCGACGAGCTGTCGTTCATCTACTTCATAAGGACTCTTCCGCTTGAACCAGACAGCATTTACGCGTTTGACCGTCACTTCCAGACCGAACGAAATCCTATCGTGGTCAAGGTGATTGGCCGAGACACGGTTTCAACGGGCATCGGAGAGGTTCCGGCGATTCTGGTCGAGATGAGGGTGCGTGATCCGGCGCGTTATGGCGACACGGAAGGCGTTATCCGTATTCACTTTACAGAAGACGCTCGACGCTTACCGGTGAGGATTGAGAGCGAGATGCCGGTGGTTGGCAGAGCCGTGATGACCCTGGCGGTAGTCGCCGAGCGGCCCGGTCTATCGGGTAAACCCTGACAAAAGTACTCAGGTCAACGCCGATCACGTTCCGCAAGTCGCCCGACGTTGGGGCGCGTCCGGTTGAGCCACTTTAGGCTCGGGTCGCAGGGCACCGCGGCTCCATCAACCGACCGGAGTCCGAAAATGCTCAACCATTCGAAACAGGCTATAGTCGCACTACTCCTACCGGCCCTCATTGGCTGGCAGGCAGTTTCAGCTTCCATGGAACTCGAACCATCCAGCAGGCTCTGGGTCACGGGCACGTCCTCAGTGCGCGGCTTCGAATGCGAGGCCGTGGGCTTTGAGGCGAGCGTTGCCTCGCAGGGTAGCGACGCCATTGGCGCAGTGCTCAGCGGAAGCAAGAGCGTCGACAACGTGGAACTCACCGTTGCGGCCGGCAAGCTCGATTGCAGGAACGGCACAATGAACGGTCATATGCTCAAGGCGATCAAGGCTACAGAGCATCCGACGATCACTTTCAGGCTTGCGTCGTACGAGCTCGCACAAGCAAGCGACAGCATGAAAGTGTCGATGACCGGCAAGCTCAGCCTTGGCGGTGTAGAGCGCGATATCACACTCGAGGCGCTTGCCGCCCCCGCGCCCGACAACACACTCAGGGTGACAGGCATCCACGATCTGTCAATGAAGGAATATGGACTCAAGCCTCCTTCACTGATGCTGGGAACGATGAAGGTGCACGACAAGGTAAAGGTGCACTTCGATCTGATTCTCAAGAACTAACGCAACGCTGATCGCGACTAAACGACGATATCATTTCTGGAGACCATATATGAAAACCGCGAACCTTGTGCTAGTGACCGCCGCGACGCTACTGGCGGCAGGCGCGCTACAGGCACAGAACGCCGAGGGCACCAAAACGGCCAAGGCAGTTGTTGAAGATACCGGAACTACCGCGTCACCGGCACGAAAGCCATCCACGTTTGCCCCTCCGCTGGAAATTCAGCATCTGCGGGCCAACGACCAGCGCGGTGTAAACGTGTTTGAAACGCCAAAGAACGATGGGGTTCCGTACACGGGCTTCAGGCTAAACTTCGGAGCGGCATTTACGCAGCAGTTCCAGGCGCTGTCCCATAGCAACTCAGCCCTGCCTAACGTCGTCAACAACATCAACGCCAATCAGTTGATGGAGATCGGCAACGGGTTCAACAACGCAGCGGCAAACCTCTATCTCAATGCGCAGCTGGCTCCGGGCATCAGAGTAGCACTCACGACCTACCTCTCTTCGCGCCACCACCAGGAGACCTGGGTCAAGGACGGCTACCTCTTGATCGATGACTCGCCCTTTGAGGTTCAGGCACTCAAAGACATCATGAAGTATGTGACGATCCGTGCCGGCCACTTTGAGATCAACTATGGCGACGCCCACTTCCGGCGTACGGACAACGGCAACGCCATGTACAATCCGTTTGTCGGCAACCTTGTCATGGATGCCTTCACGACCGAGGTCGGTGCAGAGATTTACGTGAGAAGCCCCAATGGACTCATGGCGATGGGAGCTATCACAGGAGGCGAGATCAAGGGCAACGTCCTTACGCCTGATGACAGAGCACCAGCGTACATCGCCAAACTCGGGATTGACAGACAGATCAACGAAGACGTAAGGGTGCGCCTTACCGGATCGCGTTACAGCAACTCCAAGTCACCCGGAGGCACACTGTTCGCCGGTGATCGGGCCGGATCGCGCTACTACTTCGTCCTCGAAAACACTGCTGCGACTTCGACGGCCCAGGCATCGTCAGGCCTGGTCAACCCTCAGTTCCGTCGATCGGTTACCGCATACCAGGTCAACCCCTTTGTGAAAGTGCGTGGTCTGGAACTCTTTGGCGTGATTGAACAGGCCAAGGGAACCAACACTGCGGCTGAAGTGGGCAAGCGAACGTGGAATCAGTATGCTGGAGAAGCTATCTACCGCTTCCTGCCTGGGGAGAAGATGTATGTGGGAGGACGATACAACACGGCCAAAGGCGAACTCGTTGGAATGACCCGCAAGGTTGGCGTAGATCGCACTCAGCTCGGCGGCGGCTGGTTCTTGACGCCAAACGTTCTGATGAAGGCCGAGTGGGTGACGCAGAAGTACAACGACTTCCCGAACAGCGATATCCGCAGCGGTGGAAAGTTCAGCGGGATGATCTTTGAAGGCGTCATAGCATTCTGAGTTGCTGCCCCCCGACCGCGGCTCAAGCCCGGTGACGACAGCAACTCTGCTAAAGGGACAACAAAAGATCGTTGTCCCTTTAGTCGTTTGACGGCCGGAACCTGGCAGCGACCGCCAACAATTGCTCGCGAGTCTCTGCGTCGCTCCACCCAAGTTCCCGCGCCATTACCAATGCCACTCGTTCGACAGCGGCGCGCCCGGGAGTTCCAAGCGTGCCGATACCTGTGCGTCTAAAGAGCACGTCCTCGAGGCTGAGGGCCATTTCGTACCGGGCCGAAAAACAAATCTCGGCGAGTGTGTTCGGCCGTTGCTCTCCTACAGGTTCTGCTAAACCAGGTGTGTTTGCGGCGAGGTCCAGGACCCGGGTAGCCCTTGACCCAAAGTTGCGAACTGCCGATTCAATACCATCGATCGCAACGTTGGGATAGCGAGACGCAATAGATGCCGCCATGGAATCCGTGCGACCGCTGGCCGCGCCGGGGAGCCGCGCGGTGGCCGTGTCACAAGGTCTGGTGGAAATACCTGATCTACGCGCGACAAGGTCTACGCACCGCTGAGCGAGAGCGCGTGATGTGGTCCACTTGCCCCCAATTACTGACAGCATCGGGACGCCATCACCAACGGTGTGGTCTATGATCTCGGACCTTCGGCTCAGCTTGTAACTGTCGACGCCGGCTTTGGCGAGGAGCGGTCTCAAACCCGCATACGCGTATACCACATCACTCGACTTTAGCTCGGCGCCTGGAAGTGCTTCGTTCACGAAGCTCAAAAAGCTCGCTACATCGCTTACGCTGACCGACACATCCGCGGGCTGGCCCGAATAGGGGGTGTCAGTCGTGCCAATCAGCGAATGATTGCGCCACGGGATTACAAAGAAATGCCGGCCACCGTGAGGAATCGTCAGCGCGAACTCGCTGGTGATGGGTCGCGTTACCACATGGATTCCCTTTGACCGCAAAAGCAGATGTGATTCTCCGCCAAAGCCAGCGATGTCATCTGCCCATGGGCCGGCCGCATTTACTACGATGCGGCTGCGAATTTCGAGAACTTCACCACTAATCAGATCATGCGTGACGAGCACCCCCCTTCCGGCAGAATCGCGCGATACTGCGGTAACCTCAGAATAGTTAGCGACGATTGCGCTGTGTTCCGCCGCGTCTATCAGGCATTCCAGGGCCAGCCGCTCTGGGGAGTACATGACGCAGTCACCATAAACCATGGCGCCATATGGACTCCTGTCTGCCAGAACCGGCTCCGTTTGAACTGCTTGAGCTCCGGTAATGTGGCGGCTCCTGGCAATGTGCTGTGCGGGATCATCCAGGAGGTTTCGATCGAAACTCAAGAGATCGTAGAGCCCCAGTCCGAGCCGCAGTTCGATGTCGTGCTTGCGGTCCTCGGAGGGGACGATGAAGTACTGGGGCCGGACCATGTGTGGCGCAATTCGTTCCCAGATCCGGCGCTCGCGCAGCGACTCTCTAACGACTCCAAGCTGCAACGACTGCAGATAGCGAAGGCCGCCGTGAACCATTTTGGAAGTGGAGGCGCTGGTGCCGGCCGAAAAATCACCTCGCTCCAGAAGCGCCACCTTCAGGCCTCGTCGGGAGGCATCCCTGGCAATGCAAGCACCGGTAATGCCGCCACCGATGATGGCAATATCAAATATGCTGCTGGCGAGTTTCTCCGGCTGCCTGGTCAGTGACATTCAGATAAAAGTGACGTGGGAACGGCGAATTCAACAGCAAGAGGCGGGGTTCTTTGGCTCGCAAGAGTAGCCATACTCCTTTCGCGACATTTTCACCTGCGATGGAGCTATCATATGAGCATGCTGCTCGATCGACCGATAAATGCCAAGGAACTCGTAGAGGCCGACCCGAGGTGGGCTTCGGTTGTTGCCCGCGACCGAGAGGCCGATGGTTCGTTCGTCTATTCCGTCAAGACCACGGGTGTTTACTGCAGACCCTCGTGTGGCGCGCGACTGGCCAGGCCCGAAAACGTGCGTTTTCATGAAACGATCGAGGATGCGGAAAACGCCGGGTTTCGAGCCTGCAAACGGTGCAGACCTAAAGAACCGGCGCTTGAAAAGCGGCTGGCAGCCAAGGTTGCCCAAGCGTGTCGGCTCATAGAGGCGTCAGAGCAGGTCCCAGCACTGGCGACTCTTGCCGAGGGCGCCGGGATGAGCATTTATCACTTCCATCGGGTTTTCCGCGCCGTAACTGGTGTCACACCGCGCGAATACCACGCGGCGCAACGTGCGGCACGAGTGCGTAGCGAACTACAGAAACAGACGACCGTCAGTCGCGCGATCTACGAGTCGGGATTCAACTCCGGTGCTCGCTTTTACGCTGCCAGCGACCGTTTGCTCGGTATGACACCCAGCGCCTACCGCGCGGGAGGAGAGGCGCTCGAGATTCGCTTTGCCGTTGGCCAGTGCTCACTGGGCGCCATACTTGTAGCGAGCAGTGAACGGGGCGTGTGTGCAATTTCGTTAGGCGACGATCCCGAGCAACTGGTATATCAGCTGCAGGATGAGTTTCCCAACGCCCGCATCGTCGGCGCAGACAGTGACTACGAAGCGGTAGTCAGCCGCGTCGTCGGGTTTGTCGATTCACCGTCGGAAGGGTTTGACTTGCCTCTCGACATCAGGGGCACTGCGTTTCAGCAGCGGGTCTGGCACGCGCTGAGAGAGATTCCGGCCGGTGCAACTGCTACCTATCAGGAGATTGCAGGAAAGATTGGCGCGCCCGCCGCAACACGAGCCGTGGCAGGCGCTTGTGCCGCCAACAAGCTCGCTGTTGCCATTCCGTGCCATAGAGTTGTCAGGACCGACGGATCGCTTTCGGGTTATCGGTGGGGAGTGGACCGCAAGCGGCGCCTACTGGATCGGGAAGGCAACACAGCCTGACGATACGGTGATTAGTAAGGGCGCATTGCCGTAGTTCATCAATCCATGCACTTTTGAGGACATGGTGAGCTTCGGGAACGTCAGGACAAAAAAGAGCGCTCAGCGACGAGCATGACACTTCTCTCAGCGGCGGTGTTGCTCTTTTTTGTCATGGATCCATTGGGTAACGTCCCGCTCTTTCTGTCGGCACTCAAGAGTGTCGAGCCCGCGCGACAGCGCCTCGTGATTGTGCGCGAGCTCATGATTGCGCTGGTCATTCTGATAGCGTTTCTGTTTGGCGGCAGGTTTTTGCTAAGCATGCTCCACGTTTCTGCAGAGGCGCTCACGATCGCTGGTGGTGTGATCCTGATGCTTATCGCTCTCAGGATGATATTCCCAAGTTCAGAGGCCACGCTGCGCGAGCAGGTACAGGGAGAACCTTTCATCGTACCGCTTGCTGTTCCTTACACAGCCGGACCATCCATGATGGCCACCGAACTCCTGTTCATGAGCCGTGAACCCCACCGCTGGCCCGTCTGGCTTGGAGCTGTAGTAATTGCGTGGCTCGCGTCAGCGGTGATCCTCTATTTCGCGGCCGGTCTCAGAAGGGTTCTGGGCGAACGTGGTTTGATAGCCATGGAGCGGTTGATGGGCATGCTACTTATCACCGTCGCAACCGAGATGCTACTCAGCGGTATAGCGGAGTATCTGAAGTAGCTAAAGGCTTCTGATCTCTATTCCTGCCGCCTGCATTCCTAGTTTGATCGCAGAGGCGAATTCCAGGGCGTGAGGCCCATCGCCGTGTATGCAGATCGTGTCGGCGCGAACGGAGATATCATTGCCATCGACCGTTGTGATTAGTCCTTCTTTGACCATACGGACTGTTCGTTCCGAAACAGCGCCCGCGTCCTTTAGCATCGCGTCGTCTCGCCGTCTGGATACTAATGATCCATCACCTGAGTAATTGCGGTCCGCAAAGACTTCGCTCACGCCGCGAATACCAGCATTGCTGGCCGCCTCCAGCATTACACTGCCAGCCAAGCCAAAGAGCAATAGCTCCGCATCAACGTCACGGACGGCACGTGCAATTGCATCGCTCAACGCTCTGTCTCGTGCCGCCATGTTGTACAAGGCACCGTGAGGTTTTACGTGCCTGACAGAAACTCCCGCGGCAGCGGCAAAGGCGGAGAGAGCACCGATCTGATAAACAACGATGTCATAAACTTCCTGCGGCGAAACGTCCATACTGCGACGACCAAAGCCGGAAAGATCAGGTAGACCAGGGTGGGCTCCGATCGATACACCCTCGCGCTTTGCCGCCTCGACCGTGCGTCGCATCACCCCCGGATCACCGCCATGGAAGCCGCAGGCAATATTTGCAGATGAAACCAGGCGCAGCAACTCTTCGTCCGCACCAATCGTGTAGGCTCCAAAGCCCTCACCCATATCGCAATTAATGTCGACCTGGTTCATGCGCCTTTCATGAGTGGCGGAGCAGGATTTCACGCTGCGCGCGTATAATCTCCCGCTCCCGTTCAAGGTAAAGTCTCTGTGCCTCAGCAAGCGAAACGGGTACAAACTGAACAGAATCTCCGGGCCGCAACTGCGCCATCAAGGGCAGGTCTACGGCAGCCACCTCTCCAATACGGGGATAGCCACCGGTAGTCTGATGGTCTGCCATTAGAACTATTGGCTGACCCGAAGGAGGCAACTGCGCCGTTCCGAACGTGACTGCCTCAGACAGCAGTTCCAGCGGCCGAGTGAGTTCGAGCTGCGTTCCGAGAAGGCGGTAGCCCATGCGGTCGGAATGCGGAGAAACTGTAAATCGCTGGCTGAACAACAGCTGGCGACTGCCGGTCGTGAGCGCGTGAGTGTGAGCACCTTCGAGTAACCGAACGACCGGATGCGCGGTGTAAGGCGGTCTTGCCGACGGGCCCAGACCCCAGGGGGCAACTGCTGGAAGCTTGGGGTCCCTTACTATCGACGATAGGATCCTGGCCGACAACTCAGACACGGGCCCTGTTGGCACAATGTCGCCAGCGATAAGCGCGCGACCACCTAATCCTCCAAAGCCACCGCGTACATAGGTACTCCTGCCACCAAGCACTACTGGTACGTCAATCCCACCAGCAATAGCAAGGTAAGCACGACATCCAGATGGCATCGATCCAAGCTGAAGGAGTGAGCCCTTAGGAACCCAGATGGGGTGCCAGGGCGTTACTGCTTCGCCGTCGACGCTGAGCTCGGTAGGTGCGCCCGCCAGCGCGAGCAACGCGCCAGACTTCATTTCAAGTGCCGGACCTCTAAGCGTTATTTCGAGTGCGGCGTCGCCCGGATCGTTTCCGACGAGAATGTTGGCCGCGCGCAGAGCAAAGCGATCCATTGCACCGCTCACCGGAACGCCGTCTTTCTGGTGACCCGTTCGTCCCAGGTCCTGAACCGTTGTGTGCATTCCGCCATTCACCACGCGTATGGTCATATTCTAACGAGCCAAACGCGCGAAAGCAGCGGCATCCACTGCCACAAATCTCACTCGATCCCCCGTTCTGAGGAGCGTTGCCGGATCTCGCAGCGGATCAAACAAGCGTAGCGCCGTGCGCCCAATGAGGTTCCAGCCGCCAGGTGCGTCTATAGGGTAGACTCCCGTCTGGCTCCCACCGATTCCCACACTCGAAGCCGGAACCCGTGTTCGAGGAGCTGACCGACGTGGCGTTGCCAGTTCGGGCGGAAGACCGCCCAGGTATCCAAAACCCGCTACGAATCCCACCATGTGAACCACGTAGGAAGCGCCGCTATGCAACCGGATGATCTCATCGACACCAAGCCCGGTATGCATCGCCACGTCGTTGATGTCGGGCCCGTGCTCGCCGCCATACAGCACCGGGATCTCTACCAGCCGCGACTCACTGACTGGTTCATGCGATACGCGTTTGAACGCCTCTTTGAGCGCCACACAAAAGCGCTCGTAGGGCGAAGCTGAATCGTAGTGTGTACCGGGCACAGCTGCCGGATCGTAGTAAACCGTCAGCGAGGCAAAGGCGGGCAGGTACTCAACCATCCCCGGTACAGGCTCAGCGTCAAGGAGCGCACAGAGCGACTGGATCCTGAGACGCGTCGCTTCGTCTATGCGGTTTCCCAACGTTATCGTGACCGCGCGATCACCCAGGGGGCTGTATTCCAATACCAGTTTCCGTTCAACGAGTTCGCAGCTTGCAGGAGACCACCAGATCGGTCAACTGGCCTCTGGAGTAAACCATTTCCTGACAAAAGAAAGCTTGTCTACCGATCAGGTGTAGTTAAACGTCAGACCCTGCGTTCGTAAACACTAAACAGCAGGTTGCTCATGCTCACATCACGTACTACTCCGTTGTTGGCCCTCGTCATGCTGCTATCAGGAGGCACGGTTCAGGCGCAGAGTGGTGCTTTTCTCTCCAGGCTGGGCGATGACACTGTCGCTGTTGAAGAGTTCGAACGAAGCGGCAGAACAATAGCTGGTTCTCTGCTCAGACGTTCTCCAGAGACCGTGATCGTCAGATACCGCATTGAACTGGACAGCCAAGGCAATCCGCTCTCGTACGAACAGGAGACCGTGGCAGTGGATGGCTCAAAGCTTCCAAATTCGAGTGGTCCACTAAAAATGCGTTTCACGGCGGACAGCGTTTACCGGGAGCTCGTTCAGAACGCTCAGCGCGTTACGCTGGCAAGTGCTGCACCCCGCGGTACGCTTCCCTCGATCGGCCTTTCGTGGGTTGCCGTTGAGCTTCAAATCGCTGCAGCGAGGAGATCTGGAGCAGTTTCCACGATCGGTTTTTCCCCCAACCAGACATCTCCATCTCGGCTCGAAGTCCGTCTCGTAGGCAGCGACTCCGCCGAAATCGTGCAGCAGGGATTCCGCACAGGTGCCAGGCTGGACAGAGAGGGACGCGTGATTCGTGGTGACGGATCTCTGACGACGCAGAAGTTTGTGGTAACGAGAGTTGCTCCACCTGATCTGGCCAAACTTGGTGCTGCATGGGTTAAAGCTCCCATGAGGGCTGCATCGACGCGTGATACCGTTAACGCAACGATTGGACGGGCCACGCTCTGGCTCGATTACGGACGACCAGCAATGCGAGGTCGCGAGATCTGGGGAAGGCTCGTGCCTTATGACACTACGTGGCGTTTCGGTGCAAATGCGGCAGCACAGCTGCGTACGAGCGCTGATCTGGTCTTTGGAAGCACTACGGTTCCAGCAGGGAGTTATTCTGTCTGGCTCTATCCGAGCGCTGGTCAGAGTTATCTCATTCTCAATTCTCAGACAGGGCAGTGGGGAACGCAATACGACGCATCGCGCGACGTGGCGCGCATCCCGCTGGAAAAGCACATGTCGCTCCCCGGCAGTGAAGAGCGCTTTCGTGTGTTTGTGGAGAACGGAGTATTGATGATGCACTGGGATCGCGGCGGATATGGCGTGCCAATAAAGGAATCAGGACGTTAGGGGACATACAAACTGTGGACAACATGAAGAATCTCTCGTGTAAGCGCTCCAAGGCAGGGTATTACAGGGTGTTGAGCGGGTTCGCCCTTGTGTCGGCTGCTCTATTGTCAGACACGGTGGGAGCGCAGGGTTCGCTTTTTATAGTTGGTGGAGGGCCGCAACCGCCTGCATTGGTTAAGGAGTTTGTGGATCTCGCCGGCGGCCCGAGTCGCGCGCGGATTGTCGTCTTTGCCATGGCAAGTGTATCTGGCCTCGAGAGCGGGGAGGAAAAAGCGCAGCAGTTGCGGCAGTACGGCGCGAGCGCGACAAACCTCTACATAACTCGCGATCAGGCCGACCTGGATTCGGTTGTTCAGCAGGTGCGCTCCGCAACGGGGATCTGGTTTGGTGGTGGTGACCAGAACCGGCTGGCCCAGGTGCTTCGGGGGACTCGCACGGCCAGGGAGATCGTTGAGCGCTATCGTGCGGGAGCGGTGGTCGGGGGTACTTCGGCTGGGGCCGCGGTGATGTCCACTCCGATGATCACCGGGGACGAGCGTAAGCGAGGAGGTGCGCGCTACCCGAGCGATTCGAGTCTGACGTTCATCACGATCGATCGGAACAACGTGGTGGTGTCCGAGGGGTTGGGGCTCTTGGATGGCGCGGTGGTGGACCAGCATTTTATCCGACGAAAGCGGGAGAACCGGCTCTTGAGCCTGGTGTTGGAGGGCCCCGTTCACCTTGGCGCTGGAATCGACGAATCTACCGCTCTTGTCGTTGAACCGTCGGGAAAGTGGCGCGTTAGTGGCGCGAGTTCAGTAATAGTCTTCGATGCTCGGCGCGCCAAGCTGACCGCCAACTCCGAACCGCTCGGCGCGACTGGCGTCGTTACACACGTGCTCCCGGCCGGCAGCACCTTCGATCCCATTGCTGGCCTCGCCCAGCTCCCGGCCAAGCCGTAAGAATCCCCCCCACCCATGACTGACTCGGCGATCCGGTTAACAAGAGACCTCCTAAGTAGTCAAACTTCGAGGTTTCCCCGATTGACTGAAAAGGCCCTCCTTACTCGCGCGTTTCAGCCGACTCGTGCGTTAAGGCGGGTACGCTCGTTTCTGGAATCTTTCTTTTTGCACTTGCACTGCTCCCTCTGATGCCACGTACCTCGTCACTGTCTGCGCTAGTCACTGTCACTTTGCTCGCCGTCACCGCCTGCGCACGGGATGAGGGCGAGGCGCGGACGCCGGGAGGCGGAGGTCCTGGTGGAGGACCACGCGGCGAGCGGATAACGCCAGTCGAAGTCGAGGTCGCGCACGAAGGGCGAGTAGCCCGGTCGACCACAGTCGCGGGAACCATTGAACCCATCCGCGTGGTCGGGGTCAACGCTCAACTCGCCGGTGCGCTCGGAAGCGTGCGAGTTCTCGAAGGCGCCCGCGTTGAAGCTGGAGCGGTACTCGCCACCATCGAGGCCGCCGAACTCGAAGCACAGGTGCGTAGTGCCGAAGCTGCGCTGACGTTTGCGCAATCCACGGCACGCCGTTCGGAAGAACTCTTTCGAGGCCAGATCATCACAGCGGCCGAATACGAACGAGACAAAGCGGCTCTTGCAGCTGCCGAAGCCACCCTTGCTCAGCTCAAGACCCGCCTGGCGTATGCAACGATTCGCTCGCCAATCGATGGAGTGGTGACCGAGCGGCAGGTCGAGACAGGAGATATCGTTTCGAATAATCTCCGGCTTTTTACGATTGCCGACGTGTCCACACTGGTCACTCGGGTCCTGGTATCAGAGCTCGATGTGGGCGCCCTGCGCGCTGGGCAAACGGTCGCAATGAGTGTTGACGCCCTGCCGGGCGAACGCTTTCAGGGAAGGATTCGCCGGATCTTTCCTTCTGCTGACTCATCGACTCGCATGGTGCCCGTCGAGGTCGCAATAAGTGGTTCGGCTGCTTCGCGGCTTAGACCCGGCTACACTGCTCGTTCGACGTTCCAGCTCGATGAGCGCAAGGACGCTGTACTAGTGCCTGCCCGGGCTGTTCTGGGCACAACGGGAGCTCGATCGGTATTTGTGGTGATTGACGGCAAGGCTGTGCGACGAGGTGTTAGGGTGGGCCCTGAAGTCGAAGGACTGGTCGAAGTTCTCGAGGGAATACAAACTGGGGACAGCGTCATCGTGACGGGCGCTACTGAGGTGCGCGAAGGTGCCACGGTCAGAATCGTCGAGCCTCTCGCACCTGACGTGACCCCGGGAGCTGCACCGCGACAGGCTCCGGCGACGGCCGACACCGCAACTGCCGGGAGGACGCGATGAGCGAAGAGAACAAGCGACGGGGTATTGCCAGCTGGGCAATTACGCATCCAATCGGCACCGTGATGCTAACGCTCACGCTGCTGGTACTTGGGGTCGTTTACGTAGGACGGGTTCCCGTAGACCTTCTGCCAAGGATTGTTTACCCGCAGGTACGAGTATCGGTGAGCAATCCTGGTGTCGAGCCCATGGTTCTGGAGGAGACTGTAGCCAAGCCTCTGGAGTCGGCGCTCGCAACAACAGAAAACCTCTCCCTCCTGGAGACCGACGTCAGCGAAGGTCGAGTCTCGTTGACACTCGAGTTCGAGCACGGCACCAACGTTGATTTTGCCCTTCAGGACGCTGCAAAAAACGTGGAGCGTGTTCGCGCTCAGCTGCCCGAAGAAGCCGACTCGCCCGTAATCTCCAAATCCGAGCCGACCGCGAGCCCGGTATTTTCAGTCGCTTTCTCCTCCGAACAGCGGGATCTGATCGCACTGCGGCAGTGGGTGGATCAGCGGCTGCGTCCCCAGTTGCTGAGCGTACCCGGGGTAGCGGCTGTGGACCTTTCAGGTGGTCTCGTTCGAGAGATCCTTGTAGAGCTGGACCCCGAAAGGCTTCGCGGATACGGGCTCTCTGTATCGCAGGTAATCAACGCTCTGCGTTCTGAGAACCAGGATCTTGCTGCCGGCCGCATAACGTCACTCGAGCGTGAACTCGTCGGCAAGACTGCCGGCAAGTTTCAAAGCGTAGAAGACATCCGAAGCGTTTTGCTGCCATCTCGCGGTGGCGCCAGGATTCCGATTACAGAAATTGCGTCGGTGCGCGACACGAGTGCGGACCAGCGGTTGTGGGCGCGACTCAATGGCAAGCCCGCTGTCCGAATCCAGTTGCGCAAGCAGCCCGAAGCCAACACGGTCGAAGTTGTCGACGGCGTGCGGGCGCGGCTCAACCAGTTGCAGACATCGGCCTTTGTACCGACTGACATCGAGTATCGCGTAACGTTCGATCAATCATCGTTCATCCGTGATGCTCTAAACTCTGTTCAGTCAGCGGCTGTTACGGGAGCGATCCTCGCGATGATCATCGTGCTGATCTTCCTGCGCTCGTTCCGCAAGACTTTCATTATTGGTGTTTCGATTCCGCTCGCCATCCTCGCCACGTTCGTGATGATGGGCATGTCGGATCTAACGCTCAACATCATGTCGTTAGGCGGTCTGGCACTGGGCACCGGCCTGTTGCTGGACAATGCCATTGTAATGCTGGAGAACATTTACCGGCGTCGAGAACATGATGGGTTGGGTCCCGTGGAGGGCGCGCACGTTGGAGCCGAAGAAGTAACCAGCGCCGTTCTCGCTTCGACTACGACAAACATTGCGTCCGTTGCTCCGTTCCTGCTCATCACAGGTCTCGCCGCCCTCATTTTCCGCGAGCTGATTCTCACCATCTCGTTTGCGATCCTGGCGTCACTGCCTCTGGCAGTGACTCTGGTGCCGATGCTGGCCGCGCAATTTGGAAAGGTGCGATTCTCCTCTGGGCTTGACCGGTTCAGACCGCTCGTTGCATTTGATCGCGGCTTTTCGCGTATGACCGAGTGGTACCGTCGCATAGCGACGACCGCTGTTAGAAGGAGATGGTGGGTAATGGCCGGTGCTGCGGCCTCGGGAGTCTTTGCTTATTGGCTCTCTACCACCTTCGATTCCGAGTTCCTCCCACAGGTCGACAACGGCAACGTTTCTGTATTCGTGCGTTTGCCGCCTGGTTCGTCACCGTATCAGACCGATCGCATCACTCGCGAGATCGAGGCCATGGTGAACGAGATGCCGGGTGTGGAGACCGTCTTTGCGACCGCGGGTGGCTTCTTTTTCGGCGGCTCGACCGCAGGTAACGCAGGGCGTGGTTCGATCGACATTGTGTTGGCGCCCATGGAGCAGCGCAACAACCTCTCGGCAGAACAGTGGGTGACGCAGCTTCAGAACCGAATCGACGCGCGCGGCTTTGCTGGTGCCAGAGTGGGTGTCAGGCCGCCACGCATCCC
>CAZYTS010000002.1:25206-63863 GCA_964649855.1 uncultured Gemmatimonadaceae bacterium
CTGAGAACGAACAGGTCGGGAGAGGACGTCTCGTTGCGCATCGTTGGTGATGACCTGGCTCGAATGAACGAAATCGGCCAGGAGATCGTGCGACGCGTGCGCGGAGTGCCTGGCCTCGAGAACTTTGATGTGCAGACAGATGATGCCGTACCGCTCCTGGCTATCACACTCGATCGCGAACGTGCGCGCGCGTTAGGTCTGGACGTGGCTACGGTGGGTCAGACTGTTCGTACCGCACTCGATGGTACCATCGCCACTCAGTATGCCGAAGGAAACTACCAATACGACGTTAGGGTGCGATTCCCACGCGATCGATTTACGTCTGGAGAAGACCTCGGCACCGTGCTTCTATTTCCGGCAACCGGCAATAGCGCGCCTGTAACCCTCAATGACGTGGCGACGGTTCGCCGAGTCGTTGGCCCAACGTCGATCAGGCGCCACAACCAGAACCGCGTGCTTTCGCTGAGTGGTGACGTGCTCACAGAAATAGCGCCGATGACTGCAGTGAGCGATTCGGTGCGGGCAAGACTTGATGGTCTGCAGCTACCCGATGACTACGGAATCGTGTTCAGCGGTGAAGAAGAGGCAATCGCCGAGTCTAACCGTCAGATGCTACTGGTTGTGACTCTTGCGATCTTTCTTGTGTTCGTGGTGCTAGCTGTCCAGTATGAAAGTCTGCTGGATCCGTTGGTAATTCTCATGGCAGTTCCGCTGGCGTTGGTTGGAGTGATGATTGCCCTCTGGGTAACGAGCACCAACTTGAGCGCGCCCGTATTTCTGGGAATGATCATGCTGGCCGGAATTGTAGTGAATAACTCGATTCTACTGGTCGAGTTTATAGAGCACTATCGGCACGAGCGAAATGTGCCGCTCGAAGAGGCCGTGGTCGAAGCCGGTGTGGTGCGAATGCGGCCGATCCTAATGACGACATTCACGTCTGTCATGGGGTCATTGCCACTGGCGCTCGGCATGGAGGCGGGTGGTGAAATGATGCGGCCGCTCGCTATAGCGGTAGTCGGCGGTTTGATCTTCTCTACTCTGCTTACGCTCTTTGTAGTCCCGACCGGATACGTAATTGTCCATCGTGCGGGAGACCGGCTAAAAGAGTTCCTCGTTGGACCGGCCAAGCCCGCAACGACTTCGGGTGTCACGGATACTGTCGAAGTATCAGGCGACTAACTATCGGGCGATCCATAGGGGTTCGATGGATCCATGACATCTAGTTCTACGAGGAATCCAGCGAGAGAATCGGTGAGCGCAGCCACGTAGCGCTCACCCTTTTCTTTGGTGGCTTTTGACGGATTGCCGACACCTGTGTCCGCTGAAACCATGGTCCAGCGTCGCGGGGCCCAGGCCCAACCCTCTCGCATTCCCTTCACCATCGGTTTGCGAACTGCTCCATCGCCAGCGTCGGAAAGTGGCGCCACAAGCTCCGGTGCCACGTGCATCATCACACTCGTTTCCAGCTCACCAGCGTGATCGCCTGGTTCATCAAAGTAGCGCTTTGCTTCGAGCACCGAGTACCAGTTGACCTGGCACAAAAAAAGAGAGGTCTGCGGCTGAAGTTCGCGAATGATTTGTTTGAAGTCGTTCCCGCCATGGCCGTTAAGGATCACCAGTTTGCGCACCCCATGTGGTTCGAGCGAGCGCGCAACGTCCCTGAAGATTGCTGCCTGTGTACTGGGATTGATGTTTATGCAGAAAGGGATGTCGAGCTGACCCGTCTGCACACCAAAAGGCACGGTAGGCAAGAGGACAACGCGTGCACCACGCTTTGTGGCTTCGACAACTGCGCGTGAACCAACCTCGTCGCACTCGACCGTGTCGGTGCTGTACGGCAGGTGGTAGTTGTGAGCCTCGGTAGCCCCCCATGGAAGCACTGCTACTTCGTATCGCGAATCCCCGATGGTCTTCCACGTGGACTCAGCGAGGATGCCGGGTCGTGCCATTTGAGTATTACGGTTCAAGGGTTTGGCTAGCTCAGGCGAAATCTCTCAACAGTACCGAAATGCTTGCTGTCCTTAGAGTACTTCGTTCCACGCAGGCGAGGCGGCAAATGCGGCGCGGATCAGTCCCACGTGTGAGTAGGCTTGAGGAAAGTTGCCCCAGAAGCGAGCCTCGTTTGGATCAAAGTCTTCGGACATGAGACCAAGTGGCGGCAGTGCGTTAGCGACGCGCCCCAAAAGCTCTCGTGCTTCTGTCAGGCGACCCACGCGTGCCAGTGCTTCGATCATCCAGAACGTGCAGATTACGAAGGTCACGTCTGGCGTACCAATTCCGTCGTACATGCGGTAGCGGTACATCCAGCCGTTGTCCATGAGGACCTTACCTATCGCGTCAATGGTGGACCCGGCGCGCGGATCGTCGGCGGCAACGAGTCTGAGCGGAATCGCCTGAAGCATGGAAGCGTCCAGATCACGGCCACCGAACGACCCGGTGAACGTCTTGAGCTCCTCATTCCACGCTTTGTCCAGAATCAGCTCTCGTATGGCTTCGGCGGCCCCCTTGAATTCCGCTACCAGCTCGGGCGCGTGGCGTTCCGCAACGGCCCGCATGCGATCGGCTCCTGCCCAGCACATCAGCACCGAAAAGGACTGTGGCGTTTGTTCGGCTAGCCTGTACTCCCAGATGCCAGCATCCGGTCTGCCGGCTACGGCAACGGCTTTCCGGGCCAGCCGTTTCATCAGGGTGAGTGTAGCTGGAGTCTGGTCAGGTCTGAAACGCTCGTCGAGAAAGAGTGGTGTTAGTGAGAGGACTAACTCTCCGTAGATATCATTCTGTATCTGCGATACGGCTCCATTGCCTGTGCGAACCGGTCCTGAGCCCTCATAGCCTTTCCAGTTGGTCAGGATGACCTCTTCGAGATCGCGTGTTGCGTCTATTCGGTAGAGCGGAGCCAGGTCGAGTTCGGCAGAGGACGAGGCAACGGTGAGGAGGTAATGCAGAAACTGCTCCCGCTCCATGAACTGTCCCAGAAGCTCGAATGCACCCAGCACGTAAAAGGCGTCGCGTAGCCAGCAATACCTATAGTCCCACGTGCGGCCAGAACCGGGTGATTCAGGTATTGAAGTGGTCAATGCAGCGACTATGGCTCCCGTATCCTCATAGCAATGCAGTTTTAGTGCGAGGGCCGATCGGATTACCTCGCGCTGAAAGTGCACAGGCACTGAGCATTCCTTGACCCACCGCACCCAATAGGCGATGGTCTCAGAAAGGAAGCGGTCACAAAGGGGCCTCAGTGGTTCTTCGACGGGAGCGCCCCAGGCAAAGACCAGGTGTTGCCGACTGCTCAGGGCAAAAGCAGTGCCGCCGACGTAGGCTAGAGGTATGTCTGTAGTCAGGCGGACTAAAGACGGATACCCTAAATAGTCGACGTGGTTTGAGCCCAGTTCACGCCGTGGTGCCTTTTTTGACCACCCCAGGATTGGATCACAGCACACACAAACACGCGGCGTACCTTCGATAGGTTCGACAATACGAATCAGCTTTGTGGGCCTGAAGTTGCGGCCGTGTTGTATGAAACGCGGCGCAAAATCGAGGACTCTGAAAACGCCATCGGCTGCTTCAAACCGCGTTTCGAGAACGTTTGTGTTCTCCAGGTAGCGTTGAGTGCCCGTACCGCCGGCCGCTGGCGAAATGGCGAATCGGCCACCTTCCTTACTGTCGAGTAGTGATCCAAATATTGGCTCAGAGTCAAACCGCGGTAGGCAGCACCACGTAACGTCGCCATTCGCGGCAACTAGCGCTGAATACTGGCAATTCCCAACCAGGCCCTGCTGTTCAAGACGCATGAGAACGCTTTAGTGTGTATAGTGTATAAGGGGGGCTATCTTGAACGTGAGACACATGGGACCATTCCGAAGCATCGTGCGGCTTACGCTGCCACTGGTAATAGGAATAGCTATAGTGGCTGCTGTCGCCAGTGTGGTCACTACGCGCACAGCACGTGCATGGTTCGATTCAGAGCTTGCCACACGTGCACGACTCGCAGCTTCCAGTGGCCAGAGCTCTTTGCGCGATGCCCGCGAATCGGGCAGTGGCGCGCAGGTTACGCGCGTACTCAACACAATGGTGCGCGATGAGCGCGTAATTGGAGCTGCACTGTGTGACAGCGCCTCGCATGCGATTGCCCTTACAGCCACGTATCCTCGCTCTTCACTTGGTTGCGAGAGCGATTCGCTGCTGCTTGCCGCTTCGGCGCGATCCGGAGGACAACGCAAGAACGTATTCGCTGTGGGGTCATCTGCTCAGCTAGTGCACGTGACAGTCATACCACTGGAGTTCGAGAATTCAACCGATCGCCTGGTTGTAGTTCAGGATTTCACATTTGTCGAGGATCGTGTCTCGATGATAAGGACCGGGGTCCTTGTGGTACTAGGCACGCTCGCAATGGCAGCTGCGCTGCTCACAATCCTTTCGGTTCGGCTCACAAGTCTGAACTGGACAAGAGGCCTGCGCCGCGCGCTACGCGGCGAACACGAATCGGGGTCGTCTGTTCCCCTCCTCGACGACGTCCGCGCCCTTGTACAACGGCTCGGCATAGAAACGACAGAAGAAAGTGAGAACGATACCAAGTGGACACCTCAGCGACTCAGGGCCGCTGTTGAGGAACAGCTCGGTGACGAAGGGCTCGTAGTCGTTGCCAACCGCGAACCCTACATCCACGAGCGACTAAGCGACGGTAGCATCGAGGTCGTTCACCCCGCCAGTGGCCTGGTGAGCGCTCTGGAGCCGGTCATGCGCGCCTGCGCCGGAGTGTGGATAGCCCACGGGAGTGGCTCAGCGGACAGAGACACAGTCGACCAGAAGAACCGGCTTTGGGTTCCTCCTCACGAAAAGTCCTATCGCTTGCGACGCGTGTGGATGGATGAAGAAGAGGAGCAAGGCTACTACTACGGGCTCGCCAACGAAGGACTCTGGCCGCTTTGTCACCTCGCGTATGCAAGGCCAATCTTCAGGGCCACTGACTGGGAGCACTACCGCCGCATCAATCAGAGATTCGCCGACGCCGTTGCCGATGAAGTGTCGAGCGATGATCCGATAATACTGGTACAGGACTACCACTTTGCGCTTGCGCCCAGGATGATCCGACAGCATCTCCCACGCGCCACAATCATTACTTTCTGGCATATCCCGTGGCCCAACGCAGAGCGCTTTGGAATCTTTCCATGGCGTGAAGAACTCATAGACGGCCTCCTCGGCTCCAGCATTGTAGGATTCCATACACAGGCCCACTGCAACCAATTCCTGGAAGCAGTAGATACGTTCATCGAGTCGCGAATCGACCGTGTAGACAATGCTGTCGTCTCGGGAGGTGACCGTACCCTCGTTCGGCCATACCCTATTTCCGTGGAATGGCCGCTCCGCTGGGTAGATAGCATCCCCAGCGCCGAAGAGTGCAGGCACGACGCTTTTAAAGAATTGGGTCTTGGAGAAGACGCCATTTTAGCCGTCGGCGTCGATCGCCTGGATTACACCAAGGGAATCGAGGAACGGTTTGAAGCCGTTGAACAGCTGCTCGAGCGCAGCCCAGATATGAGGGGACGCTTCACCTTCGTGCAGCTCGCAGCGCCGAGTCGTACCAGAATCCAGCAGTACCAGCAACTGACCGAGACAGTAGAACAGAGTGCTCAGCGGATCAATCAGCGCTTTGGTACCGACACCTACAAACCTGTGATAATGTGGCGTGAGCATCACGAGCCCTCGCGCGTCTATCGCTACTATCGGGCCGCCGACCTGTGCTATGTGAGCAGTCTGCATGACGGCATGAATCTGGTAGCCAAGGAGTTTGTGGCAGCTCGTGATGACGAGCGTGGCGTTCTTGTTCTAAGTCAATTTGCAGGTGCGGCCCGAGAACTTTCAGATGCGCTGATCGTCAATCCCTATGATCTCGAGCAGGCGAGCCAGGCCCTTGAACGCGCGGCACGAATGGATGTTTCGGAACAAGGTGATCGAATGCGTGCCATGCGAGCAGTAGTTGCTCAGAACAACGTTTACCGGTGGGCAGGTCGCATGCTTCTGGATGCTGCAGGATTGCGTGACAGGGCAAGGCGTACCGCACATCTGGAAAAGGGAGCCCTTTCAGGAGTGGCCTAGCACTTTGAAACACATACTTGCACTCAGTTGCCGGCCACTCCTCCGGCAAGTAGCACGTGGGCACTCGCTACTCGCATTCGACTACGACGGCACCCTCGCGCCAATTGTCAGCGATCCATCCATAGCTGAGATGCGTGCGTCAACCGTAAAGAGTCTGCGGCGCGTCGCCAGGCTCTATCCCGTTGCAATAGTAAGCGGCCGCGCTGTGGCCGACGTCGTTCCGAGACTGCAGGGCATCAGCGTGCAGGCCGTTCTTGGCAACCACGGCATCGAGCCGTCTCCGCAAATGGAAAGCTCCGCGCAGTTAGTGCGCAGCTGGATGCCTGCCATCGCCGAGTCCGCGGCAAAATTCCCCGGCGTTGTGGTTGAAGACAAACGCCACTCCGTATCGATCCACTATCGCAAGGCGGTGGATCCCGCCGTCGCGCGCGACTCAATGATGCGCGATCTCGCTCGACTAGGACCCGAAGCAGACGCCGCGGACGGAAAGTACGTCATTAACGTCGTACCGCACGATGCCCCTGATAAGGGAGATGCTCTTGTTCGTCTCTGTAATGAGCACGCGGCCGAATACGCAGTCTTTGCTGGAGACGATGTAACCGACGAAGACGCCTTTGCGCGAACCGGGAATTGCCGTTTGCTCGGCGTTCGGATTGGAAGGTCGGCACGATCGAGGGCGGAGTATTTTCTGCAGGATCAGAATGAGATGGACGAGTTTCTGGAAATCCTCGCCAACCTGAGGTCCGACCGTCCAGAGTAACCCTCAAACAATGAATTAGACGGTTACTTCGACCAAAATACGATGCTGGAGGCCCAGAATCGTATTAAAACACCAAGCTGGCGCCGAGTCTGACGCCGGTGCGCGAAGGAGCAAAGGACATTCTTCGCAGGGGGACGGGAATCCAGCCCTCTTTCGAGAACCTGCTCCCCACCAGAACTCCCACCAGCGCTCCCGCTCCCGCACCAACGAGGCCGGTCGTGAGGCGGTTGTATTTCCTAGAATCGTCGGACGGCTTAGCGGAGGAGGCAAAGACGATGCCTCCCAGGGCGCCAATGCCGCCGCCGACCAACCCTCCGCGAAGCATGTAGTCGCCATTCATTCGCTGTTCACCGCCGCTCCGTTCGAGCGAGGTTATTTCGGCGATCCTAATGGACCAGATCCCACGTGCTGCGGCGTCCTCCATAAAAACGGCCGTGTCTCCCTTTACGTGCAGGAAGTTGGCAATCAGAGGTGCAACAAGCGTTGGTGCCGACACTCGGACTCGGGTTCCGGGCACCACGCCTATACTCTGATCGACGGCCTGGGCACTTACAGTGGGTGCAAAGGAGAGCGAGGCCGCGGCGCAAAGCGCTAACGTCTCAATTATCTGACGCAATCGACGAATTGTCTGGAGGGTCGGGGAAGGAAGAGCTGGGTTCACGTGAAGGCAAAACTTAAGTGAATCGGGCATTTTTGCCGAATCGAATGCATATCGGCGGCGCTTCTGCGTGGCACACGCAAGAGACTAGCCAACCGCGGCAATAGAAACCGGGCTCCGCCAGAGATTGCGTCCCGGGGTGAGGTTTGGTTGTTGAACTACACGGGATGCGAGGAATTGAGCCAGCAGGCACCGCGATAAGTGGTTCGGTAGGACGAGAAGGAGGTTCACGCCACGCGCGCCATCCTCGGGGCACTCGCAACTCGTGGTTGCCCTCCATCCTCGCCGTCCCGGCCTGCTATAGATTGCCTTACATCTGTTGCAACACGGCCTTTATACCATCAAACGATGACGCAATCCGCCAGTCTGGTCGACGCGACCGCAGCCGTAAGAATCGAGCCTACACCTGGCCGAATCTCGACTCCCGTAGGAACACTCGAAGGTTCGGCGATTCTAAGGATTGCAGCGGAGATCAGAAAGCGCGTCTCAGACGGTGAAGAAGTCTGCAATCTGACTGTAGGGGATTTTGATCCGCGGCACTTTCGTATTCCTCAGCTACTTGAAGACGGAATTGTCGACGCGTTGAGGTCTCGTGAAACCAACTATCCGCCATCGCCGGGAATTCCGGCGCTTCGAGAAGCGGTGGTCGGTTACACCGAGCGCTCGCTTGGTCTCAAGTACCCAGTTGATTCGGTGCTGGTAACGTCCGGGTCCCGCCCAGGCGTCTACGGCACGTATGCGACGCTAGTGGATCCTGGCGATCGAGTTGTGTTTGGGGTCCCTTCGTGGAACAACAACTATTACTGCCACATGATCGGTGCCGTGGCGGTACCGATTGCCTGTGGGCCAGAGAGCGGATTCCTGCCAACGGCGTCATCGATTGCACCTCACCTCCGCGGCGCCAGGATGCTGGCACTCAACTCCCCGCTCAACCCGTGCGGAACCTGCTTTGACGCAGAGTCGTTAGGCGCCATCTGTGATCTCGTTCTCGAAGAAAATGCCCGTCGCACAGGCGATGAACGTCCGCTCTTTCTCTTATACGACCAGGTCTACTGGCAGCTCACGTTCGGGAATGTCGAACACGTGGATCCAGTTGGCCTTCGTCCCGAGATGGCACCCTACACGATCTATGTAGACGGCATCTCAAAAGCGTTTGCTGCAACAGGGGTGAGGGTGGGCTGGGTATTGGCGCCAACAGACGTGATCGGCAAAATGAACAACTTTCTGCAGCATGTTGGGACCTGGGCTCCTCGCGCTGAGCAGGTGGCCACGGCCAGGCTGCTGGGAGATGACGCTGCGATTGCTGCCTACAGGCAAGAGATTGTAAGAGGGGTTCAAAGCCGGCTGGAGATTCTCTACTCGGGGCTGCAGGATCTGGCCAGCCAGGGGCACCGCGTTGAGGCAGTCGAACCTCAGGGCGCGATCTACCTTAGTGGACGCTTTAACCTTGCTGGCCTGCGCACGTCACAGGGCGACGTGCTCAAGACGAATGACGACATTCGCAGATGGCTCCTGCGTACCGCTGGAATGGCGGTGGTACCGTTCGACGCTTTTGGTGCAGAGGGCGACACGGGCTGGTGCAGGCTCAGCGTTGGTGCAGTAGGAACAGACGACGTCGAGCGGGCACTCGCCAAACTGGGAGAGGGACTGCGCGCTCTTTCGAGCTAGTCAGATTCTGAGAGAAGTGGGCTGTAGAGTTCAAGCATCATTTGCGCGTTGCAGTCACCTAACCGGAGACAACAAATGAAAACCCTGCTTTCCCTTGTGGCTCTGTCACTGGTGCCTTCGCTTCTCTTTGCGCAGGCGGATGTTGTGCCTCCTGTTGACGTTCAGGTCGCGGCAGCTGTATTGCCGCTTCCCGAACAGATGCGCTCCAGCGCGCGGGTTCTGGGCTACAAGGAGCGCGGCAAGCTCGAAGTCATCCGCGAAGGAAAGGGGATGGTCTGTCTAGCGCACAATCCCGCCTCGGAGACATTTCACGTAGCGTGTTATCACGAGTCTATGGAGCCCTTCATGGCTCGCGGACGCCAGCTGCGAAGTGAGGGTACGCAGGGGCCTGCGGTGGACAGCGCCCGTTTCAGAGAGATCAGAGGCGGACAGCTCAAGGTGCCCGACGGGCCCACGGCCCTCTACTCGCTTACCGGTGGCGCCTTTGAAGCAAAGAACAGCTCGGCGCCAGGTGCCAAGTTTCTCTATGTGGTCTACATACCGTTTGCCACTTCTGAATCCACAGGATTGCCTGTACGGCCACGTGGGTCGCAGCCCTGGATAATGAACCCGGGCACCCCCAAGGCGCACATCATGTTCACGCCGACCATGTGACGGGCGCTGACGCACATGGCGGCTGAATCACTCGGAGAGACACGGTCAATTTAGTCCCTGCCCAGGTACCACTGGAGCCGTGTGGAGACGCGTTCGAGCCACTCTACCTGTCGCTCGGTCCCGGACTTCATCCACGCTTCTGTTGTCATCACAGCATCCCGCCAGTGCTGACCCCAGTCACGAACGGATCCATCTGCATCTGTGAGTTTGTATTCGCGTGCCACTTCCCACGAACTCGTCAGGTGGCCCGACCAGCGCATCACCCCTGGGTCCCGCGCCAGAGCCACGATGGCTCGGCCAAGTAACATGGGAGACTCGGACTGCAGGAAATGCGGATCCTTTTTCCCGCCCTCAGTCCAGTTCTCTTCTGTAACACCAAAGTAGCGCAACATCGACTCCGATCTGAGAAACCCCGGGGTGATTGAGACTGCCGCCACCTTTGAAGTACGGAGCTCCTCGGCGAGCCTGAAGGCCAGACCCTTGATCCCTGTCTTTACAAGATCATGGATGACGTTGCCGCCATAAAACGGCATATCTGCCTCCGTCACTTCGGCGATCAGTCCGCGCTTCTTTTTGCGCATTAGATCTGCGGCATACTTGGCCGTAATGACTCGCGAGAGAAGCCCCTGCTTGAGACCTAAGACCGAGTTTTCAAGGTCGGTATCCCAGATCGACGTCCAGCCCTTGAGAATCGGATCCTCTCCCGCAACGCTGTCAGCCAGAACATCCAGGTGTCCACACTCCTCGGCGATGCGTCGATAAAGCTCTTTTACTGCCTCCTCATCGGTGTGATCGACCACAACCGGAACTCCGGTCCCGCCCAGAGCATTGACCAGTTCAGCCGTTTCTTCGATCGTTTCCGGGAGGTTATACGCTGAAGGGGCACCGCGCATGCTCCGACCGGAGCAGTAGACTGTCGCCCCAACCTCACCAAACGCGCGGGCAATGCCTCTCCCTGCACCACGGGTTGCGCCAGCGACCAATGCGACGAGTTTTGCATTCCTGGGCATTGCGGTACCTCCAAATGGCTGTGGTCAGCGAGCAACTTTCGGCGGCAACGGCATCCTGCTATTATTTATAAATGATCGTTCATTTATTATTAAATCATCGGGCTGAGAGCGCAAGTGTCGCCGAGGCCTAGGACAGTTGAGGATGGCGAGATCCTCGAAGCCTGTCAGCGAGTGATGCAACGCGTTGGTCCAGCGCGATTTACACTCGCTTTGGTTGCCAAGGAGGCGGGACTCTCGCCGGCTACTCTGGTTCAGCGCTTCGGGTCTAAACGCAAGCTTCTACAGGCCTTTTCGACGAGTGCCACGGGACAAGGGGAGCATTTTCTGGCGCACCTCAGGACGCGATTCCAGTCGCCGCTCCAAATGGTGCGCGAGTTCCTGCTCTGCTTTGCTGACATGGCGGCAACGCCAAAGGAAATGGCAAATCATCTGGCCTGGTTACAGCTCGATCTGACGGACCCGGTCATGCTTCGCAGCTTTCGAGAGATGTCGCAGGAGAATCTTGGAATTCTGGAAAAGCTGCTGGAGGAGAGCGCAGAAAGAGGCGAGCTCGTGCCTAACGATAGCGCCTCGCTGGCTCGGGTTCTTATGGCCACAACGACGGGTTCACTACTTGCCTGGGCAACTTTCAGAGAGGGTGGCGCGCGTGAATGGCTGCAGCGCGATCTCAACATCGTGCTAGGCCCGTACCTGGTTCACAAGACAAACTAAGGATTCGCTTCGAGTGTCCAAGATCGCCGTCAGTTGCGACTCATGCTGCCGGCTACAAGAGTAGGCCGACTGCGTCAGGCACCGTTCTATGGGTAGAGTGAAGGCGGGTCCAAGCACCGGCTCGCAGGTCGGCTGAGCTGGCGGACGTTCCATCCCCACTGTCTTCCGCGGCCATAAAGCGGCAAACACGTTTTTCATCACACGTCTCAGCGAGACTTCCAATGAAGCGAAAAGTCATCATCCCTGTCGTTATCGTCGCGACATTTGTATTGAGCGCCCCGTCGGGTGCGCAGCGTTCCGACACAGGGGACCCGTTCCTCTGGTTGGAAGAGGTCGATGGCAAGCGAGCGATGGACTGGGTGAATGCCAAAAACTCTGCGACTATTGCAGAGCTCACCAAAGCCGCGCTGTACCAGCCGATCTTTGATCGCACAAAGGAGATTCTGGATTCACGGGATCGAATCGTGTATCCGCAGATGCTGGGGAATACGTTGTATAACTTCTGGCAGGATGCCAGCCACGAGCGTGGTATATGGCGGCGCACGACGTGGGATTCGTATCTGAGTGGAAATCCCCAGTGGGAGACAGTGCTCGACGTAGACGCACTTGCTCGTGAGGAAAACGTTCCGTGGGCATATGGAGGCGCGTCCTGCCTGCAACCGGACTACCGCCGTTGTCTGGTTGCGCTCTCGCGTGGTGGATCCGACGCCACGGAAGTAAGAGAGTTCGATTTGCGAAACCGTCGTTTTGTAGAGAACGGTTTCAAGTTGGAGGAGGCCAAATCAAGCTTTGCCTGGATTGACGAAAACACGATCCTTGTGGGCACGGACTTTGGACCTGGTTCCATGACTACGTCGGGCTATGCGCGAGTCGTGAAGCAGTGGAAGCGTGGAACTCCGCTTTCATCTGCCACGACTGTGCTGGAGATCCCGCAGACGGACATGGGACTCTTTACCTTCAGTTACGATGCAGGTGGCCGAAAGTACTTCAGACTGATACACAACAAGAATTTCTACGAGCGCACGCAGTATCTCTTTGAAAAGGACAAACTCGTCGAGCTGGATGTACCGAACGATGTGGACACGTATCTGGTACGCGATCAGCTGATCCTCTATGTAAGGACTCCTTATACGGCTTCTGGCAAGACGTGGGAAACAGGATCTCTGATAGCAATGAATGTGGATTC
Source organism: uncultured Gemmatimonadaceae bacterium (assembly GCA_964649855.1). Taxonomy (GTDB): domain Bacteria; phylum Gemmatimonadota; class Gemmatimonadetes; order Gemmatimonadales; family Gemmatimonadaceae; genus CAZYTS01. The sequence continues at coordinate 37,950 of CAZYTS010000002.1, forward strand.
GTTTCTGGGAGGAAAGCGGGACTTTCAACTTGTAATGAAGCCCGGAGCGCGCGAAACGATGAACGGGATTAGTGCGACCCGCGACTATCTCCTGGTCAACGTGCTCAACAACGTTCGTGGTGAACTCCGGCGCTATAGCTTTAGCAGGGGATCGTGGACCTTTGACAAGGTAGCGGCACCGGATCTTGGCAGTATTGGAGTTGTGGCAACCTCAACGAGCTCCAACCGCTACTTCTTCAACTACACAAACTTTATACAACCAACGACGCTCTTTCTGGGCGAGGCCGACGGCAAAGTGCGAGAGATCAAGCGCTTGCCGGCGATGTTCGACGCCAAGGGCCTGATAGTCGAGCAGCTCGAAGCGAAGTCCAGGGACGGCACAAAGGTTCCTTTCTTCGTAGTGCGCCGTGATAGTCTGGTGATGGATGGTCGTAACCCCACGTTGCTTTATGCTTACGGCGGTTTTGAGGTCTCGCTTTCTCCTTCATATAGCTCGACAATCGGTGCTGCGTGGCTCGAACGCGGTGGCGTCTATGTGAGCGCCAACATTCGTGGTGGTGGCGAGTTCGGGCCCGAATGGCATCGCTCTGCGCTCAAGGAGAACCGACAACGCGCCTACGATGATTTCGCTGCCGTTGCTGAAGAACTGATCCGTCGCAAGATCACCTCTCCATCGCACCTCGGCATAATGGGTGGTAGTAACGGCGGATTGCTCGTTGGGGTCGCTTTCACGCAGCGGCCCGACCTCTACAATGCGGTGGTGGTTCAGGTACCGCTGCTGGACATGCGGCGATACAACAAGCTTCTTGCAGGAGCGAGCTGGATGGCGGAGTACGGCGATCCGGACAAGGAAGAGGAGTGGGCTTTCATCTCCAAATACTCTCCCTATCAGAACGTCAAGCCGGGGGTCAAGTATCCCAAGGTGATGTTTACGACCACCACTCGTGACGACCGCGTACATCCGGGTCACGCGCGCAAGATGGCCGCCAAGATGGAGGACCAGGGCCATCCGCTTTACTACTTTGAGAATACCGAAGGTGGGCATGGGTCAGGCGTAACGAGCGAGCAGCGTGCTCGCACAATGGCACTGACCTATGCCTACCTCTGGCAGCAGTTAGGTACTCAAAAGCCTTCGATGTGAACTATTGACCTTTGGAGCGGTCCCAGTACGGTCTCAGGTTCCACTCAAAAAAGGTCCAGGTTCTGTTCCATGAGTCGCGCTGTTCCGGGGTGTCCTCACGTTCGAGCGTTTCGTCGTTGACGCGACGATTGAACGTGTGGCCCCCGCCCGCGTCACCCGGCGGTGGGTCAACGTAGATCTTGGTCTCGGTGAGGTCTGGTTTGAGCGCCTCCAGCTTCCAGACCATTTGCTGGTCTTCTTCGTAGTTCACGTCGGTATCGTTTGTGGCGACGTGTACCAGCATCGGCACCTTTAGGTTCTCGACCTGATAAAGGGGTGATCGCTTCACGTACTCCTCGCGCTTTTCGTGCGGGAGTCCGCGGATTCCTGCCTGAGTCGAGAAACTGCGCTGATATCCGGGCCCCTTGAAGCCCAGCCTGAAGATCAGGTTGGTAACCGGCACCATTGCAGCGCCGGCCTTGAATGGGTGTTGATCGCGGAAAAGCAGGTGAGCTGTAATGAATCCTCCGTGACTCCATCCCATGACGCCGATTCTTTCCTGGTCCACATGGGGCAAGGTGGCCAGGTACGTAACAGCACCCGCCACGTCGTCGACTTCCTTTCCGCCGTAGTCAATGGCGTTGTAGTGCGCGGCGCCATAACCCGTACTTCCGCGGTACTCTGGTGCGATGATGACGTATCCGCGTTCCACAGCTTCCCTAACGAAAGGGAACATCTCGATGCTCCAGTTGCTGTGAACGCCTCCGTGCACCCAGACCATTGCAGCGTGCCCGCGTGCTCCCCGCTTTTGCAAGGGCTGAAAGAGATAGGCCGGAATGTCCATGTCACCCAGTGGACTACGATAGGTAATCTTCTTGTAGTCCATCACACCGCGGCTACGGACCTCGTAGATACTGTCCGCGCGCGCCTTGTTGCGCTGGTCGTTGGCGTGGTTTCGCTGCGGGTGGTCAGCCGGATCGGCGCTCACATAGAGAGACTCCGCACGCGTCTGCGGCCGATTTCCCTGACCTCTCTGTTGCTGCGCTTGGGCAGCATGAGCAAACACAAGTGATGCGATGGCAACGTGATAGATGATTTGTCTCATGGTTTGTAACGGCTGAGTTCGCTGAACGTGGACTCGGGAATTTGTGCGCTGAAATGGCAAATCCGGCTTCCTATCGTTGAGTCTGCTACATGAATTGCGGTACGCACTTTGCCCATAAGCCCCGCCCGGAGCGACGTGCTCCGATGTATTCCATGCTTAGGAGGCGGTTATGCCGGAATCAAAGGCAGGAAGGCGCGAAGGCGCATCGGGCGATACTTACAGGCTGGAACTGGTGGGGGCCAGAGCCGGTGAGCAACGACCCCCTGTTGTCGTTCAGGCGCTGGACAAGAACAAGGCAGTCATCCATTCACAACCGGTTCGGGATGACGGATCATTCTCGCTCCCTCCCGAGGTGCTCAAAAAAGCACACCGAATCGTGGTGGGGGCCGCCGGTGAAAAAGACGCGGTGCTGGAGGGTGCCGCATACTTCCGGACCGAGGAATTCATCTCCGCGGCCAGACGCGGAGAAATCGCAATAGCCGAAGGAATCTGGAGCAACTGGTTCTTCTTCTGGCGCTGTGTCAGCGGAAACGTGAGAGTCTGCCGACGCCGACCCTGGTGGTTCGAATCACTCTTCGAGGCGGCCATCACACCCGTCTTCAAGGCAGCACCTTCGGGAAACACGAGACCCCCGTCGATCGACCGCATAGGCACTCTTCCAGCAATACGTGGATTGAGACCGTCTTTGAACGATCTGATAATCTGGCCCTACCGGTGTCACGTGGTCTGTCAGGGAACGGTGGAAGTCTACAGGAGAACGTGCTGCTGCTGGCCAATCATCATCGATGATCTCAGGATCGATGATCTGATCCGGGACCTCGAGATAATCGTCGAGCAATTACCACCAATCCCGGTGCCTCCATTCCCGGACCCGCTCGAAACGCCATTCTTTCGCGGGGGCGCCCTCAACGAGCTCATGCTCAATGCGCCTAACGACCTGCGCGTGCTGAGGTCTCTCACGCGCGATCAGGCAGCGCAGTATATCAACAGTCGCGCCTACCTCATTCGAAGACTCTGTAGCTGCAGCGCCCCCTCCAAGGTTGCGACCGGAAGTATCAACCCCGACGGAAGCTTCAACGTCTGCTGGTTTGGGCCGCCTGACTTACTGCGCAGCAACTGCTACGCGGAATACGCCTACGTGGTCAAGCAAACCATCGGTGGTACCACCACGACTATTTACGATGGGATTGCAGCCGGCGCGTGGTTTTCGCAAGGCGACCACCCTACTCTCACGTCGTACAACGTCAACGCGTACACTTGTGACGAGACAGGCACGGGCGATGGAAACGCGTGGGTGATGCTGGATCTCATTGGAGATACCGAACGCCACGAACTCACAACTCCAACGTCCACGGGATGGGATCGTGTGGCAGCACCCGATTCCTCATCGGGTCTCCTCTTTCCCAACCCAGGTGCCTTCGGTCATCTCCGCAATCTTGGCGGATCGGTTGAGCTGACACTGCGGTTCAGCGATGGGATGAAGGATGCGGCAGTGGGAGCCCACTACTACCGCATCAGCATTTCACGCGCAGATGCCAACGGCAATCCCACAGGACCGCGCTACTACTACGGACAGGGACTCGACAACGCCAACGATTCACTGACCTGGATGAAGGTCGTTGGTGCAGACGTTGTGCCCGACACACTCGGTCCGCAGCCACCCGTTGGAGCAAATGGGGAAAAGTACCTGTATCGGATCCCCTACAATGATGAAGCATGGATCGGCCAGGTGCGCTACCATGCATTGATCAACACGCGCTTTGCCGCGATCAATTTGCCAGCCGAAGGCGACGTATCGACTACGGCCAGCAATCACCTCATAACAGTCGAAATTTTCAACGACCTTGGCGAGCGGATCCGTCCACTCGGAACGCCTGCGTCAGGACAAGCCGGAACAGAACATGCCAAGGCGTTCAAGTTCCGACGATGGTTCCAGCCGGGAGGAAGTATCGGGGACGACACAGTAGAAGTCCCCTTTGCTGCCCTTACACATCTCTTCTGCTGGGACAATCGACTCCCACAGGCAGACATCACGAGACTGGTCAAAAATGGAGTGGCCAGTGACGCAGAATGTCAGTTCCTGGTGGGTACCACCGCGTCAACCTTTGGCCTCGAGTACCGAGCGTACGTTCCCGACGAACGCTTCCAGTTCCGCCACGGTATCTCGTGGGTCCGCGGACTCAACGCCTCTGTGGCAAACGGGGGAGTTGGTTCTTTGCCAACGCCGCTGAGTCCATCAAACGTAGGAGTGCCACCTGCACCACCGGTAAACAGCGATACCAACACCTTCCAGCAGATGCTCACGCGCATCAATCCCGATAGTTTAGTAACCGTGCTGGAGCGGTGCTCGTTTGCTGTGACGCTTACCACGCACGCCAAGACAACAAACGGAGCGAGCTTCAACTACCCGTTTGACACCGAGACGGCTGCGTTCGCACTCGAGATCGAGTAGGAGGCAACGACGGGAGGATTGCGGGGAACCGTTGGGACGGAGTGGCATGGCAGCATCTTTGCCGGCCACTCCCGCTTCCCGCCGTGCTCTCTTGCGTGGATGGTACAGGGAGACCGACCACCACAGGATGGACCCAACCTCGGTCACTCCGACCATCGCCGAGAATCTGATCCTCGGCGTCTTGTGGTCCTTTGAAGCTTGCGAGGGTGAGTCTCCGGGGGCATCGTCAAGGCACACAACCCCAGGGTCGAAAATCTCACCAAGGATCAGTATGAAAGCCGTAGACTATGGCCGCCTTCTCACGGTCTCCCTTTCCGCGCTCGTCTTGGCGTCGTCGCTTGAAGCTCAGAACGCAGAGCCGCCCGTGGTGGCCAAAATCACGGCAGAACCTGCCCGCGTAACGATGCGAGCGGGTCAGACTGTACCGCTCAAGATCACCGCATTCGACGCTCGCGGTCGTGAGATTCCAGACGCGCAGATTCGAGTTACGGGACCTCGGGGCGCAATTCGCTTTGACGACGGGGAGCTGAGCGCCAGTCGTGCCGGCTCATTCACAGCAGTTGCTACGTCGTTCACTGGTAATCGCGCCGACGCGCCGGTCACACTCGACATTCCCGTGTTGGTGACGTGGCCCGAACTTGCGCGGCTCGAAATCGTGCCGGAGAAAGGAGCGCTCTACACCAGTACGATGCTGGCACATGAGGCAAAGGGACAGCACGATGACGGTTCACCGCGCACTGGCCTCAAGGTTACATGGCGTTCGTCAGATGAGACTATCGCCACAGTCGACCGCTTTGGAAACGTTACTGCACTAAAGCCTGGAAACGTGACGATTTCTGCAGAGGCAGAAGGCAAGACCGCTCAGCGTGCCTACACCATAAGAGCGAATCCGGTGGTAGCCATAGAACCTCAGATCCGAGAGACGTCGATCAACACAGGAGACGTCATTCGCCTGAACGCAGTCGCAAAGGCATCCGATGGTCAGCCGGTAACTGATGCAAAGGTGATCTGGAGCTACATCTACACTCCCGATGACACCACCAAAGCCCCGGGAGGTTCGGGGATCATAGATTCTGCACCCGACGGAACGCCGCTGTTTGCCGCAAATGCACCGGGCCAGTTTGTACTGCAGGCGCAGAGCGGAAGCGTTTTTGCGCGGACGGTTATCGAAGTGGCACCCAGAGATGTCAGGCGTCGCATCACTGTAACGGGGCGCGGTACTGTCAACACTACTGCCACCTCCGACCTCTGGCCCTGGACGGGTAAGGACGGTCGAGACTACTGCATAGTTGGCACCTGGGGCGGTGATGGCTACGCAATTGTTTTTGACATCACCGATATGGCGAATATCGTTAAGACGGACTCTATCAAAGTCGATGCGCGCACCATTAACGACGTTACGATTTCACCTGATGGGCGCTATGGAGTCATGACGCGTGAAGGAGCATCGAATCGAGTCAATGGCGTTGTCATTCTCGATCTTGCCAATCCGGCGCACCCCAAGATCGCATCGACATTCAACGAGGATCTCACAGGTGGCGTACACAACTCTTTTGCCACCAACGACTATCTCTACGCCATTTCAGGCGGCCAGAAGTATGTAATCATCGACGTCAGGGACATCTACAACCCGAAAAAGGTGGGCGAATACCGGCACCCCAACGCTCGTATTCACGATCTCTGGGTACGTGATGGAATTGCCTATTCGGCACAGGGCGGCGTGGGCACCGTGATCGTCGACGTCGGCAATGGCAAATGGGGAGGGACGCCTCAAAATCCCAAACTCATCAACGTCTTCGAAATCAACTCGGGGCATGAAATCTATCCCTACTACCAGAAGACCACTGGCAAGACCTACCTCTTTATTGGTGACGAGGAGATGAGCAGGCAGGGCAGAGTTTGGGAAGGCACAAACTACCGCGCTACGCTTGGCACACCGGGCGGTGTCGCTCAGACCTCGGGTGGCTATGTGCACATCGTCGACGCCACCGATCCAATGAACATGAAAAAGGTCGGGCGCTATCACCTCGAGGATTACGGCTCTCACGATATCATCGTCGAGGACGACGTTCTCTACCAGGCGTACTACGACGGCGGCCTTCGCGTGGTGGACGTATCCGGTGAGTTGCTGGGTAACCTCGCCGAGCAGCGCCGAGAGATTGCGGTGTTCAAGCCATACGATCCCAAAGGTCACACTGCCAACGCTCCATTTGTAATGAACGCCATGCCATGGAAGGGCCAGGTGCTCTTTACAGACTTCAATTCGGGGCTCTGGGCAATGAAGCTGGAACCGAAGCCAAGGGTTACACCTTAACAACCCCTGGAGCGGCAAACAAAAGTGCCTGTGCAAGTTTCGCACAGGCACTTTTGCATGTCTATCTGCGATCAGCTCACGGGGAGCGGCTTCTGTCCCACCACCTGAGCGGGAGTTGGATTGCGAGATGCAGCCGGAGTGGTAGCACCATTGCCGAGCTGTCCAAAGTCATTGCGTCCCCAGCATTTCACGCTCAGTCGGTCTCGCGAGATTGCGCAGGTGTACGCGGCTGAGCCGGTGCCGATGCCAGCTGCTGCGACTTCAGCACCCTGGTAGTCGCCATCGATCCGCGTTGGGGAAGTGCTGCCATTGATGTTCTGGATACCTAATTGTCCGTTGCCATTGGCACCCCAACACAAGATCGCTGCTTGAGCGTCGACGCCGCAGGCATGCACTGCACCAGCGGAGAGGTCACGGAAAATGTGACCACCGCTTACAGCACGGGGAGCGGATGTATCGCCCTTGTTTCCGGAGCCCAGACGTCCGCCGTCGCTGCCCCAGCAGTATGCCTGGTCTAGAGTGGTCACGCCGCAGGCGTAGCTCTGGCCAAGGCTGATCGATTTGAAACTCAGACCGCCCACGACTGCATTCGGGAGGGCAACATAGACGTTGCCGTAGGAGATCTTGCCGCCATCTCCGATCTGACCCAGGGTATTGGCGCCCCAGCAGTATGCGCTGCCTGTAGTTGTCAGCGCGCACGAGAAGCTGACTCCGGCTACCACCATGGATACGTTCTGATCAATGGCCACCTGGGCCGGCGCATCGGCGTAGGTTGAGCTGTTGTTGCCAAGCTGTCGCCAGTTGCCGTTCCCCCAGCAGTATGCGCGTCCAGCGGTAGTCGTCCCACAGGAGTGGTCGGCACCAACGCTGATTTGCTTGAAGCGATGCCCACCCGCAACTGCAACCGGCGTGTAGGATTCCGCGATGTTGGTACCGGTTCCAAGTGAGCCCCAGGAGTTGGTACCCCAGCAGTAGGCAAGCCCGTCGACGGTTATGCCGCAGGTGTGACGCGCAAAGGTCGAGAGTCTGGTAAAACGGAGGTTCTTTGAAACGAGCACCGGTGCGTTGCTGAATACGTTGTCACCTGCGGAGCCATCGCCCAAACGCCCTTCGCGGCCGCTGAGACCCCAGCACCATACAAGACCGCCGCTTGCAATGTCACAGGCGTGTGTCGTGCCCGCGGTTATTTCCCGGTACTTGATTACGACTACGCGTTTAGCGCTTCCGCTGATGCCTTCACTGGTGGCAGTTATGGTAACGGTTCCGCGATCCAGACCGAGCAGCACCCCAGTGATGCTATCTACTTTTGCGACCGTGGTATCGGAGCTCGTCCAGCGTACGACTCGGCCATTGAGCACATTGCCCAGAGCATCGCGTTCTACAGAAGTGAGCTGCGCCGTGTCCCACGCTTCAATTGTATCGAGTGCCGCGGTCACCTGAACGGTGGCAACTGGCACAAGCACTTTGAGCACGACTACTGCATTCTTGTTGTCAACGCTCGCAGTGATCGAAGCGGTTCCTGGTGCAACGGCGCGTGCCACTCCCGTGTTCTCGTCGACGGTGATTGCCGCAGGATTGCTCGAGGTCCATTTCACCGACTTTCCCTGCAACTCGGCGTTCTGGTCGTCAAAGGCTCGTGCGTGCAGGGTGATTGCATTTCCCAAAGCGATGCCGCCGCCGATGCTGTCAATGCGGACGCTTGAAACGAGGACAGGGGTCACGGTGATCTGCGCAATCCGGGTCACACCTTCGCTGGCCGCCATGATGTCAGCAAATCCGGGAGCGATAGCGGTAACGTTGCCGCCGGCATCCACGGTAGCGATATCTGTGTGGAGCGAAGTCCAGGCGATCGTTCTTCCCTGCAGTTCATTCCCCTGGGCATCGAGCGCAATGGCGTTGAGTGTCCGGGAGCGACCCACAAAGACGCTAGCCGTGGGCGGGTCAATATTGATGGTGTGTACCGGAACGTTGATAACGTTGACCTCAGCGGTGCCGATTTTGCCATCGCTCGAAGCGCTGATTGTAGCCGATCCGGCGCCGACTCCCGTGACCTTGCCGCTCGCATCAACGGTTGCGACGGCGTTGGCGCTGCTACTCCAGCTGATTGCGCGGCCAGACAAGACGTTGCCTGCGCCGTCCTTGACGGTGGCTGTCAACTGTTTGTTGCTGCCAAGGCTTATGTCAGATGTAGCGGGGGCGAGGGTGACAGTTGCGACCGGCGCTGGTCCTGGGTTCTGAACCGGTCCGGTGCCGGGGTTGCTGTCGCCGCCGCATGCGGCGGCGACCATCATGATCATGGCCACTGTTGCGGCCGAAGCAATGCGTTGCATTGTTGGTGCCTATCTATTGGGAGGATTGAGATTGAGTTGAACTGGCGTTTACGGCGTTGCTGGCAGGAGGCTGTCAGTTGCCAACCGTGAATTCCTTCATCATTCCATGGTGCACGTGCTCCTTGCCGTCCCGAACGTCGGGAACAAAGCAGTAGAGCGCGTAGCGGCCTGGCGTGAAGGTCTGCTCGATGATGATGTCAGCCTTGGGTTCTATGCCGGTTATGCCGCCCATCGGTATGGCGGGAGGCGGGCCATCCATGTGAGAGAGCCATTTGAGAAAGTCCTCAGGCTTTGCATCGCCTACGAGCCTTGCAATGAACGCCTCGTGCGGCTGTCCCGCGTCATTAGTAAAGCGAATACGCTGCAGCCCGGCCTTGATTGGCTGCGAGAAGGCAAAGTCGTAGTCCGTGAGGTGGCCTTCAACATCGATCCTGGGCAGCGGCGCCTTGAATGGCGTTCCCGCTACTCGCAACTCTTTGGCCATGCCCTTCATCACGTGTGGTTTGCCATCCGCGCTTGGGATGAAGCAGAGAACCGCATAGGTGCCCGGCCGCAGATCCATCAGCGCAACCGATTCCGAACCGGCCAGCGCGTTAGGGCCACCCACATGCTTTGCCCACGAGGGGAGCTGTTCTCCGTGCTTGACGGCATCAAAGAGGTCTTTGAGCCCCTTGCCGTCCTCGAGGCGTATCATCCACACATGGTGCGGCTCCTTGCCAGAGTTAGTCAGTCTCACCCTGGTCAACCCGGGTCGTACTGACTCCGCCATGTCGAAAGCGTAGTCCACCGTTTTGATGACCAGTTCCTGGATGGCCGCGGGAGCAGCTTCTGATACGGTGGCACCGGCCTGGACCACCTTGCCAGCAAAGAGCGAAACGATACCAAAAACGAAAAGCATTAACCCTGTTACGGTTCTGCGTCGGGTCGCACGCGTCCGATCGATCTCTGTCTTTTTCATTTGAATCCAGCCTCAGGTGTCATGTTTGCGACTTCGAACACGACGCAGGGCTTTGATCTGCCCGCATCGTTCGCGCAAAAGGCTAGAAGCGGTCGATTACGACTGGCTTATGGGGATGACGTCTGATGTCGTCGATGGCTTACCGGCGGACTTACTGCAGCAATTACAGAGCGGCGCTCGCTACGCTCAAAAGTCCTGCGTAAGCCATTGTGTGTCAGCTACTTAAGGGCCGTGTCCTGCCCTCAGAAAGCGCTGCCGTCAGTCGACTGCGGCGCCGTGCTGGATCCGCTGGAAAAGCTCAGTGGTTTCTTCATCAGGGTCGGCCTCGAGTTCCAGCTGGAGCCGTTCCCGGAACTTCTGGTAAAGTCTTAGAGCCGGTGCGCGTTCGCCCTGCCGCACCAGACTGCACATGAGCGCACGAACGGCTTCTTCGTGTAGGTCGTCGCGAGCCAGCACCTTACGATAGACCTCGCTGGCGCGCGCGTGTCGTTCGTCGCGGCTTAGAGCTGCACCAAGCTCCATCAACCCTTCCACATACATTCGCTGCAATCTGTCTCTGAACTCCAGGTGCCAATCGCCGGCCGGCTCGCCGTCCAGAAAATCACCGCGATAGTGTGAGAGAGATCGTTCCAGTAGGCCAGTAGCATCGCTTTCACCACGCCTTAGGGCTTTTCTGGCGTGACTGATTGATTCTTCAAAAAGCCCCACATCGAACTCGGCGATAGCCAACGGATCTATTGCATAACGATCCTTGTTGAGCGTGATCCACTCCGGAACTCCAAGTGCCTTGCGCAGCCGGTGGAGCGTTACATGAAAACTGTTTCGAAGCTGCGCGCTGGTAGCTTCGGGCCAGAATGCCACACCTACCTGCTCCTTGCTGCAACCAGACGGATGCATCAGCAAAAAGGCGAGTAGCTCGCGTGGCCGGGCAGACCCCCACATTGCATTGTCGATAGGTCTGTCTCCCTTCAATACTTCCAGCGGTCCGAGCGCACGAATTCGCAGTCGTTGATCGGCGGGAATGCGGAACTCCGACGTCACATGGGCCACAGGGAACGGAGGATCAACTGCCACCGTCTCCGCACTTCCGTTCTCGCGTTTTGCCACTTGCAGTGCAAGCTGGACGACATCGTCGATGGTTCTGTCAGACCAAAGAGCTGTCTCTCTGTCGAACGCCGCACCAAGCGCCTCACGTGCCTGACTCACCATGGTGAGACGAACGTCTCTGGCGACGGCCATAAGAGCTATGCCAGTCTGTTCACGTAAAGCATCGTTGGCTGCAAACAAAGCGCTGGCTCTGACCCAATCTCCGCGGCGCGCCGCAACTGTTGCCAGTGCATCGATGTCAATGGTAAGGCCCCACACGTCATGGAGCTCAACGTGCATCGTCACGCACTTTAGCAATTCGTTGCACGCCGTTTCGACATCGCCCTCGATCGCGGACGCGAAACCAATAAACGCCAACGAGTGGGCGATTGTCGTCTTGTGGCCCATCACTACACCGATCTCCAGTGCCTCGACAAAGGCATCGCGCGCCTCACCAATGGCTCCCTGCGCCAGGCGCGACCAACCTTTCCAGACCGTCACAAAAGCCCGAACGATCGGCGAACACTCGGGATAGTGCTCAAGCGTTTCTGCAAGGCAGCGCTCCGCTCTGGCGTATTCGGCCTTCATCAGCAAAGTTGCGCCGAGTTTGGATCTTGCGACGGCGGCCCCCTCGCGGTCGTGTGGCGCCGAGCTGCGTTCGAGCAGCGGAATGGCTACTTCAAGTGACTGTTGCGCTATGTCGTAGTCGCCGCGTGCCAGACTTACGATGCCATGCGCAGCAATAGCGCGCCCTCGGAGCACCGGATCCGCACTCTCGCCGAGTGCCAGTGCACTAAGTGCAAATTGCCGAGCATCATGAAACTGACCGGTACAGTACCAGAACCAGCCCAGTGAGCCCACAAGTCTCAACGCAACTGACCGGGCGTTGTTGGCGAGTGCCCAGGTGAGGGCCGTACGGATGTTATCGTTATCCTGTCGAACTCGAACGGTGAGACCAGTCTCGTGTTCACCGCCAATCAGTCTGGGAGCGACGTGCTCCGCATACTCGGCAAAAAAGAGCGCGTGCTGCTCTCTGCGCGTCTCGTGCTCCTGAATTGCCTCGAGACGTTCGATTGCATACTGCCGTACGGTCTCGAGAAGCCGGTACCGGGCAATGCCTTCATCGGGCGCCATTACGACAAGCGACTTTTCGACGAGTGCTGCAAGGCCATCGAGCAGGTCGTCGTCGGCAAGGGGGTCGCCCTGGCAGACCGATTCCACGGCTTCGAGCGAAAACGTGCCACTAAATACGGCAAGTCGGGCCAGAAGGACCTGTTCACGATGGTTAAGCAGCGAATGACTCCAGTCTATCGTGGCTCGGAGCGTGCGGTGACGTGGCAGAGCCGTGCGGCTGCCAGCACTTAGGAGCCTGAACGCATCGTTGAGCCTCTCGGCGACCTGCTCCGGTGACAGCACCCGAATTCGCGCGGCCGCCAACTCGATCGCCAGCGGCAGCCCATCGAGCCTTCTGCAGATCTCGCGGATCGCTCCTACGTTGGCGTCGCTCAGGCGGAACGTGGAGAGAGCGCTCTGCGCCCGGTCAACAAAGAGCTGCAACGCTTCCTGGGATTCGAGGGGAGGCACGAGCCAGGATGTCTCACTCGTCACACCAAGCGCTTCTCTGCTCGTCGCCACAATCTGCAGTTTGGGACAGTTGCGTAGCAGAAATTCCGCCAGTTCCGCGCAGCTCTCGATCACATGCTCACAGTTATCCAGAACAATCAGCGTGGAGCTCTTGGAAATATCGACGCGCACGACGTCGCGCGGGTCGGATTCGGCGCGTTCCGGAATGTGAAGGCTTTCAATGAGCTGCTGCACAACCGCGGCGGGCTCCGTGACCGGCGTGAGGTCCACCCATCCAACGCGCTCGAACCGGGAAGCCGATTTGACGGCCAGTTCACCGGCAAGGCGTGTCTTGCCGCTGCCTCCTGCTCCCGTGAGAGTAAGAAGCCGAGTGCTGCAAACGAGAGACTGCAGCTCCTCCAGTTCGCGCTGACGCCCCACGAAATGCGTGAGATGACCGGGGAGGTCGGACAACTCAGGCATTCGTGACGCCGTTGCTGCGCGCTGACGCTTGGTGGGTCAAGTTCACCTCTGGGGTACGGACCCCTCCAAGGTCGGCACGATCATTCTGTTGCGCCTTTCACCTGGGCGGGGGACGGAACAATAGGGCCGGCTCCAGTCCGCTTCAATAGTCCAAACCCGACGCCCGGTCCGCGACCTTGCGTCTAATGAAAGGTCAGTCGAGCCGCTTTCCCTGGCCGCCTTGTCTTTCTGCTGCTGCCTTGGCAGTTGAGAGGTAACCCGGTTCCAGCTCAAGGAGATTGGCGATTTTTCGGGTGAGGTACTGCTCGTGCTCTGCGATCTGCCCGTCGGCTAGAACGAGCCCCCACATGATTTCCGCGAGAACCATTTTTTGTCCGACGTCATAGTTGTTATGCAAGAGCGAAGTAAAGGCGAAATGGTCGACGGCTTTGGCGCGCTCCTTTTCACACAGCTCTATGAGCTCGGTTCCGGCCTGAGGTGGCAAGGCAAAATGGCGTTCGAGGACGCGCTCCAGGTGTTCGCGCTCGGAGGGCGAGAACTCACCATCTGCATAGGCTACGTCGAGCAGCAGGGCGCACGCCGCGACATGAAGTGGGTCATGACGCGGCTGCTCAACCTGAGGCTCAGCCGCTGGCGATCCTGCAAGCACTTTGCGAATAGCGTCCAATAACATCTGCACCTCCATCTGGGCCTGGCATAGCGGGAGCGGTCCCGAGTCGATCGCTCGATTATCATTTGTCGATGCGAATTGCGCTTCTCATAGTAGTCCGCGTCCTCGTGCTCGCAATGGCGAACGCACAGCTGCTGGCGGCCCAGCAACCACAGAATGCCAGCGACTCGCTCGCACGTTTGAATGTGCAGGTGCGCTCGGATTCGCTCGCTGTGGTTGGGGCTATGGTAAGTGTGGCAGGACAGAGTCGCCGCACAAGCGCTGACGGGAATGTGACCTTTCAACTCCCGCGCGGTACCCAAACACTCATAACATCTCGGCTCGGTTTTAGTGTAGACACTACGCAGGTTGAGCTTGCGAGCGACACGACCGTGGTGATTCAGCTCGTAGCGATCGCAGCCGAGATGAGCGCGATCGTGGTGAGCAGCACCAGAGCGGGTCGCCGTGTCGAAGACACGCCGATTCGTGTAGAAGTTGTCGACGAGGAGGAAGTGGCTGAGAAGGTTGCCATGACCCCTGGCGACATAGCAATGCTTCTCAACGAGACTTCGGGGCTGAGGGTGCAGACGACTTCTCCCTCGTTAGGCGCAGCTGGGGTAAGGGTGCAGGGCTTAAAGGGGCGCTATACGCTGATTCTGGCGGATGGTTTACCGCTCTATGGTGGTCAGGCAGGAGGGCTGGGCCTCCTGCAGATTCCTCCCGTTGACATTGCCCGTGTCGAAGTCATCAAAGGTACGGCCTCAGCGCTATACGGCACCGGAGCGCTAGGTGGCGTCGTCAATCTCATAACGCGGCAACCCAAAGGTGAGTTTGCCGGCGAATTGCTCCTCAATCAGACCACACGCGGCGGGACAGACGCAGTCGCATTTCTCTCATCGCCTCTGGGAACATCACCTTCATCGCCCTGGTCCGGCACACTTCTGGTGTCCGGTCACAGGCAGGCAGAACGCGACCTCGACTCCGATGCGTGGGCCGACATGCCGGGCTACGATCGTCTCGTAGCTCGGCCGCGCCTCTTTTATAACGGTGATGCATCCACCGCCTTTTTCACACTCGGTGTAAGCACTGAGGATCGGACTGGAGGAACCATTGCCGGCGGGGTAGCACCAGACGGCCAGCCATTCCCCGAAAGCCTGGCGAGCGATCGCTTTGATGCTGGCTTTACCGCGCGCTTTGTGAGCTCCGCGGGTAACGCATTGGGAGTCAGAGGGTCGTTTGCCACTCAGCGCCACCGACATGGAATAGGCGCGATCCTGGAGCGCGACCGTCACGATACATGGTTTGGAGAAGCTACGTTGATGGTGCCGCGTGGCACGTGGACACATGTGCTGGGCGCCACTCTCGAGCGCGATTCCTATCGCGGCAAGGACCTGCCACAGTTCGACTACAGCTTCGTAGCGCCATCGCTGTTCGTACAGAGTGACGTCGACGCAGCATCGTGGCTCTCGCTCTCAACGAGCGCACGACTGGATATGCATAACGAGTATGGGACCAGCCTCAGTCCGCGCTTCTCTCTACTCGTTAGAGGTACACCGGACTCACGTTGGGCGAACTGGAACACAAGGCTATCGATCGGAAGTGGAACATTCGCACCCGTCCCATTTACAGAAGAAACAGACGCAGCAGGTCTCTCTGTGCTGGCGTCCTTTGACGACCTCGACCTCGAACGGGCTCTCAGCACTTCTCTGGATGTGAGCACGAGTACGGAGGCCGACATCGGGGAGCTGGAGTTTACAATGTCGGTTTTTGCTTCGAGGCTCACGAAACCTGTATCAGCAGTTGAACGAACAGACACCATCGCGAGTGGAGCAACGAGAATCGATTTGGTCAATGCTCCGCTACCGACGCGTACCGCCGGTTTTGAATTGCTGGGTCGTCTGATTCGCGGCCCGCTGCGCATCACCGCCAGCTATGCACACATAAACTCCACCGAATGGGACGCGGAGGGGATCACATCGCGCGCAAAACGCAGCGCGGTGATGATCCCAGCTAATAGTGTTGGCGTAGTCGCCAGCTTCGAGGAGGAGGAGCAATTCAGAGCTGGGCTCGAATTGTACTACACAGGAGCACAGGAACTCGACGACAACCCGTACCGCTCCAAAAGCAGGCCGTACTTGATAGTTGGGTTCCTCGCCGAGAAGTGGGTGGAGACCCCTGCCGGCAGCGCGCGCGTCTTTCTCAATCTGGAAAACATTGGCAACGTGAGGCAGACGCGATACGACCCGCTGGTCCTGCCCGAACGAGGTTTGGGAGGTCGCTGGACCACCGATGCGTGGACGGAACTAAGCGGTTTTACTGCCAATGCAGGGGTGCGCTTCTCCTTCCCCTAACGTCCAATCCAGTACGAGATCTTGAAGAGAAGGACATTCTCGGCCGGAACTCTGAAAGCCTCAAAGGGCCGGCGAGCTGCGGTAAGATCAGCCATGTCAGCCTCTTCTTCACGCTGCTGTTGCCATACCAGATAGAGGGCTGAGCCGGGTCTGAATTCCCAGCGCAACACAGCATTTCCGCGCAGCGCTCTCACGGTAAAGTCCCGATCGCGAAACTGAAAAGCAGCAGCTGGCCCACCAGCGTCGGGATCAACAGTAACAGTTCCGGAGTTCTGATCGCGTGTAACGGTTCCTGCATCGGATCCATAGACCTCATAGTCTCGCGACCTGGCCCTCGTCAGTTGTTTGTATCTGTGGAAGCGACCCGAAGAGATAAGGGGCTCCAGATATGCTTCGAGCGAGAGCGTTGGCGAGAAAATCCAGTCAATCCTCAGATCCATCTCAAGTTCATGCTGTTCGATGTCGCCAAAGACGTAGCGACTGCCATAGGTCTCGGACGCAAAGGCATCGAGCGTAGACGTCACGTATTGATCGGTGTCCAGCTCGCGCGAGTAGCTACCACCCAAACCCAGGCTTATCGCGCTGGTAGGTCGCCAATTGAGTTCCAGCGAATACTCATGGCTCCATTCATTGGCGCGACTGCCGCGGTATTCGTACTCGACCTCGGCGGACACAGACTTGCGCCCATCTGATTCCAGCGAGACTTCAAATGAGTAGCCGAGGGGCCGGCGAGCCAGCGGACCACCACGTGTGAGTCGATCATCGAAGGCGGGAAGGTCCAGATCTCCCGAAGCAAAGATCTCCCAGAAGTTTGTCCACTCAGTCCTGTTGGATAGCGATAGTGTGTTCTGGATCTGGTCGCCATCAAAGTTGTAGTCCTGGGAACCAGCCAGCTCCATATCCCACGACCTTGCCCAACGACCCGGTGTGTTGTCCTGATACTGAACGACCGCGCTCATCGCGCGAACGTCAGACCTCTCCTGAAAGCCAATTTCATTGACATCATACCCCGGGCTCGTTTCGCCGTATGTCAGTGAACCACGCCAGTGACCGCCTCCCATCTTCGCCATGGACGCCGCAAAGTGGTGACCCTGCAATCGGTCGAGCTGATCGTTGACGTGCCGGTCGTTTCGATCCGGTCGCTGCAGCAGATGAGTATTCGAGCGCTGAAGCGCACGGATATACTCATTGTCACCGGCAACACGACTGCCGGAGACGTAGCCACTTACAACCCAGTCTCGATCATTCCAGGAATGCTCAGCTGTAAACGCACCAGACAGAGTGTTGCGAGCTATGAAGGGATCAAACTCGGGGCCCCGCGCGCGTCTGGTTGCGGTCGATGCAATCCCCAGTACTGTGTTCCCTTCCCTGAAATCGCGACTTAGCCGTCCAACAAAATAGTCGCTTTGAGGTTCTACAGTGGCTCGGCCATCTGTCCCATCCGCTCGACGAAATACGGCTTCTTCGCGATTGGTGCGAGCGCCCAACAAGCCCAGTGACCAACCGCTCTGGCTCTTGCCCGAGATCTTGGCCGCGCCGAGGATGTCCGTTTGTGAGGGTTCCTCAGTGTAGACTGCGTCATCAGCTTCAACCGAGAGGCGAGGACGACGTCCTATACGTCTTGAATAGAAGGGTTGAGGCGAATCGATACCGCGAAGTGTGACAACCGATCCAAAGCGGAAGATGTCACCACCTTCAAGAAAGAACGGTCGACGCTCGTCAAAGAAGGTTTCAAACGCTGTGAGATTTACAACCGCAGCATCTGCTTCTACCTGACCAAAGTCCGGGTTGATGGTTCCAGTAAGGGTAAATCCGCCTGGTAGTCCGTAGCGGACATCAGCACCAACACGCATGTTGGTTTCCGTAGCATCGACCAACGGGTTGTCAATGCCAGGCGCCCGTCGCGAGAGCTGCGTGGAGGCATATGGCAGAAACTCCAATCGCGCTGGAGGAGCGATTGCCTCGAGTCCTCTTAGATCGCCAAAGCGTGATACCATCCCCGATTGAGTCGGTGGAGTAGGCGACCAATACGATTCTTCACCTCGACGCGCTATTTCTCTCGCAAACTGAATTCCCCAGCGTCGTTCAACGCCGCGAGAACTCCCAAAGCGCAACTGCGAGAGCGGGATTCGCAACTCCGCTGTCCAACCGGTTGAGTCTACCGATGTGGCACTTTCCCAAACCGCATCCCAGTTACTGTCATCATTGTTGTCGGCAAAATGGAAAGCGTCGGTCTGGACTCCAGAAGGCGTGATGGAAAAGCGAAATGCTGTGCGCCGGTCCGCATAGCTGTCGATTGCTACGTGAAAGTAGTCTGCATAGACGTCGGTGTCGTCGCGGCGGCCCAACTGCGCAGCAATTGAATCGGGCTCTGCGTCAAAGAGCCGCGCGCCTATGTAGATGGCAGCTTCGTCAACCAGTACGCGAACCTCTGTTTTCTGCGAGGCAGGCAGCCCTGGGTTTGGTTCACGCTGAATAAATCCCGTGGCCGGCTGCGCGAGTTTCCAGACCGCTTCTTCCAGCCTGGCGTCTATGTGTACAGGCTCCGTGCGCTCAACCGCCACGAGAGCTGGACGAGGCAAGGTATCAGCTTGTTGAGCCTTGGTGTCGGAGGCAAAGAGGCCAAACGCAACGATTGCGGAACCTGCTCTGGTGATCGTCGAACGTAGCAATGCCCTTCCAGTTGGTTCAAAGAGGCAGGGTACGAGCCAGTCCCTCGCTCGCAAGCGAACGCTGACTGAGACGCCCGCGAACCCTCGTTGTTAGTCCTGCCGGTAACTCAGGTATGCAATGAGGTTTAACCCAGGACTTGCTCCAGAAACTCCGGTACCAGGAGCCCAAGCAGGCGCAGCGAGCCGATTCCGATTATCGCAACTCCGGCCGCGAGGAGGATCCAGCCGATCGCCTTGCTGAGTGGTGGGATGATAGCTCCCAAAGAGGCCCCGAAGATCCCGAGGAGGCTTGCCACAACAAAGGTCTCCCGGGTTGAGAACTCGTAGTAGTTCGCTACAATCCCGCCCACGGCTGCTGCTACTACAAATCCAAGTGCCGCAAGCACTTTCATCGCGGTCGCGATCCCCATGATCGCCATGCGGGAACGCTTAGGACCTTGGTCGGTGGCTGCGACCAGTGAGGGGCCCCGTTGCTCAAGCGCGCTCTGGGCGGCTGGGAAATCTGCCAGATTCCCACTGGCAAGGGGCGGTGCTGTCTGTCGGCCGAATGTGAACATTAGACGCCTTCGGTGAGCGTGGACTTAAGAAGGAGCGGGCCTGTGGATACACAACGGTTCCACGGCCCGCTCGGTGTCACCCCCTGCTACGAGTCGCTGCGACTTATGAGCCTCGACGACCAGACTTGGAGGAAGTGGCTTTGGGCTTGACGACAGCTGCGGGAGTGCGAGAGGGGGGTTGTGGTGCGAGTTTCCCCTCCGATCCCCGCAGAAATCCCTGTTTCTTCTTGTTCGAGAAATCCGGAATATTTCGCGGACCTTTTTTCATCCCTTGTCCCTCATTGAAGGTCTACGGCTACTTTGTGCATCTGGAAACTATGCAAAGTATGCGGCATACGGCCAGCGTCCCCAAAACGGGTTTCATGCATAACCTTGCGGAAATGCACGCATGACTAATCCCGAAGGTCTGGCCAGGGTGACTGAACGCCAGCAACTGGAGCGTTCGCGCGACGAGATCCTGGAGATGCTTGGCATTCATTTCTCCAATGACGATCTCACAATGGACGAGCTCGAGCACCGTCTCGAACTCGCCTTCAAGGCAAGAGATGATGTTGAACTAGCGTCGCTCGTTGCAGACCTGCCCGCGCTCAGAGCATACTCATCCGAAGATTCTCCTGTTACGGGTGACTTGTCGATCGTGCCGCCGCGGGGGGTTATTGGTGCAATCATGGGCGGCAGCGTTAGAAAGGGGAGCTGGGTCGTGCCGCGACACCTCAAGGTCATAGCTATAATGGGTGGTGCCGAGCTCGATCTGAGGAATGCAGTTCTGGCGCCAGGAGTCACGGAGATCGAGGTTCTGGCCATAATGGGAGGTGTCGATCTTCTCATGCCCTCAGGTGTTCGCGTCGAATCCATCGGCATGGGAATCATGGGAGGGTTTGACGACTCCTCGGGCGATGCCAGCGCGACCAATCCAGATCAGCCGGTCATTCGGTTGTCGGGGTTTGCACTGATGGGCGGAGTTGGCGCGCGACTCAAGGCGGCAAATCGCAAAGTCATCAAAAAGTTCAACCGCGCCCTGATCAAGGCCCGCAAGCGCGCGGGTATAACTGACTAACAGGCAGGTGTCATTTGGACTTCGGTGAAACTGGTGCGACAGTAACAAACTGGCTTCTGCACAGTTGGTTTAGTTTCCTGCCTGAGCATGTTGCAATGCCGGTCCTGACACTCGCTGCTGCTTTGTTTGGAGCGCTGGTAGGCGTCGAACGCGAGATGAAGGAAAAGCCGGCGGGAGTTCGCACGCTGGCGCTGGTAAGCATCGGTGCCTGCGTCTTTACGATGATTTCCCTTGTAACGGGGGGTGAAAATGCAGATCCCACTCGTATCGCTGCGCAGGTAGTAACGGGCATCGGATTCCTTGGTGCTGGTGCCATCCTTCGCTCTCCGCTTGGGGTAGTTGGAATGACTACAGCGGCGACCATATGGGTCGCAGCAGCTATTGGAATGGTCGTTGGGGCGGGCTTCGTGGGCGGCGGCCTGGGTCTTTCCATTCTCGTTCTTTCACTCCTCAATGGCGTGTCGCGGGTCGAGCGGTTCTACCAGGGCGCCTGCGACTATACAAAGGCAACACTCCTGTATGAGCCTCATGGTGGGAAGACGTTGATCCGAATCATGGATATTGCAGACGAGCATCTCGTGCGCGGTGGGGCCGTTGCAGCTGAACCCCCGGTACAGGGACTCGATGCCTTTGAGTTGACCTATTGTCGCAGGCATGCTCAACACAGGGAAATCCTGAATCGGCTCGCTTCGCTCACTGAAATCCAGGAGATCAGGACCGCCGTTCCCGTCGACCTGAGGGACGACCGGCGGAGGTAAAGCTGGAACGGGAAGTTGGCAGAGCTCGCGATCCAGGTTGCATGTTACGAACGGAAGAGCCGCCCGGCTCGACCGCGTTCCAATTCCACTCTCGATCTGGCGAGCAGACTATGCCTAAGAGTATCTACAGGGAACTTCGTCTCCTAAAGCTCTATGCCATCGCGTCCAGCGCGGTGCTGTTGGTGCTCGCTGTCTCGGCGTTCAAACAGCAGAAAGCGCGATTTGCCGAGATCGATGTGGAACGCATCAATATTGTGGAACCCGACGGCAAGCTCCGTATGGTGCTTTCAAATCGTCCCCGTTCCATTGGTCCCATCTACAAGGGAAAGCCTTTTGGCTATCCTGGAGGGTCAAGGCCTGGGATAATCTTTTTTAATGATGAAGGCACAGAGAACGGAGGGCTCACCTTCCAGGGGTCCAAGAGCGCAGACGGGCGCTACACTGCTTCGAGCGGATTCTCGTTTGACCAGTTCAATCAGGATCAGGTGCTCTACTTTCAGTACGTAGACAACAACGGCACACGTCGCATGGGCTTTACAATTGCTGATAGAACCGACCGCGATATTTACGAATTGGTGACCGAGCGCGACTCGATCGTGGCTGCACATGCGGACAGTGTTGCCAGGGGCGAGGCGTTGCGCGCCTGGTCTCAGCAGCGACCGGGCGGCCGACCGATGTTTGCGCAGCGCGTGTACGTGGGCAGAGATCCCGCGCGTTCGGCGGTCGTAAACCTTTCTGATCCAGAAGGGCGAATCCGGCTCAGGCTGCTGGTGGACTCGTTAGGTACGGCGCGAATGGAATTTCTCGACTCTAACGGTGTCGTGACGGCGCGGTTTCCTGAGGCGCGCTGACGATGGGCCTCTTTGCCTCCATTCGTCGATGGCGAGCAAAACACCTTGCGGCGAGCTGGGGTGTTTATTGGCTTGGTCTGCTGGCTGTAGCGCTTGGTCCGGCGGTTATGGCGGCGTGGAGAATAACACGCACATCTGGCAATACCATAAGCGCAAGCTTTGCCAACGGCGTCATAAGCGTAATTATGTCGGAGACGGGAAAGACGGTCTATTCGTCCAGTGCCACGTTGTTGGAGATCGCAGCGTGGATCACCGTACCACCACTGCTCCTTACCGGAGTTTGGCTAGCGCTGCGGCCCCGTCGCCCGCTCGCGCCAGAAGAAGCTGAACCGCCGCAGATAGAATCGGGGATGCCAACGGGCTTTGGAGAAAAGGAATGGGCGTCCAAAGCACGGAGTAAAAACAAGAACGCAATCGATCGCTAATTGCGAACAGTAGCGGCCGCAGTTGACACGGCCCGGGCTACTATTTCCTGAAGCGCTAGCGAGCTGTCCGCCGTGCCGTTGAACGATTGGGTCCAGACGGTGGAATCGTTGGCCACGCGCACCATTCTGAGAACTGCCCGGAGACGCTGGCGCTCACGCTGAATGGTACCTTCGAGCACATGAGTCACGTTGAGCGCCCTGCCCATTTCAATCAGCGAAGCAGCGCTGTCGTTGGCGGCGCGGGCCGCCGCGAGAGACGCAACCCGCATTACCCCTGTGCCAGCCACCGCACTCAACACTTCCGACGTCAGGCCTTCGGCGATGTTCCGCGTCTGCTGGTCATTGCCTACCGGCCGGAGGGGGATCACCGCAAGGGAAAGGTTGGAGGCCGTAGCGGCTGCTACTGTGGCTGCGGGCGCCGGTGTGTCGGCCTCGCTTCGCTTTGCCGTCCAGAATGCGACTACTCCCCCTATCGCGAGTACTAACACCGCAATGCCTGTATTGCGCCAGGCTTTCAATGAGGACGACTCGGGAACGGCAAACACGCCGCTGATTACGCTCGGATCTTCCAGCGAACGCAGCAACCAGGCCGCCGACTCCGGCCTCTTTGCTGGCTCCTTTTCGAGGCACTGCATTATAAGATCGCTCAACGGCTTGGGCACGTCATAGCGTCGAGCAGCTACAGGAGCGGGCCGCTCTGACATCTGCGCAGCAAGCAACGCCTGCGCGGAACGACCGTGAAACGGAGGCGCACCTGCGAGCATTTCGTAACCCAAAATGCCGAGTGCATAGAGGTCTGCCCTGTGGTCCGTACTTGGATCGGCCGCTGCCTGCTCTGGCGCCATATAGGCAGGAGTACCAGGCGACATACCAATCCCAGTCATGCTCTTAAAACCACCGCCGCTGGTAAAGCCCGCCTGCAGCGATGCAGAAATGGCCTTTGCGACGCCAAAGTCAGTAACTACGGCGGCACCGCCCGTAGTCAGCAACACATTGTCTGGCTTTATGTCGCGATGGATAATTCCCCTGCCATGGGCAAAGGCAAGAGCTCGCGCTACGTCCTTGAGGATGCTGACTGTCTCGCGCGCCGAAAGCGGGCCTCTGATCATGCGCGCACGCAATGATTCTCCGTCGATGAACGGCATCAGGAAGTAGGGCAGCCCATCGACCTTTCCCGAACTCAGCACAGGAACAATGTTCGGATGCTGCAGCGCAGCAGAGAGCATTATCTCCCTTTCGAAGCGTTCTGCCGAAATGCTCGCTGTGACACTCGGTGGCAGGATTTTTATCACCACCCTGCGATCGAGCCGAGTGTCGCGCGCCAGTACCACGCGTGACATACCGCCGCCACCAAGCTCGCGCTCGATGACCATATCGGCTCCAAAATGAGCCTGCAGGTGGGAGATCAGGTCGGTCACAGCTTCTCTCTACTACTAGACACTCAGCTCGCTGGATTCAGAGGCTACGAGGGCCAGGGCGGGTTCGAAAAGTCCATGGCTCGCTGGATCAGACGATTCGAGCGGCCCATAAGGTTGGTCCACTGGGTTCAGGGTGCCAGAGCGGCGGGGTGAAACGCCGGCATCCAGTCTGGCGACGGGAGTTGACACGGCGCAGATAATGATCTATCCTTTCATCCGCATATACGGATAGAATGACTTCCACCGCGACTGCGCATCTCAGCACACTGGCCGACTCCACTCGTGCTCGCTTGCTGTTGCTCCTGGAACAAACGGAGCTATCAGTGAGCGAACTTTGTGTCATTCTTCAACTTCCGCAATCGACAGTATCGCGGCACCTCAAGGTGCTCCACGACGATGGGTGGCTGAGACAACGCGCCGACGGCACAGCTCGCTACTATATGATGGCCGAGTCCCCCGACGAATGGTCGTTGAGGCTATGGGAGGTGGTGAGGGACGAGTTACAGCAGTCAGCCACGGGGCGGCAGGACGCATTGCGGGCCGCGGCCGTGCTGGGGGACCGTAAGCGGAGGTCCAGGGAGTTCTTTTCGAGCGTGGCGGGACGGTGGGATGAGGTAAGGCGCAGTCTTTTCGGACCGGGACTGGATGTACAGCTGGCTCTTGCCATGCTCGACCGCAGATCTGTAGTCGGCGACTATGGCTGCGGTTCCGGCCATTTTGCCGAGCTACTGGCGCCACATGTAGCCGGTGTGATTGCAGTGGACGAGTCACAGGAAATGGTTGAGGCTGCAAGCACGAGGCTCTCAGTTCAGCCTAACATCGAAGTGCGCCAAGGTGATCTGGAGCAGTTGCCAGTGGCTGACGAAGCAGTAGATGTTGCCCTCGTTTCCCTTGTTCTGCACTACGTTTCAGATCCTGGTCAGGTGATTCGCGAGGCTTATCGTACATTGAAGCCGGGTGGCCGGCTCGTGGTGATCGACATGCTTCCGCACGACAGGGAGGATTTGGTTGACGCGATGGGGCATGTGTGGTTGGGCTTTGAGGAGTCTCGAGTCGCGTCCTGGATGGAAGAGGCCGGATTCACAGGTGTTCGAACGCTTGCCTTGCCTCCAGACACCGAAGCATCGGGACCTGCTCTTTTCAGTGCCACGGGATACCGCGAAGAACTTCGTGATCCTGAAGAATCGACATGAAGTGCCAAGGCTCAAACTTTCCAAACAAACTGTAGAATGACTACGACACTTCGCCCGGCGACGGGCAATCAGACTCCGCTCGATCGGCCGGCGTTCAAGGTGAGAGATCTTTCTCTGGCAGAGTGGGGACGCAAGGAGATCCGGCTCGCGGAAGTGGAAATGCCGGGGTTGATGGCGCTGCGCTCCGAGTACAAAGGCAAAAGGCCGCTTGCTGGTGCCCGCATTATGGGCTCATTGCACATGACGATCCAGACAGCGGTGCTCATAGAGACGCTGGTCGAGCTTGGAGCTGACGTGCGCTGGGTTTCCTGCAACATCTTCTCCACTCAGGATCACGCTGCAGCTGGCGTAGTCGTAGGCCCCCTCGGCACGGTTGAAAACCCCAAGGGTGTGCCTGTCTTTGCCTGGAAGGGTGAGACACTCGAAGAGTATTGGTGGTGCACCGAGCAGGCGCTCATGTGGCCTGACGGCGGTGGACCCAACATGCTTCTCGACGACGGAGGCGATGCCACGCTCCTGGTTCACAAGGGTGCAGAGTTCGAGAAGGCCGGCTCAGTTCCCGCATTCAATCC
>CAZYTS010000003.1:0-37619 GCA_964649855.1 uncultured Gemmatimonadaceae bacterium
CGAGCGGATCGTGTGGCACAAGAAGCGGGCGGAGCGTCACCTCGAGCTCGGCGATCTCCTGCTCAAGACGCTCTACTTCGGCCTGCGCTTCCTCCGCCAGGTCGGGGTCATCAATGTCGACGAGCTCGCGCGCCTGCGCGAGCTCGTCTTCACATTTGTCGAGGCGGCGCGCAAAGGCAACCACACTCTCGAGCCGCTGGTGCTCGCGACCTAACGATGCCAGACGTCTGGCGTCTTTTGCGGTTGCGGGGTCAACAAGCTCCTGCTCGATCTGCCCTGCCCGCTTGACCGCCTCCTTGAGTCGGTCGCGGAGGCTCAGTTCGCTTTCCCGCTCTTATATTTCTGACGGAAACGCTCCACCCGGCCGGCTGTATCAACCAGCTTCTGTTTGCCGGTGTAGAATGGGTGGCAGTTGGAGCAGATATCGAGTCGCAGCTCGGACACGGTGGAGCGCGTCTGCCAGGTGTTGCCGCAGGCACACGAAACGGTTGCCGTTGCGTACTCAGGATGTATGTCGGGTTTCACAGGGGTACTCTTGTTACAGTCATCAATTCGGGCCGAACTATGAAATCTAGTGCTTCTTTGGTCCGAAGATCAAGTGTGACAAGGGGTTGGGGACCCTTGCGCTCACGCAGCCACCGTCCCTCACTCGGCACGCCCCGTGTGACCTGTGGCACCGACCCACTGTGACCACCCTGCGATGTTCTCAGCCATTCCTCCGTACGCCCGTGTTCGTCTGCGGCCATTGTCGTAACGCCCCTTTTTAGCGTCATTTCTCGTGTGACCGCGGGCACGCGCAGGCGTCATCCAGGTATCAGTGAGCGCAGCAGTACTGTGCCCGCGCCACGCCTTCCAATCCGCATTAAGATGTCCACATCCCTGCTCGAAAGGCCCGTTCGCATGGACAACGCCGCGTTTCTGCGCTCAATCCCATTGTTCTCCAAGCTCGACGAGGCGGAGCTGCAACGCTTTGGCGAACTCACGCGCGAAAAGAACTACCCAAAGGGTAGCGTCATCGTCTTTGAAGACGATCCGGGCGATTCCCTTTTCATCGTTCGCGATGGACGCGTCAAAGTCGTTCTCATCGGTGAAGATGGACGCGAGGTGATCCTCGGCGTCCTCGGCGTTGGTGAACACTTTGGTGAGCTCTCGCTGATCGACGACATGCCTCGCTCGGCACACGTCATCGCCATGGAGGAAACCAACCTCCTCGTGCTCAGGCGCGACGACTTCAGACGCCGCGTCGAAGCCAATCCGGCGGTCGCCTGGTCGCTTCTTGTAGAGCTCGCTCGCCGACTGCGACGGGCCGACGCCAAGATTCATGGCCTGGCGCTTCTCGACGTGCCGGGACGCATCGCCCGACTCCTGCTGGACTTTGCTGAAGAGAGCGGTAGCGAAGCCATCGAAAAGCCCCTCACGCACCAGACAATCGCCCACATGATCGGTGCGAGCCGAGAGACGGTGTCGCGTACGATCCGTGACTTCCAGATTCAGGGGTTGATTCGCGTGGAAAGGCGGCGCATTTCGGTAGCCAACCGCGCCGCATTGAAGCAGATGGCGCAGGCGCGCATGTAGTTCAAGAAAAACAGCCGCCCGCCTTCACCAGCGGGCGGTTTTGTTTTTGTTTTCGGCGCCTCCTCTTTCTATCGTTGTTCATGCGCGTTCGTTTCTGGGGTACGCGTGGCTCGTGTCCAACACCTGGACCGTCGACCGCGCGATTTGGCGGTAACACCACCTGCGTCGAGGTTCGGACTGACGACAACCAGCTCGTCATTTTTGACGCGGGCACAGGCATTCGTGAGCTTGGCCGCAGCCTGGTTTCGCGGGCAGACGGCGCGCCTATAACCGGAGACGTGTTCTTCAGTCACGCGCACTGGGATCACATACAGGGGCTCCCGTTTTTCACTCCAGCCTTCCAGGCGGGAAACCACTTTCGGCTCTTTGGATCGTCGTCGCTCGAACGGAGCCTCGAAGTTGTGCTGAGGCAACAGATGAGCCCGGTAGTCTTTCCCGTGGCCTTTGACCAGCTTCTGGCACGGATGGAGTTTGCGGAACTGGCAGGCGATGGTCACCGAGGACGAGGCTACGAAGTCAGCGCCATAAATGTGCGGCATCCGGGTGGGGCTCTGGGCTTCCGCGTGACGCCGTCGTCTGGAAGCAACCGATCGTTAGTCTTTATACCCGACAATGAACTCGATCGAGACGGCGACCTGGCGGACTCTGCCTCGACGCGGGATGCACTCGTGGAATTCGCACGTGGAGCAAAGGTCCTGATCCACGACGCGATGTATACAGGTGCTGAGTACATGGACCACCGCGGCTGGGGACATTCGTCCTACCGTGACGCGGTGGATTTTGCGATTGCGGCCGAAGTCGAAACCCTGGTGGTCTTCCACCACGACCCCGAACGCACCGACAGCAGCCTCGATTCGCAACTGCTCCTCTGCGAACAGATGGTACAGGAGCGCAATGGCAGCGTTAGAATCGTCGGAGCCGCAGAAGGGCTCGAGATCGAACTCTAACGTTTGATTGCGCTTGGGTACATGGCCGGCGCGGGCTTTCCGGCAGCGACAAACGCGGTGACGGCTGCAATTATCGGGAGCGAAAGCGCTGCCATCTGGCCAATGTCTTGAGGACGGCCCAGCGCTGCTATTGCCAGGCCGATCGCCGCCAGGACCAGACAGGTGACCAGGACGATCGTACCCAGAGGGCTCAGTGCGTCTTTTGACCGCTTTACAAGCGGGATTACAACAAACCAGAGCGGGTGGAAGAAGAGCAGGTTTGCATTTCTGTAAGCCCACGTGTGGTCCGTAACGGTCCAGAGAGCAATCAGGACTAGCCCCAGCACTCCTGCAACGATGCACCAGAGTATGCCCACGAACCTGGCTATCGTGGTCCCCGGGCCCCCTGCCACTCCAGCAAGGATTATTACGAGCGCCGCCACTCCTCCGATGGTGAGGTAGCGGAAGGTGTGATCTGCGGGTTCGGCGAGTTCTGGCTCGCGTGAGGCGTCAACGACAACTCGTTCTGAAGAGACGAGCGATACCATGGCACCCGAGTCGTCTGCCACTCGGACCTCGCGCAGCATGTCCCGCAGTCTCATAGGGATGAACATCGACTCCCAACGGGTCATTTCCCGATCAGATGGCGACCCCAGGCCGGCGTCTATCCCTGTGTAGGTCCATGGGTCTGGCTCCATAAGCCGCCGCGCTTCGCTCCTGAATGTCATCCCCGAAGGGACATCCGCGAACTGTCGTGACAGTGCCCCGCCCAGGGCATGGTCGAGCACATCTCTCAGCCGCGTCGAGCAGTTGTCTACAAAATAGTCGTAGCGATAGAAGCGATTCTCTTCTCGCATGTTTACCGCAATGAAATCGCGGACCGCAACGCGCTGTTCGGGGCTGAGCCGCAGCTCCTGGATTTCTGTGCGCCGGTTGTCTCTGGCGTAGGCAAGTTCCGTCATTCTCGCGTCGCCTTCGGCAACCCAGTAGAGCATCTTTCCCTGAATAAAACGAAGGAGAAAATTCTGCTGCGCAAAGTCGAACGTTCCCCAGTTGTAGACTATATCGGTCCCCGCACTAAGGTCGCGGATGCCAATTGCGTTATGCCCAAAACGCGACCAGACCTGATCACCCGGACCCATAGTCATGACATAGATCTCGAGCTGTTCGCCGTCACGAACTGTGTTATTCGACTCCTGGGCTCCGGCCACTAAAGGACAGATGCCCGAAGCCACGAGCACCGCAATCAGGAGACTTCTGCCAAGCCTGGTGCATCCAGATCGTGGGCCGGTCAAAAGCGAACCTCCTTGCCGTCGTCCGCCGACTTGTAGGCTGCCTCGAGCACTCGATGCACGATAACCTGATCGGTAGGTGGTTCGTACTCTACCTCCTCACGTAGCGTCGAGAGAAAATGTGTCAGCTCGGCACGATACGAGTGCACAAAGACACTCTCGCGCGCGGCGGCCCCGGTGGGAGATACATTGACGGGCGACCCATTCAGCTCTTTTACCACGCGTAGCGGTGCGAGGCGTGCGCTCCCGCGCATGTTGGCGGTCTCAAACCACCAGCGTTCCTCCTCGCCTACATATGACCACGACAGATCAAAGGTCATCGACAAGCCTCCAGCGCACTCGACCACCAGCAGAGCCAGCTCCTCTACAGAGTTTGCCCCACGCGCGCGGTGCATCGAAGCCCACACGCGCTGTGGATCGGGAAAGTCAGCAATCCAGAGTGCAAGGTCAAGCAGCGGAAAGCCGTGTTCGAACAGTACTCCCCCACCGGATTCCTGGCGTCTGAGTCTCCAGCCTCCCACCTTGCCACGAGGGTGATACGAACCCGCGCGAATACCAGTAAGCTTGCCCAGCTCTCCTCCGCGAAGGAAAGTCACTAGCGCCTGCACATCGCTGCGAAAGCGATGATTGTTGGCTACGAATATCTTGCGTTTGGCGCGCGTCGAGGCCAGAAGTATCCGCTCGACCCCACGTGCTGAGAGAGATAGCGGGCGCTCACAGAACACATCTATGCCAGCAGCAATGAGCGCCAGCACGTGTGGTTCGTGAAGATGGTTGGGCGTCGCAACTACCGCAGCTTCGATTCCTCCGTACTCCAGGAGGTCGTCGATATCGGTAAAGACGTCGGGCACGCCAAAGCGGTCAGCCAGTGCGCGCGCCTTGGCGCCATCGCTATCCACCAGAGCAGCCACGTGCGCCGCCCCTTTCAGCTTGGTGAGAACAGGCAGGTGCGCCAGCTGAGCTATGGCCCCCGTACCGACCACCGCAATTCTGGCAGGATTGCTCATCGTCGCCCAACCATAACGATTCCGCGCCACCGTTTGTTCATCTTGCTCTCCCCAAGCCTGTCGTGACCGTGTAACCCGGTTCGGGCAATCTAACGCTGACTTGCCGCATTGTCATCACGCCTTTCCAAAGCTGGTGCCATGCATCATCGAAGCCATAGGAAGCTCGCGCCTGCGCCTGGTCGTAGCGGAAGAACCACTCACCACTACATCCGTCGCCACAGCCGAAAAATCGTAGTCGTCCACCACTGCTTCGACTCGCGCCCTGACCACCGAACCGGGCGAAGCGTCGGAGTGGATCCATGCTATTCCGTCCACGTCGTCGGCCTGAGCATAGAGGCGCCCACGCGCCGGCCGCTCACCAATCGCCGCCTCGTCGATCATCGCAGGAACACTCGCGCCCACAAATCGTTCGTAGCGATCGAGTGTGATCACTCTCTGCACGCTCTGGACGCGCTCCGCTCGTTCGCGCTTTACCTCCTCGGGCACGTCGTCAGGCAGCTCCGCGGCGCGAGTCCCCTCCTGCGCCGAGTAGGTAAAGACTCCCACGCGCTCGAGTTGCACTTCTTCGAGAAAGCCGAGCAACTCTTCAAACTCATCTTCGGTCTCGCCCGGGAATCCAACAATTACGGTTGTTCTGATGGCCACGTCTGGGACCAACTCCCGTATGCGTCTCAACTTGGCGCGCTGCTTCTCCTTTCTCTCGGGCCTGCGCATTCTTGCCAGAACCGTGTCGGCGGCGTGCTGCATGGGAATATCGAGATATGGAAGAATGCGGGGCTCCGCCGCCAGCAGCGCCAGCATTTCTTCGTTCAACCCTGCACTGTAGATGTAGAGCAGCCGGAACCACGGAATCGAGGTCTCCGCTACAAGTTCCCTGAGAAGAGATGGCAGCGCGGCACCATTGCGAAGGTCACGTCCATAGTGCGCCAGATCCTGTGCTACGAGGTTCACCTCGCGAGCCCCCTGCAGCTCGAGCAATTGGGCTTCACGCACCAGATCGTTGCTCGAAAAGGAGCGATGACGGCCGCGCATAAGTGGTAT
Source organism: uncultured Gemmatimonadaceae bacterium (assembly GCA_964649855.1). Lineage (GTDB taxonomy): Bacteria > Gemmatimonadota > Gemmatimonadetes > Gemmatimonadales > Gemmatimonadaceae > CAZYTS01. The sequence goes on from CAZYTS010000003.1 coordinate 5,842, forward strand.
TGCGCAAAATGCGCAACCGTGGTCGCATCCTTCCGAGATCTTGAGGTACCTGATGTGTGGCATCGCCCCGGTGTAAAGCCTTATTCCCGGGTGCCGGATCAGCGGAGCATCGGCCAGAAGGCCACGAGCCTCCACTTCGGAGACCAGCTGGTCGCTCTCCGAAGTGCCTAGAAAGAGGTCTACTTCAGGGAGCGAGTCTCGCAACTCGTCTTTATGACGCTGAACCATGCAGCCTACAGCCGCCACCATGCGGCAGGTGCCGTCGTCTTTGAGGCGCGCCGCTTCGAGGATAGCTTCGATCGATTCGCGTTTTGCCGCGTCGATAAAGCCGCAGGTGTTGACGACAATGAGTTCTGCCTCACTACTGTCGGCTACCGCGGTGGCACCGTGCGCTACAAGGTCCGCAACATAGCGCTCGCTATCCACGGTGTTCTTGTCGCAGCCCAAGGTTACGACGTGGAACTTCATTGCAGTTCTGCGCTCAGGTACTTGAAAGACATCAGTAACCGCGTTCGCGGTTTATGGCCCAGCGCGGAAGGATGCCGCGTTCCAACGATTCGAGACACTCCAGAAATCCGCCGGCTGCGCCCTCTACCGTGGTCTTCCCCGACATGTGCGGTGAAATCATGACACGCGCGTCATTCCACAACGGCGAGTCCGCCGGCAGCGGCTCCTCTTCAAAGACGTCGAGCGCCGCACCTGACAACCAACCCTTTGCCAGAGCCTCCGGGAGTGCTGCCTCCTGGACCACCGGTCCGCGCCCAGTGTTGATGAGCACTGCACCCTGGCAGCGCGACAAGATAGAGCGGTCGATGAGATGGTTTGTCTCTTTGGTCAGCGGAAGGGTCACGATCAGCCACTGGACGTTGTCAACGAGATCGCCGAGCGCTCCAATCGCGTGAACTTCGCGCAGAACCGGGGAATCGGTCTGTCCGGACCGAGTGACGGCGCTCACCTCGACGTCAAAGGCCTGGAGGAAGTGCGCGATCGAACGGCCAATGTCGCCAAATCCGACTATCAGCGCTTTGGTGCCTGCCAGCCGCTTTGTTTCGCGCGGGGACCACTGGCGCTTTCGCTGCGCCTCGGCCAGTTGCGGAATGTCCTGCGAAAAGGCAAGGACTCTCGAAATGACCCATTCGGCAATGGCCGGTCCGAAAGACTCCGGCGTGCGCGTAATGAGAATCGACCTGTCGATCTCCTGAGGGTAGAGCCACGCGTCCACCCCAGCACCAGTACAGTGCACCCACTCTACTCTACCAAGAGTGGCGACGGGCGGCTTACGAAAGCCCACAAAGACCTGCGCCCATTCCAGGTCGGCTGCGCTAACCTGTGGCAGCGGCGCGGAGCGGAGTTCCAGGTCCGGACGTCGCGCGGCTATGTAGCGCGCAATTTCTGCGTGCGCATCGGTACCTATCACGACGCGACGAGGCGCGAACGGTAGAGACGGCATGGTTCAGCGATAATTGCCGAAGGTGAGTTCTACGCCAAAGTCCTTGCTTTTAAGGAGCGCAATCGCCTGCTGCAATTCATCTCTTGAAGGTGAGCTGACGCGCACCTGGTCTCCCTGGATCGCTGCTTGAACTTTCTTAAGTTTGGCTTCCTTGATGGCGGCTGCGATCTTGCGGGACGTGTCCGAGTCGAGAGCCATGCGGAGCCCGACCTCCTTTCGAACCGTGTCGCCTCCGGCCGGTTTGGTATCGCCGATGTCGAGATTCTTTACCGGCACCCCGCGCTTGATCAGCTTGGATTGCAGGATGTCGAACAGCGCTCGCATCCTGAAATCGTCGTCGGCGACAAGGACGAGTTTGCCGTCGCCGCGCGAGAACTCGATGCTGGCCTTGGAACCTTTAAAGTCGTACCGCTGCGCTACCTCTTTTTGCGTCTGATTGACGGCGTTGTCGACCTCCTGCAGGTCCACTCCGGTCGTCACGTCAAAAGAATTCAACTGCGCCATGAAAGCCTGCGGTGCTCGTGAGTTGAGGGGTCGCTGACGCTTGCAAACTAGCTGGCGATGACCTCGTGTGGCACCGCGCTGTTCAGCTCCCAGCGCTTCGTCGCGCGTCGGGGCGGAAAATCAGGTCAAAGGCGAGCCAGGCGAGCTTGGAAAAGGGGAACATGATGAACGGAGCGGCGATCATCCCGATCGGTATCCACGTTTCCAGGCCATCCCACGGAACCGGAGGGGGCAGCAGCAGCAGGGTCGTCACGAGCACTGCGATAAAGAGCCCTTCGGAAAGGATCATGTTGAACATCATGGAGCCGATGAAGTAGTCCTTTTCACCACGCTCGAGCTTGCGGCCGCAGTTGCCGCATTTTTCGCGCATCTGGAGCCAGTGCTTGAGCACGGGTCCTTTTCCGCAGTACGGACACCTCAGCAGCGCTACGCGGCCGGTGAGCCTCAGTATCCGCTTCGGTCCGGGCCACGCCAGATCCAGTTCGTTGTTAGGGTCGAACTCTTCGCCGGGTTTTGTGGGCTCCAGCAAATCGGCGTCGTCCTATCCCAGGAATGACTCCAGCGCACGGGCACGACTGACGTGTCTCAGGCGCGAGAGGGCTTTTTCTTTGATCTGTCTCACTCGCTCGCGCGTTATTCCCAAAAGGGCTCCGATCTGCTCCAGCGTCATGGGCTCTTCGCCTTCCAGTCCAAAGTAGAGCCTGAGGATCTTTGCTTCGCGCTCCTTGAGGCTCCCCAAAGCTTCTTCGATGGACTCGGTGAGGGCCTTTTCGAATGTCTGCTCGTCTGGAGTGGGATTGAGATTGTCGGGGAGGTAGTCGAGGAGTTTGTTGTCCTCTCCCGGCGTCAGAGGAGCATCGAGGGAGAGATGCGCCTGCGAAATCGACATGGTCTTGGCCACTTCCTCTTCGGAAATGTCCATGCCGTCGGCAATTTCAGCGTGGGTGGCCTCCCGTCCCAGTTCCTGCAGCAGGACGTTAGCGCGCTTGCCTATTCTGTGCAGCGTACCGGCGCGATTGAGCGGTACACGAACTATGCGCGACTGTTCGGCCAGGGCCTGCAGAATAGCCTGGCGGATCCACCACACCGCGTACGAGATGAATTTGATGCCCTTTGTCTCGTCGAACTTATGGGCCGCACGAATGAGCCCAAGGTTTCCTTCGTTGATCAGATCCGATAGCGACACCCCCTGGTTCTGATACTTTTTGGCAACCGAGACCACAAATCGAAGGTTGGAACGGACGAGCTTGTCGAGAGCTTCCTGATCTCCGGTGCGAATGCAACCAGCGAGTTCCACTTCTTCTTCGCGTGTGATGAGCGGGTAGGCGCTGATGTCGCGAAGGTACTGATCCAGTGACCCTTCGTCGAAAGCCGATCGTTTGACACCGCTGCGCGCAGCCACCCGTTTTTTTGCGGGAGGCGCCGGAGTGCTCTCGGCCTTTTCTTCGGTTGAAGGGATATGCGGCTCAGACACAGGTTGCTTCAGTTGATTCGATCGCCCAGTCGCTTCCACCGAATTCTAGTGAGCCAGGAAACTGAGCTCATGGAATCAGGAGCGTAGCTGTAGTACACGATAAACGGCTGGCCTCGCACGAGGGAGTCCGCGACGAATCCCCAGTACCTGCTGTCGAGCGAATTATCACGGTTGTCGCCAAGCATAAAGTAGTGGCTGTCGGGCACGACAATCGGCCCCCAGTTGTTCCGCGAAGGATGGTACGAGATAGATGCTTCGGCTGTCTTGACCAGATGTTTTCGCTGCCAGCGGAAGTCTTCGGCCGTGGGGTCGACCCCCGGTTCGGTATGCTTAACGTAGTCTTCTTTGACCAGTATCCCATTGCGCAGCAATCGACCTTCGACCATCGAGAGCGTGTCTCCCGGGAGCCCGACGAGGCGCTTTACAAAGTTCTTGGTGTGATCCTGCGGCCATTTGAACACTATCACATCGCCTCGCTCCGGCGATCTTATTGCCGGGAGTCGTGCGTGTGTAAAGGGTACCTCGGCGCCGTAGAGCACTTTGTTTACGAGGAGAAAGTCTCCTACTTGGAGCGTACCCTCCATACTGCCACTGGGAATCTTGAACGCCTCCATCACAAACACGTGGAGGAAGAAAAAGAGCACCAGCGCAATAACGAGTGAGCGAGCCCATTCCCAAAGGAGCGCGAGGGGACGAAAGCGAGGGGCATTGACGCGCGCCAGGGCTTCGGCGCGCTGATCCTCGCTGACCACGCGATGTTCCGGCGCGGTTGTCTCACTCGTAAAGCCCGAAGCTCGTATAGAATCGCTCATTGGTGGCCATCGGTTACCTGGCAGCGCGCCCCGATACTTCCCGCCGCTAGTGTGACCTCTCGCACGTTGCTCGACCGCACGCGTGCGGCGAGTACTGTGTGGCGTCCCTCCGTGGCCACAGAAGCACCAGCAAGATCAACGTGCTTTCCCAATGCCCCTCTCAGGCGGGAGGCCAGATCCGGCATGCTCTCTGCCATTACAAGTACCGTCTGCGTTGCCGTATCTCCCTGCGAACTAACTGCTGCCAACCTGTGAGCAACGCGATCTACCACAGCAACTACCTCCGAGCGTTTTACTCCGCGACGCCGAACGAGACGCTCGACGCGCCGAACAAGTTCCTCGTGTTCCACAGGAGACAACATTCTCTCAGAAATCAATCGAGCAATCCAGCCAGAAGGAAGGGGATGCCACTCCTACCCACGACGATTCCAAAGGGTCACCCACAACGTCCCTCGACACCTCACTGCACCTGTCGTGCCGTCACCCTCGCTCTACCCCGCATAAGTGTCGATCTGGGCTCGCTGAAGACTCCCGGAATAGTCTACGTAGCACACCTTGGTCTCAGAATAGAACTCGTAGACCTCCCATCCACCCTCACGATGCCCATTACCCGTCTGTTTGACACCTCCAAAGGGGAGATGGGCTTCTGCGCCTATTGTCGGCGCGTTGATGTACGTGATCCCGTTATCGAGTTCCGACATTCCACGAAAAGCGATTTCTACGCTTTGTGTGTAGAGTGACGACGACAGACCGTACCTGACATCGTTGTTCACGGCAAACGCGTCGTCTGCATTTGCCACCTTGATCACCGAAAGTACAGGACCAAAAATCTCTTCCTGCTCCAGCCTTGAACCGGGCAGAACACCTGTGAAGATCGTGGGCTCAAAAAAGTACCCGCGCGCGAGTTCGCCTCCTGTGAGCCTCGAACCTCCCTGCACCATCTGAGCTCCCTCACCCTGCCCAACGCCTACATAGCGCTCCACTTTGAGACGCGCGTCGTCATGAATCAACGGACCCACGTCAGTGCCGCTTTTACGCCCGTCACCCATCTTTAGTTTGCCCACTCGCTCGGCGAGAGCCTTTACAAACTCGTCGTGAATCCCTTGCTGCAGAATGAGTCGGCTGGTTGCTGTGCATCGTTGGCCAGTCGTGCCAAACGCTCCCCAGAGAACGCCGTCGAGCGCCAGTTCCAGGTTGGCGTCATCGAGCACTATCTGCGCGTTCTTGCCGCCCATTTCCAGCGAGAGACGCTTGTGCAGGCGACCACAGGTCTCGCCAACAATCCGACCGGTCTCGGTAGAACCTGTGAAGGAGATCACAGGAATTCCGGGATGATTGACCATCGCGGCCCCAACCGATTCGCCAAATCCGTGGACCAGCTGAATCACCTCGGGAGGGAGCCCCGCTTCGAGCATTATCTCCACGAGAACATGGCCCGTATGCGGCACGTCTTCGGCCGGCTTAAAGACGCACGCGTTACCGCAAACCAGCGCCGGGAACATCTTCCACGTGGGGATCGCCAGCGGAAAGTTGAAGGGCGTTATGATCCCGCAGACGCCAATTGGACGCCTGTAGCTCATGGCCCACTTGCGACGCAATTCACTCGGCACGGTGTGCCCAAAGAGCCGCCGGCCCTCTACCGCGGCGTAGTAGGCAGTGTCGATTCCTTCCTGCACGTCGCCTCTTGTTTCAGCCAGAGGCTTGCCCATTTCCCTTGTCATCAGACTGGCAATCTCTTCTTTCCTGCTCACCAGAATGTCGCCCACACGGCGCAAAATGTCTCCGCGCAGAGGAGCCGGAGTCTGACGCCACATCTCAAAGCCACGCGCTGCTGATGCTACCGCCCGATCCACGTCCTCACTCCCCGAGCGCGGAAACATCCCTATCAGGTCGTCGGTGTCGGCCGGATTGCGGTTTTCAAAATATTCGCCAGTCGTGGGCTCCACCCACTGTCCGTTTATGAAATTCTTGAACACGAGACTATTACCTCGCAGTTATGTGCAGAGAATTAAGAACTGACTAACGAGCGACACCCTCTCCTCACCTGAGTCTAGCGGTTGCTCCCGCCATTGACGCTCAGCGGCAGAGCCAGATGGCAGGATGCGCTTCTGTTGGAGTCGCGTACCCGATTCGCGGAAGGATCTCGCGCGCACCGAGCAATGCACCCCAGAGGAGGATGAGAAGCGAAAGTATGTGGCCGCGCGAGCTTCGATGCCGCCACGTCCAGACCGCCGTCCAGATGCCGGCACCAGCTACCAGACCGGTCGCTGCAAGATAACCAAAGAGACCTATCCCACAGCGCACCGGATAGGGCCAGAAAATCATGCCAATGCCGAGTGCGGCGGCGAGAAAGAGGCGCACCATTACGCCCAGTGTTGACGTGGAGGCTTGCTTGGTCTCAGCAGCTACACGAGCTGCAGGTGTGGCTGCCGTCTTGGCGGGAAGCAATGCCTCGTCAGAGACCGACTCCAGCTGCTTGTCGATCTTCTTCATCTCGGCGTCCCAATCGCGACTCACGATTCTCTCTCCAGTCCGTAGCGCTCGATTTTCTTGTACAGGTTTGATCGCGGCATCTCAATAGCGCGCGCCGTTTCAGACACGTTCCAGCCAAATTCGCGCAACTTGTGCAACAGGTATGCACGCTCGGCGGCATCCTTGAAGTCTTCAAAGGTCTTGAGGTCGAGCAGAGCGCCGAGCGGCGATCCGTCGGCCGGTCTGGCACCTGAAAGCCTTCCCACGTCTGTTGCGGTTATTCGATTGCCCGGAGACAGAATGAGCAATCTCTCGATCGTATTGCGGAGCTCACGCACGTTGCCCTGCCACTCCATTTGCGTGAGCGCGTCCAGAGCCCCCTGATCCAGGCTACGTGCAGGTGCTCCGTCGCGCTCGGCCAGTTGCATAACAAAGTGCTGCGCCAGGAGTGAAATGTCGTCGCGGCGTTCCCTCAAGGGAGGAACGTGGAGCGGAACCACGTTGAGCCTGTAGTAAAGATCCTCTCTAAAGCGCCCGTTGGCGATTTCTTCTTCGAGATTCTTGTTGGTAGCTGCGAGCACGCGAACGTCTACCTGAACCCGCTTGCTTCCTCCGATGCGCGTGACTTCGCCGTCCTGGAGCACACGCAGCACCTTTGCCTGTGCCGCGAGGCTCATATCGCCGATTTCGTCCAGAAAGAGGGTACCCTTGTCGGCCTGTTCAAACTTGCCCGCTCTGTCGGCGACCGCGCCGGTGAACGATCCCTTCATATGGCCAAAGAGCTCACTTTCGATGAGCTCAGAGGGAATTGCAGCGCAATTCACTTCGATAAAGGGCTTGGGAGCACGGGGTGAGAGCCGGTGTATTGCCCGTGCTACAAGTTCCTTGCCGGTGCCATTCTCTCCGGTAATGAGCACCCTCGCCGGAGTGGTTGCGACGCGCTCGATCTTGTCCATTAGAGAACGGATTGCAAACGACTCTCCTACGATCTCGTAGCGCGATGCAATCGACGCTTTGAGCTGAGCGTTTTCTTCTTGTAGCGTCAGGTGCTGTAGTGCATTGCGCAGTAGCACCAGAATGCGATCGGTATCCAGCGGCTTTTCCAGAATATCGTAGGCTCCGAGCTGGGTCGCCTCGACCGCGGTCTGGATGGTGGCGTGCCCGCTTATCATCACGACGGTGGCATTGGGATCTGACTGTCGCAGTCGCCTCAGCGCTTCGAGTCCGTCCATTCCTGCCATCTTCACGTCCATGAACACGAGCTGAGGCCGCCACTTCTCGTAGATCGAGAGACCTTCGGGGGCGCTCGCCACTGCCTTTACTTCATAGCCTTCGTATTCGAGGAGCTGACCCAACGCGCCACGAACACCCTGTTCGTCATCGACGATCAGAATGCGGCGGCTCATGACGTGGTCTTGTAAAGCGTAAGTCGGCCGTTGGCTACTCGCATATCTCCAATGTACGACGGCAACGGGAAGTCTATCGAGGGCTCGTCGCCAACGCCCGCGCTACTGTTCGTGCGGTAGACCTGCGAAAGAACACGGGAAACGAGAGCACGTGGAATCGGGAGATCGCCAATCCTGACCTCGTGAACGCGGAGCCGCCCCTGCCCCTCTCCCGCTACCAGTGGTGTTCCCGTAACTGTCACGCGCTGTCTGCCCGTGAGGAGCTCTCGCAGAGGGCCGAGGCCCTCGGCGCTTTTAAAGTCGCTCAGGTCCACAGTGGCGCGAACGCTGATTCTGTCGTCGACGATCGCCGCTTCGACATCGCTGACCGACGCGGGCAACCTTCCTCCAGATTCAGCCAGGAGCAGCGACGCAACTTCAGCGGGAGTGAGGTTGGCATAGACTGCGCCTCCACGTTTGGAGAGCGCGCTCACCCGTTCGCGAGCTTTTGAGGCGGGGGCCTCGCTTATCGGAGTCCACACGATCTCTGCGGAGGTCGTGCTGTTTCTGCCGGTCACGCGATCCCACCACATGTCTCGTGTGAACCACCCCGCCACAGCGAGCACCACAAGTACGACGAGACACCCTATTTGTTTGAGGCATCCGCCGATCATCCCTGGTCCCTCAGGTGTGAGACTGCAAGTGCGGTGTAGCGCGATCCACGCGGGCTCATTTCACTGCGCATGAGATCGATCGACTCAACCACGAAAGGTTCGAAAGCAACTTCATGCTTCATTGCCACTGAAAGTGCCATACGCTGGTTCTCGGCAAGTGAGTCTCGGGAACGGGCAAGTGTAATGTGGGGCCTGAACGGCCTGGATTCGAGCGCTGTGCCAAACGGCACACAAGCGTGGTCAACGTCGTGTGCCAGCTTGGAGAGATCGTTGGCTCCCTGCGTTATACCCAGCCATACGACGCGCGGACGCGCAGGATTCGGAAAGGCCCCGAATTGGCCCATGGAAATGCGGATGGGAGAATGCTCTGCAGCAACTTCTGAGAGTGAGTCTGACAGCTGTTGCACAAGTTCCGCAGGTTGAGCGCCAAGAAACTTGAGGGTGATGTGGAGGTGATCCGGGCTTGACCATAGGAGCGCCGGAGCCGCTCTGCGAAGCGTGGCCGACGAATCCCAGATCTGCTGGCGCAGGTTCTCGGTGAGATTGACTGCAACGAAGAGTCTGAGCAAAGCCTCAGCGGGTCAGTTCGATGGAAGCGTATGCAAACCCAAGACTGCGCGCCGCCGCAATGACCTCTGTACGGTTGGTCCCCCTCCATGACGCCACAGCACGATCACGATCGGCAATCACAGCCATGGACCCATATTCCTGGACGGAAGCATCGATGCCTTTTGCCTTTAGGATCTCGTCGAGCTGCTTTGTGGCGTTGTTGGCCAACGCGCCTGCATCGCGGTTCATGGAGCCGGATCTAAAGCCTTCGAGGTCGAGAGCTGATCTCTCAAACCCCGATTCGGCGGTTGCCTTGCCGAGCAATGCCCGGCGATCTGGCGAGAGCCACGTTTCCAACTCGTCGCTGCCCAGCTCAACACGCGCAAACTCCCGATAGAGACGCACGCGCATGTCACCGCGGATTCCAAGTGCTCTCAGCGCCGCTTCTGCGCGTTCCACAAGAACCAGTCTCTCTGGAGTCACTTCGGTTCCGTAAGGTATGCGAGAAGACAAGCAGGGAGATGCAGGTTGATTCCACGTGGGCAGACCTCGCAACTGCGATAGCTGGCGGATCTGGGCCTTGGTGAGGCCGCACTCCGCTAGGGGCGAGCGGACTCCGTTTTCATTTGCTGCCTGCATACCGGGGCGGTGGCCTCCCACGTCGTCCGCGTTTGTGCCATCCACAACAACCGCCAACCCACGCTCTCGCGCGATCGGTGTGAGAACGTGCCAGAGCTCGCTCTTGCAGAAATAGCAGCGGTTTGTGGGATTGGCCGCGTAACGCGAGTCGTTCAGCTCGTCGGTATCGACCTCATGCAGGGGAATCCCAAACTGCGCCGCAAATGCACGTGCGCGCTCCCACTGGACGAGTGGATACGATCTGGAGCGCCCGATTACGGCCAACACGCTGTCGGTACCAAGTGCATCCAAGGCGGCCACCGCGAGAAACGCCGAATCAACTCCTCCGCTGAAGCCCACAAGCACGGATCCGGCGGCGTGGAGCCAGCCGGAAAGTCGTTCCTGCGTTTCCTGGAGCGCGACTTCCACGGACTCGTCAATCGTGAGCGAAACGGACATACCGGATTGTATTGCACTGCCTTGAGGGACGACAGCGGTAAGCCATTGACTCTTAACTGAGGCTGACGCGAACCGTTGGCTGCTTGCAGCGAGTTAGGCCCATTGATCCCATCTCTGCGCCATTTGCACCGTCGCGCTGTGAGATCCAGCAGGTGCGCTCGATCATAGACGCCACACATAACCGATCGAGTGGAGGCTTATGAGGACGCTCTTTAGTTTATTGATCCTGGTCCCAGTAATGGCGACCGTAGCGTGGACATACGCGCCGCGATCGAGTGAGGTGAAGTATCCAGAGGGCTACCGCAGGTGGACGCATGTCAAGTCGGTGGTGTCGGCACCTGAGGGTCCCAGCGACAAGCGCTCGGGAATTCACCACATCTACGCAAACGACCTGGCAATGCAGGGCTACAAGACGGGGAAGTTCCCTGAAGGCTCAAAGCTGGCTTTTGACCTGCTCGACGTAACGATCGAGGGAACCAAGACTCGAGAGGGGAAGCGCAAACTCCTTGACGTCATGGAAAAGGACAGCAAGCGTTTTGCCGCAACGGGAGGCTGGGGCTTTGAAGAGTTTGTGGGTGACGGTCGTGTGCCATTGCTGCGCGAGCGCGCGGTTACGGCGTGCTTTCAGTGTCACTTAACGCGCCGCGAATCCGACTACGTATTTAGAACTTTCAGGCCGTAGCGCGTGACGGTGGGACGCGTTCGCCATCTGCAATCCTTGCCTTGTCGCCGGAGCGAAAAAAGAGCGCTTCGGCGGCGTGTTGCCTGGTAACTGTGGCGGATTGATCGAGATCAGCTATGGTACGAGCGACTTTGATTACGCGATGAAACCCGCGAGCCGAAAGGCCGAGTCGCTCGGCCGCTGCAAGCAGGACCTGCCGTGCGTCCGGGGCGATCGCCGAATGTGCATCGAGCCATCGCCCAGACGCTTGAGCGTTGCACGAAACAGCCGAATGTCGGGAATATCGCGCTCGCTGCATTTCGCGGGCGAAAACCACGCGATTGCGCACATCTGCTGAGTTGGTTTCGCCGCTGGTCCCCAGAGAGGTCAGAGCCACCGGAGGAACGGTTATCGTCATGTCGATTCGATCTGCGAGCGGTCCGGACACCCGCGAGCGGTGCTTTGCGATATCGACGGCAGGACACGTGCATGCTCTGGAGGCATCACCCAGGAATCCACAGGGACAGGGATTCATGGCGCCTACGAGCGAGAAGCGAGAAGGAAAAGAGATCGACTGCTGGGCTCGTGATATGAGGACTCGACCATCTTCAAGCGGTTGTCTTAGCGCATCGAGTAGAGAGCGTGGCATTTCCTGGAGTTCGTCAAGAAAGAGCACGCCGAGGTGTGCGAGACTTACCTCTCCTGGCCTTGGATGGCTCCCTCCACCAATCAGCGCGGCCGAAGAAAGCGTGTGGTGCGGAGCCCTAAATGGACGCTGCACATTGTGTAGGTCGACTCCGCCAATGAGCCCGGCAACTGAATGCACCGAGAGAACTTCAAGTGCCTCGGAACTGGTTAGAGGAGGGAGAATTGAGGGGAGACGCCGAGCCAGCATTGTCTTGCCCGCGCCCGGAGGCCCGACCATGAGCAGTGCATGCCCGCCGGCAGCAGCGATTTCGAGGGCGCGCTTTGCTGTTTCCTGTCCGGCAACATCGGCAAGGTCGAGCCTTTCGCTGGCCATTTTGGGTAGCTCAGCTCGCAACAGTTGGTCGTTTGGTACCAGACTAGTGCGATCTTCTGGTCCACCCTGAAGAGCACTGACCAGCTCACTAAGCGTTGGTGGCGCCATGAGGCTCAGGTTGTTTACCAGACTCCCCTCGAAGGCATTGGAGGGTGGCACAATGAGTGCCTGTATGGAGGAGATCTGGCGGCCAAAGTGGACGCATATGGGCAGCACCCCTCTAACGCTTCTCAGCGACCCATCGAGTCCAAGTTCACCTACCGCAGCCAGCCCCTGGGTGGTTTGTGGCGAGAGCTGCCCTGTGGCGACTAACACTCCCAGGGCAATTGGGAGGTCGAAGGCCGTGCCGTCTTTGCGAGTGTCCCCCGGTGCGAGGTTGATTGTGTATCGGCGCGGCGGCACAAAGAATCCGGAATTGGTCAAAGCTGCTGACACGCGCTCTCGTGCCTCTTTCACCGCGTTGGCAGCGAGGCCGACTATGAACCAGTTGGGGAGACCCTTGGAGGCATCTACCTCGACGGTTACGTCATAGGCAGTGACGCCTTGGACGGCGGCGGAACGGATAGCTGCGAGCACGAGGAAATGATGCACCGTCCCCTCACGGAACGGCGTATCATTTCCTTTCAATCCGAATCGTTTTATTGCACCAGCTCGCTGAGCTGACTACACACATCAAGCAGGCGGGGCGCCAATGCTCGCCTCGTCCGGCGCAGTGTCTTCGGAGGGCAGCTCTTCACCTGGGTTGACGTAGCGATCCGTCTCCAACCCGTACTGCCGGTCGTGAAGCTCACGATACCGTCCACCCATGGCCATGAGCTGCGCGTGTGAACCACGTTCAACTATGCGCCCCCCTTCGATCACCAGGATCTGGTCGGCACTTTCGATCGTCGAAAGCCTGTGCGCAATCACAAAAGTCGTCCGGCCCTGCCGGAGCTTCCTGAGCCCGTCGCGAATCATGGCCTCGCTCTCGCTGTCCAGACTCGACGTCGCTTCGTCCAGAATCAGAACACGGGGATCCGCTAGAATTGCGCGGGCAATAGCCACGCGCTGCCTCTGGCCGCCAGAGAGCTTTACGCCACGCTCACCCACCACCGTGTCGTATTTGCTCTCCCACTTCTCCACGAATTCGTGAACGTGCGCTATTCGCGCAACCGCCTTGACCTCTTCGAGCGTCGCTTCGGGCCGCGCGTAAGCGATGTTCTCGCGCACCGTGCCGTCAAAGAGAAAGTTGTCCTGCATAACGACCCCCAGATGACGCCGGTACTCGCGCAGCCTCAGCGAGTCGAGGTCCTTTCCATCTACCAGAATGCTTCCCTTTTTAGGGCGGCTGAACGCCATTACCAGCCCAATCAGGGTGCTCTTGCCGGCCCCGCTCGATCCGACCAGAGCTGTGGTAGAACCGGCGCTGGCACTGAACGAAACATCCTGAAGAACGGGAACGCCTTCGACGTATTCAAAGGTGACATCTCTAAACTCCACGTCTCCCCTGACCGACGTCACCGCACCCTTCTGAGAGTCGCGAAGGTCCTCGGTCTCCATGTCGCGGATCTCGCGGATTCGGTCCAGCCCCGCAAAAGCTTCGGTTATCTGTGTGCCGATTGACGCGATACCAACAAGCGGCGCGGCGACCATCCCGATAAAGAAGATGTACATGACAAAGTCGCCTAACGTCATATCCCCCGACAGGATCGATCGCCCACCCATCACCACCAGCAGCACACCAATTACTCCTACGATCACGGTGGTCGCCGCACCGACCGCCGAGGTCCCCGTTATCGTCCGCCTTACGTTGTCGAACAAGCGCTCCGCCCCTTCGGTAAACGTCATCTCCTCGCGCTCTTCGGCCGTATAGACCTTTACCGTTCGCACACCGCCCAGGCTCTCTCCAAGCCGCCCGGTGACCTCCGCATTGATCTCACCTCGCTTGCGAAAAATCGGACGCAGCTTTTTGAAGGCAAACGCCATCATTGCACCAAACGCCGCCAGGAGGATGATGGTCAGTGCCGTAATGTGCCAATTGAGATAGAAGAGCACCCCAAGCGAGATGAGTGCGGTGAGAAACCCACCCACCAGCTGCACTATGCCCGTGCCAACCAGGTTCCTGATCCCTTCGGCGTCGGTCATGATCCGGGAGATCAGGACACCCGATTTGGTGCCGTCAAAGTACGAGACCGGAAGTCTCAGTACATGCTTCTGCACGTCGATGCGCATGTCGGTGATGGCCCGCTGCGCCGCGATGGATACCACCTGCGACAATGCAAAGGAGGTGACCGCCTGAATGAGCGTAGCTACGCCAATCGCCGCAGCAAGCGGCATTAGGAGTTCCGCTCTGCCTTTGCCCAGGACTTCGTCGATTAGGAACTTGGAACTCGCCGGCATAACGAGTCCGGTCAGTCGGCTGACGACCATAAGGACGAGACCCGCCGTCAGCGACTTTCTATGCTTCCACATGAGCGCGCGGGCTTCGGCCCAGGCGCGCGACATGTTCACTTTCTTTTTTTCCGGCTTTTGCTTTTCGGCCATGCGCGATGTGTAGGGGGGCGGAATAAAACTAGCGAGTACTTGGGCTGATGCCTGTTTTCCACAGAAAGGGCCTATCTCCGGTACTCCTGTAGACCACTCGTCCTAAGGGTCACTAATTGAAGCATTTACGCCTGTTGCACCAAGTGGTTTCTGAGGGAGCTGCCATCCACAGCGACAGTTGAGCATGGCCACAGTTTTGCACCGTCTGCCAAACCGCCAGCTGAAGAAACCCGTACTTCGCTTCTTGCGTACATCAAGCAATCCCCCGCAACTCGCCGGAGTACTAGCATGTGGGCACTCGTCAAGTCGCTGCTCCTCAAGTGGTCGCTTTTCAAGATCCTGCTCAAGAGCCTGGGCAGCTTGGCGTGGCTCATTCCCGTAGCCTTTCTCCTCAAGGCTCTCGGCCTCCCAATCCTGCTGATGCTGGCGATTCTGGGTCTGCCGCTCATCATCCTCCTGGTGGTTCTGGGCCTGCCCTTCCTGCTCGTGGCGATTCTTGGTGGAGGGCTTTTGATGATCACCTTCTGGATCGTGAGTATCGGCCTCGTGGCACTAAAGATCGCGCTGCCCATCATCATCGTTTTCTGGGTGATTCGCTGGCTCACGAGAAGCAATGGTGATGAACAACCACCGCCCGAGGTGACCAAGCCAGAAGGCGCGACGTAGTTCCCAAATTGACTATTATGGCGGCGCCCGCATCGGACTCGGGCGCCGCCTTTTTTCATTTTCTCGGACAAACTGTCGTGCTCGCTAGTAGTTGCCCGAGTTGTTGGACGACGAACGAGAAGGCACTATTGATCGACCCTTTGGTCTCACCTGCCCTCGTCAGTAGCGTGTCTTTTCTTCTCGTACCGGGCTCGATGTGACAGCGACGCCGACTTCTCAGCCGAATGGCGCTGAGGCTCCACGCGAGGTTGTACTAACGCGGCTCGCCGCGGCGCTCGCTCCGATTCTGGACCGGGAGGAGATCGTGCGCGTCATGGTCGACACCTCAGTCGAAGTGCTCGGGGCTCGCAGTGGGTCGGTGCTCCTCATGAGCGAATCCGGCAAGGACATGCGGCTGGCCTACACTCTCAATGCCACCCAGGAGTTTCGCCGTCGCTGGAGCGTCGCCCAGTTCGCCAAAGATCCCCTGATCGAACGCGTGGCCAGACGAGAACCTGTTTTTCTGCGCAATCAGGAGGAGTTTGCCAACCTGACTCCTCGAATTGCAGCCAGTCTTACGCGCGCCGGTGGCCGGGCAATACTGCCGCTGACCAGCGGCAAACAGCTCTTTGGTTTGCTGCTTTTCACCTTCAGGGACGACGTGGATTTTGACGAAGCGCAGCGTGAACTCCTTCTCGCTGTGGCTTCGCAATGCTCGATTGCACTTGAAAGGTCGTTGCTTTTTGAGAGGGAGAGGAGTGCTCGCGAGGCGGCGCAGGCAGCGTCGGGAATGCTCGCCGACGCCCTTGATCGCATGACCGACATGCACTTCGTGTGCGACGCCGAGTGGCGCTGCATCAGGCTCAACACGGCGATGCGGCACGTGATCCAGGCAGGGGGCGCTGATCCCGACGAAATGATCGGGCAGGTCGTCTGGGAGCGCTTCCCTCTGCTCGTTGGCCAACCCATGCACGGCGCGATGGTGAGAGCCGCCGACGAGCACAAAGCCATTCCGTTTTCGGCAAAGGGCATATATGCCGACTCGCGTTATTCCGGATACGCCTACCCCGTGCAAGGCGGCGTAGCAGTTATCATGCAGGACATGAGCGAACGCATGCGTTCTGAGGAACGTGAAGAATCGCTCAAAGCAGCTCTGCAGCAGCGCATTGCTGACATGGAGATGCTCCTTCGCGTGATTCCGGTGGGTATCGGCATTGCGTCGGATCCAGGAAGCGAAAGCGTCCACGTGAATCCGGCCTTTGCGCAGTTGCTGGGGATTCCGGCTGAGTCCAATGCATCTCTCAGCAATCCCAATGGCGCGCGCCTGCCGTTTCGCATCTTGCACAATGGCGAAGAGGTGGCGGCACACAATCTACCGTTGCAAAGGGCGGCCAACACGGGAATGGCCGTTCAGCCAATCGAAAACGAAGTCGTGCGCGAAGACGGAGTCAGGGTAACGCTGCTGGAGAGCGCGGTACCGCTTACCGACGTTAGGGGTAGGGTGCGTGGAGCGGTAGGCGCGTTTGTCGACATCACCGAGAGAAAGCGATCCGAACTGGCCGAAAGGATGCTCGCCGAGGCCGGGGCCGCGCTCGCGGGATCGCTCGACTTCTCCCTCACGTTCGCTCAGCTGGCCAAGATGGCCGTGCCGCGCATGGCGGACATCTGCGTGCTATTTGTGAGACGCGAAGGCGGAAGTATTGGCGTAATGAGCCTGGAGTCCACTGAGCAATCGGCGCTCGAAGCATTGGCTGCCTTCGACCAGCGCCATCCCATTGATGCAACTCCCTGGCACCCGGTTTGGCTGCCGCTGCTCGAAAACCGCTCCATCCTCATGGCAAACACGGCGGAGCCGGAGCCCGGATCGTTGCTTGCGTCGAGGCGCGAGCTCGCGGCCCTTGCGCGTGCCACCGGAACGACGAGCCTGTTGATGGTGCCCCTCTCAGCGCGAGGGCGAACCATTGGCGCCATGGGTATGGGGACCCGCCACCCGCGGCGGCGTTTTGACGCCATGGATCTCTCGGTGGCCGAAAGGCTTGGTCACCTCGCCGCGCTGGGGCTCGACAACGCCATCCTGATGGCGGGAGAGCAGAACGCACGTGAAGAAGCAGAGCGTGCGCGCGAGTCCGCCGAGCGGGCGAGTCGTGCCAAGAGTGACTTTCTGGCCATGATGAGCCATGAACTGCGAACGCCTCTGAACGCGGTCGCAGGATATGCAGAACTCATCGAGCTTGGTTTGCGTGGCCCCGTCACCGAAGAGCAATTGAGCGATCTGCGAAAGATCCGACGCAACCAGCAGCACCTGCTCGGCCTGATCAATTCGGTATTGAGCTTTGCGCGACTCGATTCGGGCCGCATGTCGTACGATGTAACCAATGTGCCGCTGGCCGCGTGCATGCAGTCCATGACGTCGCTTATCGAGCCGCAGCTCAAGGGTCGGGAGATTCAATACAGATGCGAAGAAACCGACGGACGCGTTTCGGTTTGCGCAGACAGCGAGAAGCTACAGCAGATTCTGCTCAACCTTCTCGACAACGCCATAAAGTTCACGCAGCCCGGAGGTAGCGTAACGCTCCGTGCGGACATCCACGACGCGTTCGTTCACGTATCGGTGACGGACACCGGTATCGGGATAGCTTCTTCGCGATGGGACGAGATTTTTGAGCCGTTCGTGCAGGTGTCGAGTTCCTACGGACGGAAGGAAGGCGTTGGACTCGGCCTGGCTATCAGCCGTGACCTGGCGCGAGGGATGGCGGGCGACCTTACTGTTAGCAGCGAGTTGGGAGCGGGAGCCACGTTTCTTTTGAGCCTTCCGCGCGGGCCGGACCGGAACCCCCTAAGCACCTACCCCGCGGACGTTAGGCAGGGGTAGCGATCGGCGGACTCAGCGCACCATCAAACGGTTGCCGTCGGATTACCGGTGGTAGCGCCCTGTTCACGAGGGCTGGGGTGCGAGACACACTTATCGCGGTCGTGCGACGTTTGGCGTGCGGCGTGAAACGTGCGGCCTGTAGCGGGCAACGCTGTTAGCCCGTGGCTTTACAAAACGGACTCGATAGATTTGACGGATCGATGACCGAGTTCGTACCAAAGCTTTTTACAACGCTTCGGGGTTATACCCGGCAACAGTTTACGAGCGACGTTCTGGCTGGCGTTATAGTCGGCATTGTCGCCCTGCCACTAGCCATTGCCTTTGCAATAGCAAGTGGCGTACGACCGATGCACGGTCTGTACACTGCTATTGTTGCCGGCTTCATCATTTCTGCATTAGGTGGTTCACGCGTCCAGATCGGCGGTCCGACGGGCGCATTTGTCATTATTGTCGCTGGCATTGTAGAACAGTACGGGCTGGGCGGCCTCACCGTGGCCACCTTCATGGCTGGCCTGATGCTCATTGCCATGGGTATCGCGCGGATGGGGGCGATAATCAAGTTCATTCCCCACTCGCTCATAACCGGCTTTACAAGCGGAATCGCACTCATCATTGCTCTGACGCAACTGCGCGACTTTTTCGGGCTGCAGATGACGTCGGTGCCCAGCGAGTTCTTTGAAAAGATCAGGGCTTACTCAGAACACGCTACGACCGTGCAGCCGGCGGCGCTTGGAGTTGGCGTCTTTTCAATGGCAATTCTTATCCTGTGGCCGCGATTCAACCGCAGGATTCCGGCCCCCCTCATCGCAATCATCCTCGCCACAGTACTCGTTCACGCCTTCAAACTCCCGGTTGAGACGATTGGTACTCGCTTTGGGGTGTTGGATGCAGCGTTGCCGCTACCTGTTGTTCCTGATCTAACGATCAGTCAGGCGATGAAGCTGGTCTCGCCAGCGTTTGCAATCGCTCTTCTGGGTGCCATCGAGTCCCTGCTCTCGGCAGTTGTGGCCGACGGAATGATCGGTGGGCGTCACAGGTCCAACATGGAGCTCGTGGCTCAGGGTGTCGCAAACGTGGTGTCACCGATGTTTGGAGGAATCCCGGCAACCGGAGCTATCGCCCGAACGGCTACGAACGTAAAGAATGGTGGCCGCACCCCGGTGGCAGGAATGGTGCACGCAGTGGTCCTTTTGTTGATCACCTTGCTCTTTGGTCGCTGGGCTCAGCTCATCCCAATGGCGTCGCTCGCCGCGGTGCTCCTGATAGTTGCCTACAACATGAGCGAGTGGCGCACCTTTATCGACGAACTCCGTGCCCCCAGGGCCGACGTTGCGGTCCTGCTGCTTACCTTTGTGCTCACCGTTGTCGTCGACCTCACGGTGGCAATCGAGGTCGGCATGGTGCTATCGGCGTTTCTTTTTATGCAGCGCATGGCAGAAGTCACCAACGTCTCTGCCATCAAACGTGAACTAGCTGGCAAGGTCGACCCACGGGAAGGAGACGTGCTTCCCAACCTGGACATCCCTGACGGCGTTCAGGTTTTTGAAATAAGGGGAGCGTTCTTCTTTGGAGCAGCGGAGACCTTTAAAGACACCTTGCGCCAGGTGACAAAAAAACCGCTCGTACTCATTATCCGTATGCGCGACGTCTCGCTGCTCGATGGCACAGGTTTGCGCGCACTCAGGGACGTGGTCCGGCGCTCACGCAACGATCGCACGCTCGTGCTCATCGCCGAGATTCATGCGCAACCTCTCGCAGCCCTGGAGCACTCGGCGCTGGGGGAAGAACTCAGCGGGCAGATCTACACAACGCTCGAAGATGCACTCGACAGGGCACGAGCACACCTCGCGACTCGAACTCCTACTCCACTCGAAACACCGATACCCCGATAATCCGGGTGGCTCGTTAGGCGCCTGGCGGCAGCGCCCGCCGAACCTGACGCTGGCCATTTGCTACACCCACACCCACGCTGATACCGAAAGCGAGTGCCGTCCCCGCACCCACCAGTGGGAGCAGACCGGCAACCGCGCCACCCAGAAGCGTGGCACCTACACCTGCGATAACCGGGGCAAAACCTGACTGCGCCGCGTCTACGTAACGCAGCCGCTCGCTCACAAAGGCGCGCGCCTGCGTGTATCCGATCAACACTGCTGCCGCCGAAATGGCAAAACCAAGAAGTTGCAACATGGCTGGACCTGCTGATTGTGAGGCGTTGATTTAGTCCCTTACGTCACAATTGCCCGCAATGTTTCGGCCATCAGCGCTGAGCGCTCGTCATTTCCTTGTCCCCCGCGTCATGAAAGCCTGTGTCATTTCGAAGTTTGGCGGCCACGAAGTCCTCGAAATCCGGGATGTCGAGCTCCCTCAACCCGGGCCTGGAGAAGTTCTTGTCAAGGTACGTGCCTCCGCGCTGAATCGCGCCGACATCCTGCAGCGCATGGGCAAATATGCGCCACCGCAGGGAGTTATGGCCGAAATCCCCGGTATCGAGTTTGCCGGGGAGGTGGTTGAGCTTGCTGGCAACGGCTCGCGCTGGCGTGCTGGAGACCGCGTCTTTGGCGTGGTCGCCGGTGGTGCACACGCCGAGTTTCTGGTGACCCACGAGTCTCTTCTCGCGCCTGTGCCAAAGCGCATGGACTGGGTGGAGGCAGGTGCTGTCCCAGAAGCCTTTATGACGGCACACGACGCGCTCATCTCGCAGGCAGGCCTGCACGAGGAGGAGTATGTGCTGATCCATGCCGTTGGGAGTGGAGTGGGATTGGCCGCTGCACAAATCGTAAAGGCCTGGGGAGCGCATGCCTTTGGTACCTCACGCACAGCAGACAAGCTCAGCCAATCTCGCGAGTATGGAATGGAAGAGGGGTTTCTCGCGACAAGCCTTTCAGAGTTAGGAGCGTCTGTCTCTCGCTGGTCAGGGGACCACGGAGTCGACGTGGTGCTGGATCTGCTCGGGGGCCCCTACGTGGCCGCGAGCATCGAAGCCGCTGCGCTCCAAGGTCGAATCATGCTCGTTGGGGCAATTGCCGGATCGACAGCTCAAATAGACGTGCGCCGTGTGCTCTCCAAACGACTCACGCTAAGGGGAACGGTGCTGCGTCCGCGGACCACGGTCGAAAAGGCCGGCGTCACCGAGGCCTTTGCGAGAGACCTGCTGCCACTGCTGGACAGCGGCGCATTGGTCGGGAATGTGGATTCGGTTTTTCCGCTCCATGAAATGCGCGAGGCTCACAAGCGCATGGAATCAAACGAGACCTTTGGGAAGGTCGTCATCACTGTCTAGAACGCGTCGCGGTTGGAGGGGTTATCTTTTGCGTCCCTCAAGCCGCGCCGTTGCAATTGCCGCACAATCCTGTTCCGCCGCGCATTCTACTCGTAGACGCCGACGCCTTCTTTGTGGCCGTGGCGCGTCGCGTGGACCCTCAAGGAGCGGGAAAGGCTGACCTTCTCATAGTAGGTGGACGAACACGCGGCGTAGTCTGCTCGGCTTCGTACGCAGCGCGGCAGTTCGGAGTGAGGTCGGCCATGCCGATTTCACGCGCCATCAAACTTTGTCCAAATGCGCTGTGCGTGCCCGTGCCACGCGAGTGCAGCAAATACAGCCGTGCGATCGGCGCAGTCCTGGGTCGGTTTACTCCTGTGGTTGAAGGAGCATCGATCGACGAGTGGTATCTCGACCTCTCCGGCACCGAAGCGCTATATAAGGGAGCGCCACTGGCAAAGGTTGCGCACGACATTCGCAACGCGGTGCTGGAAGAGACCGGCATGACGGTTTCAATCGGTGGCGGCACCAACCGTCTGATAGCAAAGCTCGCGGTGGAGCACGCCAAGCCCAAACCAGGAACATCTGCAGACGGTGTTCATGTCGTTCCGGCGGGTGGCGAACTGGATTTCATGCGCGGCGTAACACTGGCTGAAATACCCATGGTCGGCCCTCGCTTCAAGAGTCGCCTCGACTCGTTAGGGCTTATAAACGTCACAGACGTCCTGGAACTCGAAATTGCAGCGCTCGAAAGGATGCTGGGAGAACGCGCGGGACGTTGGCTCCATGACCGCGCCCGCGGAATCGGCTCGTCAGAAGTGCACCATCGCGAACATTCGGTGAGCCTCAGTCACGAGGAGACGTTTGCGCACGACCTCTCGCTGGACGCAGAACTCGATGTCGAACTCGTTAGGCTCGTGAACGCCGTTGCACGTGACCTGAGGCGTCGCGGACTTCACGCAAGAACCATCAGTATCAAACTGCGTGACGGCGACTTCAGGACCCGAAGGGCAAGCCGCACGCTGAGTTCGCCCTTTGCCTCGGATCGTGTAATCCTGAACACCGCGCGCATACTGCTGGCCAAATTACGTGGTGCGAGACGCGTGCCTGCGCGCTTGTTAGGAGTGTCCCTCACTTCTCTCGAAAGGGGTGACAGTGACGCGCAACTCGGCCTCTTTGAAAGCGAGGCGGTCGACGGCGTCGACACGTCTCGGGATCGAGCCGTCTCAAAAGTCCTCGACGCCGTTAGAGCCCGCTTTGGAAACGAAGCAATGATTCCCGGCGCACTCACCGAACGTCCCGGCCAACAGCGTCCGGGACGAAAGATCTGATCGCATTCACCGCTGCGGGAGACCGGCCGACAACGCCAACGACACGCGCTCGCTGGTACGTTCGTTCATCGTGAAAACCAGCGCAGCAAGGTTGGCAGATGTCACAAGCAGGGGCTGAACGCGATAACTCCGCGACTCTCCTTTGGGCGCGACCCTTATGCTGTCAAGCTTGTCGGTATCGCCCTTACGCGCTTCAGCGCTCTGATAGACAAAGACCTCGACCTCGTCGTCCCTCGCACCCAGCTTGAAACGTGTTCCGGGTATTGAAAACAGATCACGTTCAGCGGGATCGGGGAGCTTTTCTACAACCAGACCCGCTCGCGTTAGCCGGTCTTCGACGGAGCAAAGCTGCCAATCGCCCGTTTTAGGACATCCGGTATCTGCCACCGCAGCAACGGGTTGCTCTGCGGTTACGGCAGGAGTCGAATCGGGCTCCGTTTCAGTTTGATCGCTCCCTCCCGCACAGGCAAATACGCCAAGCACGGCGGCGAGCCTAACGAGCGGAGCCAGCTTGCGGCGCTGTATTCTCATATATGGAACGTACATCCCGGAAATCCTCCGGCAAGATCAGGCATCGCGTGCCCTCAAACGTTGCCACAGCCCCATGGTGATTTTAGAGTTTATTGCATCACTCAACGACAGAGGCGTCCATGGCTCAGCGATCCGACGAAATCGAGTACCAACTCATTGGCGACGATCTCCAGGGTGTTGTGATCACACTGGATCCGGGTGAAGCAGTCGTAGCCGAAGCTGGTGCCATGATGTACATGCAGAGCGGTATCAGTATGGCCACCACACTCGATTCGACTGGTCGCGCCGGAGGAATGTGGGACAAGCTCAAGCAGGCCGGAAAGCGAGTCCTCTCCGGTGATTCCTTTTTCATTACGTACTTTGCCAACGAGTCCAACACCCGGCGCGATGTTGCTTTTGCATCCCCTTACCCCGGCAAGATCAAGGCACTCGATCTCGACGATATGGGTGGCACAATAATCGCTCAGAAAGATTCCTTCCTATGCGGTGCGCGCGGTGTGGACGTATCGATTGCCTTTGCCAAACGCATTGGAGTAGGATTCTTTGGTGGTGAGGGCTTCATCCTCCAAAGATTGAGTGGTGATGGCCTTGTCTTTCTGCACGCCTCCGGCACGCTCGTCGAGCTAACACTCTCAGCGGGCGAGGAACTGCGTGTTGACACCGGATGCCTCGTAGCAATGCAGCCATCCGTCGACTATGACATTCAGATGGTACCAGGTGTAAAGACAGCTCTCTTTGGAGGTGAGGGACTCTTCTTTGTGAGACTTACCGGACCCGGACGTGTCATTCTGCAAACCCTGCCCTTCTCGCGCCTCGCGGACCGAATCATTGCAGCTTCGCCACGAGCCGGCGGCACACGCCGCGAAGAAGGAAGCGTCCTGGGTGTACTTGGAGGTATACTAGACGGCGATCGTTAGGCCGGGAGGTAAAATCAAGGTGTCAAAGCTTCGTTCCATAGATCCAGCCACAGGCGCTCGCGTCGTCGAAATCGAAGAGCACAACGACCGCGACGTCGAGGACCGCCTTTCGCTTGCACATAAAGCATTCAGTTCCTGGCGCAAAACCAGCTTCAGCGAGAGAGCAAGAGTCCTTTCAAATGCAGCCGATATTCTGGAGAACGAACGCGAGTCCTTTGGCAAACTCATGACCCAGGAGATGGGCAAGACCCTCGCTTCTGCGATGGCCGAGTCCGTCAAATGCGCGTCTGCGTGCAGGTACTACGCCGGTCACGGCGCGGACTTTATCTCAAGCGAAACGATCGTTGCGACCGAAGCCGAACACGGCTCTGTTCGCTACGATCCGCTGGGCATTGTCCTGGCCGTGATGCCATGGAACTTTCCGTTCTGGCAGGTAGTCCGTTTTGCTGCCCCCGCGCTTGCCGCCGGAAACGTGGCGCTGCTCAAGCACGCGTCCAACGTACCACGCTCGGCGATTGCACTCGAAGAGCTGTTCAGACGTGCTGGAGCCCCTGAGGGAGTGTTCCAAACGCTCCTGATTGGATCGTCGCGCGTAGACTCCATAATTGCAGACCCGCGCATAAGGGCCGTCACGCTCACCGGAAGCGAAGGCGCAGGGCGGTCGGTCGCCGCAACCGCTGGGAAGTATCTCAAGCCTGTCGTTCTCGAACTTGGAGGGAGCGACGCTTTTATTGTGACTGACTCCGCGGATCTCGACCGCGCGGCAGCGCTGGCTGTTGCAGCACGGCTGGTAAACAACGGACAATCGTGCATTGCCGCCAAGCGCTTCATAGTTACGACGGGAGCCGCCGATGGCTTTCTCGAGAGATTCACCGATCGCATGAAGTCAGTGCGTGTTGGAAACCCCATAGAGGCAGCCACCGTGCTGGGCCCCCTTGCGATGTCGTCGCTACGGGATGACCTGCACAGGCAGGTTAGTGAAAGTGTCAGCGCGGGGGCAAAGGTGCTTACCGGTGGCGAACCGGTCGACGCTCCAGGTTTCTATTTCCAGCCAACGGTGCTTGCCGACATTCCCACAAACTCACCGGCACATGACGAGGAGCTCTTTGGCCCGGTCGCCACAGTCTTCCGAGCTCGAGACGCACAGCACGCTGTTGCTCTGGCAAACGACAGCCGCTTTGGCCTCGCTGCAAGTGTCTGGACACAGAAACGTGACGAAGCCGATTATTTCGCACGCGAGCTGGAATGCGGCACCGTCTTTGTGAACGAGATGGTTGCCTCGGATCCGCGTTTCCCCTTTGGCGGCGTAAAGGCGTCGGGCTACGGACGCGAATTGGGCGTGTGGGGGCTTCGCGAGTTTGTCAACGTAAAGACGGTTCGCGAGTTCGGACTGCCAAAAGCGTGAGCGCTTTTACGTCTCGACTCCAGGGAACGAGCCGCGTCAGTCCGCGCGACCGAGCACCCTGCCCCACCACGTTTCCTGACGACGACCACCTGTCATCTCGTCAACGACGCGCCCCCATTCGAGCTTCATTTCCGCTGCATCCTTGAATCTCTCGGACGCGTCGGGTGAGAGGCCACGCCTGAGGAAGGCCGCGACCGGCTGTGGAAGCATGGATACGTCGTACCGGCTGGCAAGCTGCTGAGCAAGAATTGACTGAGGATCGCCACCCTCAAAAGGAGGGTTGCCGGTCAACGTATAGTAGATGATGGCGGCAACGGCAAAGCAGTCTACCGACGCCGTCTGCGTCTCGCCCAAAAGCTGCTCGGGTGCCGCAAAAGCAGGCGTGCCCGTAGCCCCGGCCGCCTCGTCATCGGCTTTGGCAATACCAAAATCGGTTATGCGCCAACGACGGTAGCGGTCTATCAGGATGTTCTCCGGCTTGAGATCCCGGTGAACAATTCCGCTGACGTGCGCAGCAGCCAGCGCGTCCAGCACAGCGTCCACCTGCATTGCAATTCCATCAAAAGGACGCGGACCGGCGCGAGCTATCAGGTCGGCCACCGAACCGCCTTCGGCGAGTTCCATTGTGTACCAGGAGACCTCGCCACGCGCATCCCAATCGTAGATCGGGATGATTGCCGGATGCGCAAGCTGCGCAGCAAGTCGAGCCTCGCGCCTGAAGCGCGCCACGGTGCGTTCGTCCTGAGCAACCCCGGGGTGCAACATCTTGAGCGCTACCTCGCGCTCAAGCGAGAGATCGCGCACTCGCCAAACACTTCCAAACGTGCCTTTGCCCAGGAATCCCAGAACGTCGTAGTCATCTCCGACTGCCCAGCGCAACCGCCCCTCTTCACTCAATGCCGACGGGATCGAAGGCGCCGAGGAGAAAATGGATCTCGTTCCCGAAATGCGCTCCAGGGCGCGAAGCATAAAGGAAAGCGAGCGATGCCGCTCATCGGGATCCGGGCGCAACGCCTGCTCGATAATTGCACTCAGCCCCTGGGGACATTCCGGACGCAACAACCTCAGCGGCGGAACTTCGCCAGGTGGCGGCAGTTCCCCTACAATCGCAAAGTAGCAGGACGCTGCAAGCTGCCATTGATCGCTGCGGGTCGTTGGAGACCATTCGCCCTCCGACCATTCCGGTGGTTGCGGCGTCCAGCGAACGTCGGGTTGGTACCCTTGGGGCACATCCTGTTGCGGCAGTGCCCACTGCCACCCTAACGTCCAGATACGTCCAGAAGGAGCCGACCATATCACCTCAGGTGAGATCCCTCCGTGACTCGTTCCGCTGTCGTGCACGTACACGATCATCGAACCAACGGCTCGGAGCACGCGCACCACACTTGGGATGTCTTCGGGACCGGTTCGCCGCACGCGCGCCCCTATGGTTTCGGCCGAGATCCAGCGCCGCAGGTAGCCCGGTCCGCGACGACTGTCCGGATAGTGACCCCAATAGTGATACGTGGTAGGGATCGACGGATGGTTGCGGTGCGCGAGAACACGCGCCTCAGCCGCCAGCCATTGCACGTGCGCTTCGTCGGGCGCAGAAACGAGAGAAAGCGATCTGCCTAACGCGTCACGTACCTCCTGGTAGTGACGATGCTCCATGTACACCCCCTCGCTTCCCCAGGCCCAGTCAGGCGGTAGTTCCCACCCGCGCAGGTGGGTCGGCAATTCATATGACACGCGATTGGGCACGTCCGGCCAGGGACCTGGCCTGACTGCGCGGACACCTTCATAAGGCGTACTGGTCATTACTTAAAGCTGCTATGATGGAGTCGCCGCAACCAGCGCGATTTCGACTCTCGTGCCACTACCTCCCCCAATGCGGCCACCGTCGCTTACCTCCGAACCAGCTGGCGAGGTGAGCCGGATCGACCCACCCCATGACTCCACGAGGCGGCGCGAGATTGCCAGCCCCAGCCCACTGCCACTCGTGCGCGTTGAAAAGTGCGGCTCAAAGACTCGCGACATCACGTCCGGCGGAACCCCCTCCCCGTCGTCATCCACGCAGACAGTGACGCGGCTCTCTCCGGTAGCCGCTCCCCCCGTCACCCTCACGCGTACCCTCTTTGCATTGGCATGGCGCGCATTTTCGAGAACGTTTAGCAGGACCTCTCGCAATTCCGACTCGTTCGAGTGAGCAAAGAACTGATCTTCAGCCTGGAGTTCCCACTTCACACCACTGTCACCCATGCGTTCCAGATTGACAACGTCTTCGGCAACCTCTGTCACGTCGACGACGTCGCTCGTCGCAGCATCAATAGGATGCGTACCAAACTTGGCAAAGGATCGAGCGATCTCATCCAGCCTGTCGATCTCCTCGAGTATCCGGGCGACGTTCCTGTCCAGTATCTCGGAGAAGCCGGGACGGGCATCTGCGTAGGCCCGCCGCACGTGCTGAACTCCGAGTCTTATCGGCGTGAGCGGGTTTTTGATCTCATGTGCAATCTGCCTTGCCATTTCACCCCAGGCAAAGACTCGCTGCGCGCGCGCAAGGTCGGTAACGTCGTCGATGGTGAGAACGGCACCACCGTCGCCGGCAAAAAGTCGTGTGAGCCGCGAACGCACCTGCCGACCCCTGACCTCATGATCAAAAGAGCGAGGCTCGTTGTCGTTTGACAAAAAGTCCTGAACGTAAGCCGACAATGGCTCGGTTCCACGACTCAGCGTGTCACCGGGCACCAGATTCACCCCCAGTATCTGCTCAGCGCGCGGATTGGCGAGTATGATCCGCCCGTCATGAGCAAAGGCAATGACACCGCTGCCCACGTCACGCAGCACGGCCTCGGTGCGTCGCTGCGCGGCTTGCAGCGCGAAGCGCGAGTCGCTGAGGTCCACAGCCATCTGCCTGAAAGTCCCGTAAACCGTGGCGAACTCGCTAGGCGGTGGCGCTGAGCCAAGCGACGGGAGATCGCGGGCTCCACTGGCTACGTCTCGCGCTGCCCTGCGGAGAGCGCTGATGGGTCGCGCCAGTGCCCGAGCCGCCAATCCGCTTACCCAGAGAGCCGCAAGCGCGCCCAGTACGAGCGAGAGCGCCAGGAGCACAAGCAGGTCTCGCTGCTGTCTCTCCAGAGTGAGTTCGCTGCGACGAGCGGGGGTTGCGAGAATCAAGCCGTCGATCGTAACGCGATACCCGATCAGGGTCGGCACGGGACCAACAGACACTCTTCTGTTTGTGCTGGATTCCTGACCAAACACGATTTCCTGTGCCGCAACCGGGTCGACAAAGAGTCCAAGCGGTGAGAGCTGCTCGTACAACGGATTGGAAACGCCAGACAATTCAGCGCGCCGGTACCAGAAAAGCGGCAATTCCACGCGCGTCCCTGAGGCCAGTGACTCCAGTACGTCACGCTGCCGCAGCTGGCGGAGCGTCTCCTGCACCAGCAGAGAACGGGACACCAGGTCCTCCGCTTTGAGTCTTTCGTAAGTCCAAACAGCAAATGCTGTCGATGGAACTACGAAAGCCACGAATATTGCAAGCGTTAGGCGGGCCCGGTAACTCCCGCGCCAGCGCCGCGTTCTGGCGCGTAGCCAGCGCCTCAGCGCTCCGTCCGCGGTAGCAACCAGAAACCAAAGCACGGCCAGCAACGCCAGGTCGAGCAGAACGAGGAGTGCTCCGCGCGCCAGCAGCGCATCGAGAGAACGCAGCTCAACTTCAACGTGCGTGTGAATCGATTCGGTCCCCGCGCGCACCGTCCAGTCTCCGTGCAGTTCGTCTCCACGCTTTGACCACGACGGCACAAGGGTCGCGCCAGGTTCGGCCTGCGAGACTGTCAGTCTGTACGCGGGCTCCACTGCTACGGGCACGTCGAGACCAAGGAGTGCAGCGTATGGATCCTCCTCGATAAGCCTCGTCCGGGGAGCAGCAACCACACTAAGCACACGCTGCGAATCGAGCGGTACTGCCAGGGCGAGCTGAATCCCTACGGACGAAGCAAACTGCCCGATCACGGGGCCGCCACGCTCGAGCGCCTCGAGAATCGCAGCGTTCTCGCCGCCACCGCCCATGGTGAGATCGGCAATCGCGAGTTCGGCGTCGGGCTCCAGTGCGCCCTGGCGCCAGACCGAAAGCTCCACGGGGTTTCCGCCGTACGGAAGTTCGGATGCTACGTAGAGTTTGAGCAGGTCTGCCTTGGTAGCTGGCACGCGGTTGCCAGAAACCTGCTCGGCAAAGCGTTCCAGAAGGCCGATGGTTCCGGGGTCCGGGGCGCCGAGTGCGGCTACGTCACGTTGCGCGAGTTCCACTCGCTTCCTTGAAACAGATGCCCAGACAAGAGTGGCAGCGCCACACGCTGCGATAAACGCGACGTGCAGAGTAAACGCCCGCGAGCGTCGTGAAATCATCAACGCTCCCGTTGTAACGATCCAGACCAGTACGTACCACTGCGGAAAGCGTCCCGGCGCCTGCCAGATAATCGGGGCAACCATGGCTGAAACCGCGGCAAGCCCTGAGGCCAGAGACGCGTGCAACACAAAAAAGCGACGAAAGCGTTGTGCTGACCACGCACCAAAGATCAGCACAGCCACTGCCGTGAGAAAGAGCGCCACTTCCCAACCTATCCAGAGCGTTGCCGACACTCCGCGTGGCGGAAGCGTTATACCTCGAGCCAGCTCACGCAGCACAAAGGGACCTAACGATATGCAGATTACAGTTACCGGAAGCGCAACCCATGCACTCTCGGGTCGCCGCCTCGAACGCGTCACTCCAAACACCGCCAGCGATGCGTCCAGGCCCGTCACCGCGAGCGCGGCCAGGTTGGCCGTAATCGGACCTCCCAGCCCCGAGCAAAAGTACGTCGCGGGGAAAACCGCCGCCGTGTTCGAGAGTGCGTTGAGCGGCGCCAGCGCCACGACCGCCAGGACAACCGCGAGCGACATCAGACGCTGCGTCAAGTTTGAAGGATGGCGCCAGGCAAGCCCCAGCCATACCAATAGCGCAATTCCCAGCAGCGAAATGCCGAGTACGCGCGTCCTCTCCTCCAACGCAAGTCGCGACTGTGCCTGAGAAACACTTGCAGCGCGCACCCAACCCGCGGTATCACTCCCTGCGGTCAGCAAAACCGCCCCTGCCTCGTTCCCTTCGGCCGGCTCGAACCCCTCAGCACCAACACGTGTTGCCAGAGTTCCGAGCAAGCTGCGCGACAGCCTGCTGGCTGGGGCCTCTGCCTGGATCGTCCGCATTACAAGCGCGCGACGGCTACCGCGTGCCGAAGCAGCATACTGAACCACGTAAAACTCGTTGCGCACCATCCCAACTGCATCCTGCATCAACTCGGGGCGTATCCTGACGATGCCTGCCCAACCGTACGGCTGGCCGTTCTCGCTCAGCACAACAGAAGCCTCGCCATTCTGAAACGAGGGAAGGCGCGATTCGAGAGCGGTGACTATAGACGCCGTACCGGGCGGCACTTCAAGCATCCGGCTCGCGGCGTCCCTGAGCTCAGCCTCCGAACGTTTCACCTCTGCTGCGACCCTCCCAGCAACAGAGTTCGCCAACGCCGCTGCGCTACTCTCTCCCTCGTTTGGGCCGCCCACCGAATCCAGCTCAAAACTCGATCGCCACGCCGCAGCCACAAACGACATCAGGAGCACTGCCAGCGTCCACCACCAGCGACGATTGCGTGCTCTCCACGCACTCAGCGCCAACATCACAGACGCCGCGGTCGACACCACCAGATATGATTGGGCCCAGTTTGTAAGCCACCACGCTCCAGCCAGCACCGCAATCGCGGTCAGGATCAGCCCCATACGGTCGTGACTGGACTTACCTTTCTGTGCAATGACTGACGTCACTCAGCGAGCTCCACTCAGGATCAAGGAGTTGGCCCCCGCCGAGGTCGCGGCTGCGCTGGCGCGCGATTCCCGTCTCCTCATCCCAGTCGGCACATGTGAGCAACACGGACCGCACCTGCCCCTGGGCTGCGATACCCTTGTCGTCGAGAGACTTGTAGACGATCTGTCAGCAGAAATGCAGGTCCTCCGCGCTCCAACGTTTGAGTACGGTGTCAACGCGTCGCACGAAGTAGCCTTTCCGGGTAACGCGTCCCTCAGACGCAAAACTCTGCTCAAGGCCCTCAATGACCTCACCGAGACTTGGGAAGACGGCGGCGTAACTGAGTTCATCCTTGTCACCGCCCATGGATATGAGGGCCACCAGGAAGCACTCTCTAC
>CAZYTS010000003.1:37629-59425 GCA_964649855.1 uncultured Gemmatimonadaceae bacterium
ACGGTTATTACCCGGAGCGCGCGCGTACAGGTCGTAGACATTTTTAGCGCAATCTTCCCGGATCTGGTGGAAACCGAACATGAGGTACTTCACGGAGACGAGATAGACACATCGCTCTTGCTCTATCTCGCACCTGAGCTCGTCCACATGGAGAGGGCCCAGGACTTCACGCCAGTAAAGCGCAGGACCAGGAGGATGAGACGTGCCAACCTCAAATTACCTCAGGGGAGCCCCGGGTCAGTGGGACGTCCCACGCTCGCCAGCGCCGAAAAAGGTAGAGCTATCTATAAGAGAATCAAGGACTTACTCAGAACTCACGTGCTGCTCTCACCCCCTTCAGACGAATGATTCGTGACACCTCATCCACCGAACGGGTCTGTCTAATGAGTGTACCAATAATCACAATGCGACCACTCATTACTTCTATCGCGTTTTCAAGCCTCATAGCTGTCGTCGCTGACGCACAGTCGGCCCGGACGCTGGACGCGGGGAGCTTCACGATCACGGTAAACGGCCAGCGAGTGGGGCGAGAGGACTTCACCATTTCCGGCACCCCCGGCGCTTCGGGTATGGAATACCTGTCCAAAGCCACCGTCACATGGGGAGACCGTCGGCTGACCCCTTCACTCTGGTCGGATTCAGCTGGTGCTCCGTCCCGCTACCGGGTTGAAGTGAGAGGGACCAGCGGCAGCGTCGAGCGCTGGACCGGGACGATTTCACGGGGCCGCGTGAGCGCCCAGATCAATACCGCACGGGGAGAATCTGATCGCGAGTATGTGGTGGCCGATGGCGCAGTAATGCTCGATGACGACGTCTTTCACCAGTACTACTTCGTGGCTCAGAGGGCATCGAGCAGCACGGTTCCGATTGTTGTGCCCCGGAGGAACACCCAAATGGGGTTGCGCGTGTCCAATGTGGGGAGCGAACGGCTGACTATTGGTGGAAAATCAATCGAAGGGCAACATCTTCAGTTCACAGAGCCTTCGGGCACAGTCCGCGACGTCTGGGTCGACAGCGCGGGACGCGTGCTGCGTGTTGCTATCCCTTCCAAGGGAATTGTCGCACAACGCGACGACCCTCCTCCGTCGAACTGAGCGGCCGTACCGCAGCGAACGCGCCCCTCCCTGGGGGGCGCGTTTAGCTTTTCTCAAGATCTGAAACCCTCACTTTGAGCATGCCGTAAGTGCGGCTGCGCCACCACTTCCGTCTCAAAACCGTTATGCGACGCATCGTCCTCACGCTTTCGCTTGCTGGCACAGCTTTCACGGCAGGGGCACAGGAACAGTCCGCTGGTCCGGTCCTGACCCTTGACGAGGCAGTACAGCTCGCCGTTCGTAACAATCCCCAGTTCCTGATGACGCACTCGCGGCGCAATCGCGCGGGAGCCGCATTGCGCAGCGCGTATGGCGCGCTGCTCCCTTCGATGCGAACGTCCTTCGGTTCGTCATACCGAGAGGGCCGCCAGCAGTTCTTTGCCGGCCAGTCCTTTGGATCGACGTCGGACGTGCTGTCGTCCAACGCCAGCATCGACCTCAGTGCTCAATTCAGCCGTCAGAGCCTGCTCGGTCCGCGACTCCAGCGCGCTAACCTCGATGCTGCAGAAGCAGAAATGACTAACGCGGAAGCCACTCTCCGCATGAACGTGATCACCGCCTACCTCGACGCGCTTCAGGCCGAAGCGCGAGCAGCTTTCCAGGACACTCTGCTCGTAAACGTCCAGGCGCAACTTGCGCTCGCCCAGGCTCGTCAGCAGGTCGGAGCAGCCACCACTCTCGATGTCCGTCGCGCCGAAGTACAGGTAGGGCAACAGCGCGTGGCACTCCTGAGAGAACGCAATACGGCGGAACTACAAAAGCTGCGCCTCTTTCAGCAGATGGGAGTCGACCAGCCGTCCAACGTGCAACTAACCACCGAATTCACCGTCGAGGAGCCGCGGGTTCAGTTGCAGGAAATGCTCGACCTGGCCAGGCGGGCAAACCCTGCTCTCAATGCACTGCAGTCAAGAGAGCGTGCTGCCGACGTCGGAGTCTCAAGCGCGCGCTCTTCGTATTTCCCTACGCTCTCGTTGAGCACAGGAATCTCCGGTTTCTCACAACAGTTCCGAAACATCGACGGACAGATTCTCGCGCAGGAGTTCCAGGTTGCCAGAAGCCGCGCGAGTTGCCTCACGACGGATTCGTTGCGCCAGGGAGCGGGACTCTCGGGTATCACGGGCGAGTGCAACGCCATCCAGTTTACTCCTGCTGACGCTGCAGACATGCGAGATGAAAACGCTGCCTTTCCGTTTAGAATGACGCGCAGCCCCCTGGATTTTCAGGTAAGTCTTTCGCTTCCGATCTTTGATGGTTTCCAGCGGGAACAGCGCGTACAGGAGGCCACCGCCTCGCGGGCCGACGCACGTTATCGCCTTCGCGAGCAGGAGTTGCGCCTCACGGCAGAAGTAACATCAGCACACCGCAACCTGGTAACGGCCTACCAGACGGTGCGCCTGCAGGAGCAGAACTCGCAGACCGCTCGTGAGGCACTGGCACTTGCCGAAGAACGCTTCAGAGTTGGAGCAAACACTTTTGTGGATGTAACGCAGGCGCGCGCTGACTACGAGCGCGCCGAAACAGATCGCATCAACGCGATTTACGACTATCACAAAGCGTTCGCGGCGCTCGAAGGTGCCGTGGGACGCCCAATTCGCTAACCGAGGATTACATGAGCAAGCGCCTGAAATGGTCGTTGATCGGAGTAGCCGTTCTTGGAATCGGCGCATACGTCGCGACCACGGCCGCCAGAAGCGGAAACAAAGCCGTCGAGGTCCGGGTCGATTCAGTTGATACACGCGATCTGGTAGCCGCGGTCACCGCCAGTGGCCAGGTGCAGCCGCGTACCAAGGTCGACCTGGCCGCTGACATCAGCGGTCGCATCGTTCGCCTCGCCGTCAAAGAGGGAGAACTGGTAAAGAAAGGCCAGTTCCTCCTCGAAATCGACCCGCAGGAATACGTTGCTGCCGTCCAGAGAAGCCAGGCCGCACTCTCCTCGGCTAAAGCCCAGGAAGCGCAGGCGCGAGCCAACCTTCTCCAGGCCCAGCGCAACTACCAGCGCACGCTGGAAATCCGAAACAGCAACCCCCAGCTGGTTGCCGCAGAACAGGTGGAACAGCTCAAGACCCAGGTCGACGTCAACCAGGCACTGGCAGAAGCAGCCAAGCACAACGTAGACCAGTCGGCTGCTGCGCTGCGTGACGCGGAAAGCAAGCTTGGCAAAACGACAATAACAGCTCCCATGGCGGGACGTATCACCAGGCTCGTAGTCGAGCAGGGCGAAACCGCCGTCCCCGGAACCTTCAACAAAGACGCCGCAACGCTGCTCACAATCAGCGACATGAGCGTCCTCGAAACCAAGGTTAAGGTAGATGAAACCGACGTGGCGCGAATATCCGTGGGAGATTCCGCGGTCGTCCAGATAGACGCCTTCCGCGATACAACCTTCCTTGGACGTGTCGTGGAAATCTCCAACAGCGCCGTGCGCGCTACAGCAACCGGAGCGCAGTCCGACCAGGCGATCGATTACGAAGTCACCATCGAGCTCCTTAACCCCCCACCCGACACACGCCCAGACTTTTCGGCGACCGCCAAAATCGTCACCGATATCCGAAATCAGGCGCTGTCGATTCCGATCATTGCTCTCACGGTGCGCGAGAACGAGGCTGTAACTGACGCCGATACCACGGTTCCCGTTGGTCGGACCACCCAGCCCGAAGTGGGCAAAAAGGACGTCGAAGGGGTATTCATCGTGGGAACCGACAACAAGGTGACCTTCCGCCCCGTAAAAGTAGGGATCGCCGGCGATCGATACTT
Source organism: uncultured Gemmatimonadaceae bacterium (assembly GCA_964649855.1). Classification (GTDB taxonomy): domain Bacteria; phylum Gemmatimonadota; class Gemmatimonadetes; order Gemmatimonadales; family Gemmatimonadaceae; genus CAZYTS01. The sequence continues at coordinate 41,478 of CAZYTS010000003.1, forward strand.
TGAAGTCATCAGCGGCCTGACCAAGGGCGAAAAGATCGTGGGAGGCACCTACCAGGCCATCCGCGACCTCAAGGATGGCGATGTCATCAAGGAAGCCGAGCAGAACAAGACTCAACCCGGACCAAAAACGTGAGCGACGGATTCTCTCCAGAAGGGACCCTGACTTCCACCGACGAACACCCGCTCAGCACAACTGCTGAGCGGCGCGCCGTTGTCCAAAGTCAGGGTGCTACCCCTGACAAGGACTGGGTGATTGTCACACGAGGCCTCAAGCGCGAATACGACATGGGCGGTGAAATCGTGCGAGCGCTGCGCGGTGTGGACATAGCTATCAGGCGCAACGAATACGTGGCCATCATGGGACCGTCGGGATCAGGCAAGTCTACTCTGATGAATCTCATCGGTTGCCTCGATACTCCCACTGCTGGCGAGTATTGGCTCAACGGGCAGTTGGTCTCAACAATGAGCGACGATCAGCTCGCGCGAGTGCGCAACAAGGAGATCGGCTTCGTCTTTCAGACGTTCAACCTCCTTCCGCGTGCGACGGCACTCCACAACGTGGAGCTTCCGCTGGTCTACGCCGGCATCTCGTCCGAAGAGCGAAAGCGTCGTGCAAAAGGGGCACTCGAGGCCGTGCAGCTCGAGCACCGCATGCACCATAAACCAAACGAACTGTCAGGCGGACAGCGTCAGCGTGTTGCCATTGCGCGTGCACTGGTCAACAGCCCGTCGATACTCCTGGCAGACGAGCCCACCGGTAATCTTGACTCCCAAACATCCACCGAAATCATGAAGGTGTTTGAGGATCTTGCCGACAGCGGCCAGACCGTGATCATGGTGACGCACGAAGCAGACATTGCTGCACATGCGCGCCGTGTGGTGGTGCTCCGTGATGGACTCATCGCGAGCGACGAGCGACGAGCCGTGTTTAAGCAATCCGCAGGGCTCACCTGATCGACTGCTGTACCTCCAGCGCCCGGACTTCATCATTGCGAAGCCGGGCGCTTTTCTTTGCGTCCACGTGACGCAATGGCAATCTTCTGCACCGCCCAAGCCTGATTCACGCTATTTTTTGGTACTATGGCACTAGACCTGCTCGCTATCATGCCCCACCCGGACGACGCCGAGCTCATTTGCGGTGGCACACTTGCCCGCGCGGCGCGAGCGGGGAGGCAGGTGGCAATACTTGACCTGACGCGCGGCGAAATGGGATCCAAGGGAACCGTCGAGGTTCGCGCAACGGAAGCAGCACGGGCGGCACAGATCCTTGGCGTCAGCGAACGTGAGTCGTTAGGCCTGAGCGATGCAGCAATCGCCAACAACCGAGAGTCGCGTCTCAGGCTAGTGGCGGCCATCCGGCGTCTTCAACCCCGAATCGTTGTGGCACCCGCCCCCGCTCCATTTGGGCGACACCCTGATCATCGTGAGGCCGCAGAACTCATTCGCGACGCAGTGTTCCTATCGGGGCTCTCACGTTTCGACACCTCTACTCCCCCATTCCGTCCACTCAAGGTGATTCACGCGATCACCTTCCGCGAGGATTTTGTGCGGCCCTCGTTTGTTGTCGACATAACAGACACCTTTGAGACGAAGCTCGAAGCCATAAGCTGTTTTGCATCTCAGTTCTCAGGGGCTGTGCAGGCTGGCGAGGTCTATCCTAACGGCGAGCCCCTGCCAGATATGATCAGGCATCACTGCGCCCACTACGGTTCTCTGATCCGGGTAAGGTACGGCGAACCATTCTTCACGACTGAGGTCCTGCGCGTCGACGACGTGACCAGGCTGGAGGTATCCACATTTTGAGCGACAACGAAGAAGTAACCTATGGTTCGTACCTGCGCGTGGACGAGCTTCTCCAGCTGCAGACTCCGCGCTCCATACCAGAGCATCCCGACGAGATGCTTTTTATAGTTGTCCATCAGGCGAGCGAACTCTGGTTCAAGGTTCTGCTACACGAGCTCGACACTCTCATTGGGCATCTCAAGTCCGGCGATTCCCTGGCATCGCTTACTGCAATGCGCCGGGTAAACGCGCTTATGCGAATTGTCACGGCGCAGCTTTCGGCACTCGACACACTGCCACCGCAGCGCTTTGCCGAGTTCAGGGGATACCTGGGGTCGGCCAGCGGCGGACAGAGCAATCAGTTCCGCGCCATCGAGGCGGTTTCCGGATTACGGGATGAGCACTACCTGCATGTGCTAAAGGAGCACGGACCCATCCCGCCTCTTGTCGAGCGTGCGCTCGCGCAGCCAACGCTCCAGGAACTCTTTCTTTCGCTGCTGGGCCACCACAAGACAAACCTCGAAGAGGTTTACGCGGACCCTTCGCGTTCGCCGCTCTTTCTTCTTGCGGAGAGCCTAATCGAGTACGAGCAGGCCTTTGGCCTCTGGCGTTTTCTCCATGTGCAACTCGTCGAACGGATCATAGGGCCGCAGACTGGAGGAACCGGCGGCACACTAGGTGCCAAGTATCTGCAGCGAACGCTATCGCAGCGCTTTTTCCCGGATCTCTGGGTGGTACGAGGCCGTTTTTTTGGAGCATCTGCTGCAGGTAATCGTTAGATGTCGCTGCGCGACATCAGCGTGGTGCTCAAGGCCGGCACCCCCGAATGGCCTGGGGACGCTCCCTTTGAGTGCCGCTGGACGGCGAGACTCGCAAACGGTGATAGTGTCAACCTGTCGGCCATTGGTGGTAGTCCACACGTTGGCACCCACGCCGATGCTCCGCTGCATGTTAGAGACGGCTGGGCCGCCAGCGACGCCCTGGATCTCTCTGCGTTTGTCGGCCCCGTCCGGGTTTGCGACGTAACGGCCTGTGGGGACTCTATCGATGAACATCAACTCGACCTCGAACACGACAGGGCTGTCGAACGCGTCCTTCTGAAAACCGGGCGCAGCATTTCAAACGGGGCCTTCCCAGAGGCATGGCCGGTGCTTTCGAACGCTGCCGTTCAAGCGATAGTGAAGCGTGGCGTACGGCTCGTTGGCGTAGACTGTCCTTCTCTGGACGCGCGAGAGAGTAAATCGCTGGAGAACCACGTTGCGCTATTCGAGAGCGGTTGCTATCTCCTCGAAAATCTCGATCTGAGCGCTGTGGACGCAGGCTACTACGAGTTGATTGCACCTCCCTTGAAGCTTGCCGGTCTCGACGCAGCTCCGGTGCGGGCCCTTCTCAGAGAAATGCCCTGAGCCATGAGCGCACCGATAATCCGGCTAGAGGGTGTGGTGAGGGACTTTGCCACGGTGCGGGCGCTCGATCATCTCTCGTTTGAGATTCAGCAAGGGGCGGTATTTGGCTTCCTTGGACCTAATGGTGCGGGGAAGACGACCGCTATTCGCCTTCTACTCGGTCTGGTGCGTCCGTCGGAGGGACGGGTTGAAGTTTTTGGTGTTGACCCAGCGCGTGAAGGCGAGACGGTGCGATCGCGCTCTGGGGCGTTGCTCGAACACAACGGGCTGTACGAACGGCTCAGTGCACAGCAGAACCTGGAGTTTTTTGCGCGCACCTGGCGAATGAAACCCTCTGACTATCGTCAGAGAATAAGGGAGCTGCTCGAGCGCGCTGGTTTGTGGGATAGAAGGCACGATGTAGTTGGAAGTTGGAGCAGAGGCATGAAACAGAAGCTCGCAGTGGCGCGGGCGGTGCTTTCGCGCCCGCCCCTTGTGTTCCTCGACGAACCGACGGCCGGGCTGGATCCCGTGGCCAGCGCCTCACTGCGCGACGATCTGGCGCGGCTCGCCTCTGAGGGCGGTACCACTATCTTCCTCACCACACACAACCTCGGCGAAGCCGAAAAGCTTTGCGATGTTGTGGGTGTTATAAGAAAGGGCCGACTGGTGGGGTTTGGCCGCCCCGAGGAGCTTCGTGCTTCGCACAGATCCGCGTTGCTCCGCCTCAGGGGGACGGGGTTCTCCCCTGAAGTAGTCGAGGCTGTTGCGCAACTCGAAGGCGTCAGCGGTTTGCGCACCGATGGTGCTGACATCGTACTTGAACTCCAGGGCTCGGCGGCAGCTCTGATTTCGTGGCTGGTGCAGCAAGGTGTTGCGCTCGAAGAAGTGCGTCGCGAAAACGCCACTTTCGAAGAGGCCTTTCTGGATCTGGTGGCTGCACAGCACGATGAGGGCCGCGACCGATGATTCGGGACACGCTCACGATGGTTCGCAAGGAGTGGCTGGAGCTGATCGACCAGTTCGTGCGCTTTAAGCGCGGAGGCTGGTCGGTGATTGCAGTTATTCTCTTTTTGGGCATTTTCGTTCCGCTTCAGATAGGGCCTGCCTGGGCAAATCTGCCCCTCATGTTCTTCTACTGGCCCTTCCTGACCGCCAGCATGACGTCGACGATAGTGGCAGACGCCGTTGCTGGAGAGCGCGAACGTCACACCCTCGAGACGCTCCTTTCGACGCGGCTTCCCGATACGTCAATATTGGTTGGAAAGCTCGTTGCCGCAGTGCTGTACGGTTACGCCTTTGCCCTGACCAACCTCCTGATTGGTTATATCACTATCAGGATCCGCTACGGCGACCTCGCCGAGGCTATGCCATGGCCAAGAATGGCCGCGCTGCTGGTGCTGATTGGAGCCGCTTCCAGCTGCATTGCAGGTGTTGGTGTATCGGTGTCACTCAAGGCCACCACGGTGCGCCAGGCGCAGCAGACATTTGGTATCGTCCTGCTTGTCCTAATGATGACTCCGGTTGTGGCGGCGCAGTTTGTGTCCGAAGAACGGCGACGCGCGATTGCACTCTGGGCGGCAATTCTCGGAGTCGAAGGAATCGCGTGGCGCGCCAGCGCAGCGCTCCTCCTCGTTGCAGTCGCTCTACTCGCGCTCGCCATTCGCAGATTCAAGCGCGGCGAACTGGTGCTGGACTAGGCCGGTAATTGGGGTCAGATTCGAAATTCGGCCCCAGCTATTTGAGCTAATTGGGGTCAGATTCGAACTAGCTCCTCAGAGTCACCGGAATGCGCTGGCGCCCAGATCAGCGCCCCTTCGAGTCACCAGGAAACAGGAGGCTATCCGTGCAGTCACGGGAATACGATGCCATTGTCGTAGGTTCGGGAATCTCCGGAGGATGGGCCGCCAAGGAACTCACCGAAAAGGGACTGCGAGTCCTGATGCTCGAGCGCGGCCGCAACATCGAACACATCAAGGACTATCCGAACGCGCGCAAGGCGCCTTGGGAGTATCCGCACCGCGGCGGACGTACCCAACAGATGATCAGCGACTACCCGGTACTCAAGCGCGACTATCCGCTCAACGAGAAGAATCTGGACTACTGGGTGAAAGACTCCGAGTCGCCCTATACGGAGACCAGGCGCTTTGACTGGTTTCGTGGCTATCACGTAGGCGGACGGTCGCTGATGTGGGGTCGCCAGAGCTACCGCCTCTCTGATTTTGATTTCGAAGCCAATGCGCGAGAAGGAATCGCGATCGACTGGCCCTTACGCTACAAGGATCTTGCACCCTGGTACGATCACGTCGAGAGCTTTGCCGGGATATCGGGGTCCATAGAAGGTTTGCAGCAGCTCCCTGACGGGCAGTTTCAGCCGGCCATGCCGCTCAACTGCGGCGAGGAGCTTGTTGCCGAACGTCTGCAGACTCTCTTTAGTGGGAGACGGCGCCTCATACCCGGTCGAGTAGCCAACCTCACGCGTCCCCTTCCCGGCCGCACTCCGTGCCAGTACCGCAACGCCTGCTGGCTGGGCTGCCCCTACGGCGCCTACTTCAGCACGCAGGCGTCCACCCTTCCTGCAGCAGTAGCTACCGGACGCCTCACGCTACTGCCCTTTGCCATAGTTACCGAGCTCGTCTACGACAGAGACGCCAGGCGCGTTACGGCTGTGCGGGTGATGGACGCAAACACAAACGAAATCAGCGAGTATTCGTCGCGTATCGTTTTTCTCTGTGCATCCACGCTTAATTCCACCTGGGTCCTTATGCGTTCGGCCACCGACGTCTGGCCTGACGGGCTCGGCAGTAGCTCTGGCGAGTTAGGTCATAATCTTATGGACCACCACTTCCGTCTTGGCGCAAACGGCCGTCTCGATGGACTGGATGACAAGTATTACTACGGGAGCAGACCCACAGGCTTTTACGTGCCTCGTTACCGAAACCTCTTTGGTGACAAGAGACCCTACCTGCGCGGTTTTGGATATCAGGGCAGCGCCAGCCGGCAGGGATGGTCGCGCGCAGTTGCAGAACTCGGTGTTGGCGGTGACTTCAAGGACGCTGCTGCAAGACCAGGAGAATGGCGCATAGGAGGAACTGCGTTTGGCGAAATGCTCCCCCAGCACGACAATCGAGTGACCCTCGATCCGGAAGTCAAGGACAAATGGGGATTGCCGGTCTTGCGCTTTGATTGCGCCATTGGCGAGAACGAACACCTCATGCGAAAGGATATGACTGCCGATTTCGCCGAGATGCTGGAAGCCTGTGGTGCCAAAGACGTCTCGACCTTCGAAAACGAGTACTATCCCGGAATGGGAATCCACGAAATGGGGACCGCGCGTATGGGACGCGATCCAAAGACCTCGGTTCTGAACAGCTGGAACCAGATATGGGACGCGCCTAACGTCTTTGTGACCGACGGCTCGGGAATGGTCTCTGCCGGGTGCCAGAACCCGTCGCTCACCTACATGGCAATGACCGCCAGAGCCGCGGACCACGCCGTGGCCGAACTAAACCGACGCAATCTGTAGCCGGGAGGAATCGTGTCAGACACCCCAAACGTCATAGCCCGCCGCGAAGCCATCCGACGTGTCGGTGCTATCATCGGCGGCACAGCAATCCTGGGTAACACTACACTGCTTGCTGCCTGCACCCGCGCCGACGAAGAGGCACGACGTGCTGCCAGCCAGGGGATCGGCAGCTTCACCGCCGCCGACGTCGCACTCCTCGACGAAGTCGCAGATACGATCCTTCCTGAAACAGGTACCCCGGGCGCGAAAGCAGCCCTCGTAGGGCCCTTTATTGCCATGATGGTGACGGACACCTACGACGAAAGAGATCAGGGCGTTTTCCGCGACGGCCTTGCGAAACTCGAAACTAAAACCCGAGAACTCCATCAGCAGCCGTTTGTAGACTGTACACCCCAACAACGCACTGCAGTTCTCCAGGTTATCGATCGCGAGGCGTACGATTACAGCGAACGGCTCGAGGCCCTCAAAAAGACCACTCCCCCGGCAGGCTCGGGCAGTGACAAAGCCGCCGAGTCCGGCATGGATACCACCGCTACCGGCCTGACTTCGGATTCGCCGAGGCACTACTTCCGCATGATCAAGGACCTTACCCTCCTGGGTTACTTCACCTCCGAAATCGGGTACACCCAGGCGATGCGTTACACCGAAACACCGGGACGCTTTGATCCGTGCGTGCCGTACACACAAGGGGAAGTATCCTGGGCACCTCACGCGTAGTCCCCGACTGCAGTTCAGTACGAGAATCGGGTACGATTGAGATAGCTCCCAAAGATGAGCCTCAATTGAACGGACGCCAGTTCAACCTCGAACGTTACTGATGCCTACGCGACAACAGGGGACCAACGGTCCGCCGACCCCACCAGGCAAGCCAACTCCGCCCGCAATGCCTCCGCGACGGATGTGGCTCACCTTTCTCCTGGTCCTGATCGTCAATTTCCTGATCGTTCGCTACGTCTTTCCCAGCGGTGACGAACCCGTATCTGTCCCCTACACTCTCTTCAAGGAGGAGGCGAGCCGGGGAAACGTCAGCAAGATCTACAGTCGCGGGGAGAACCTCACTGGGCGCTTCCGAAACCCTGTAACCTATAGCCCAACGGCCGACAGTGGTTCGCGAGTTCGAGTCCCTGAACCACGAGATGTTACAACCTTTTCGACGACGCTGCCGGCATTTCTCGATCCCGGGCTAGAAGCTCTTCTCATCGAGAACGGCGCTGAAATCAGCGCGGAGCCGATTCAGTCGGGAGGCAACTCCGTCACGACCTTCCTCCTGGGATTTGGACCGGCTCTACTCTTAATACTCTTCTACGTTTGGCTTTACCGCAGGGCGTCCAGGCAAGGTGCCGGACTCACAGGGAACCTTCTGGGAGGACTTGGCAAGAGCGGCGCGCGCCGATTCGACCAGCAGACAAATGGCAAAGTATCGTTTGACGACGTTGCTGGCATCGACGAAGCCGAAAACGAGCTGGTCGAAATCGTCGATTTTTTGCGTGACCCTCAAAAGTATACGCGGCTCGGTGGAACTGCCCCTAAGGGCGTTCTGCTGGTAGGAGCCCCCGGTACCGGCAAAACTCTGCTTGCGCGCGCCGTGGCGGGCGAAGCCGGCGTTCCCTTCTTTTCCATGAGCGGTTCCGAGTTTGTGGAGATGATTGTCGGAGTTGGAGCTGCACGCGTGCGAGACCTCTTTAAACAGGCTCGAGAACACGCCCCGGCCATCATCTTTATCGACGAGCTCGACTCCATCGGTCGAGCACGCGGCCAGGTGGCCATCGGCGGCTCGAGCGAGCAGGAGCAGACCCTCAATCAGATACTCACCGAAATGGATGGATTCTCCTCGCGCGAGGGAATCATCGTCCTGGCCGCAACCAACCAGCCCGACGTACTCGACAAAGCTCTGCTGAGGCCGGGACGCTTTGATCGGCGCGTTGTAGTGAATCTCCCCGATAAGCGCGGCCGCGAAGAAATCCTCAAGGTGCACACGCGCCAGGTCCCACTCTCCCCAGACACCTCGCTGAGCGAAATCGCTGCCACAACACCTGGACTATCCGGTGCCGATCTCCGGAATCTTGTGAACGAGGCGGCCCTTCTCGCTGCACGCAGAGAACAGAACAACGTTACACAGGCTGATTTTCTGGACGCTCTCGAAAAAATCGTTCTCGGTCCGGAACGACCCATAATCATGAGCCGACACGATCGCGAGCGTATTGCGTATCACGAGGGGGGCCACGCGATACTCGGCCTTGTTGTACCTGGTGCCGATCCCGTGCATCGTGTGACCATAGTACCTCGGGGTCAGGCGTTAGGCGTGACCTATCAGAGGCCCGATAGTGATCGTTACAACTACCCCGAGGAGTATCTTCGCGCCCGCATTGTGGGCGCGCTCGGCGGTCGCGCGGCTGAAGAGATAGTCTTTGGTACTCGTACCACAGGCGCGGAGAACGACATCGAGCAGGCCACAGAACTGGCTCGCGCAATGGTCACTCGCTGGGGAATGAGCAAGAAGCTGGGGATGGTCCAACTCGCGCCGCGCCAGAATCCCTACCTGAATGGAGCAGGCAGCTTTACCGGACCACGTCCCTTTAGCGAAGAAACAGCGCAGGCGATCGATTCAGAGGTGCATACCATCATCTCCGAGTGCTATCAACAAGCACATCATCTGCTCGTGCAGCATCGCCCCCAGCTGGACGCTCTTGCCGAGGCGCTCTTAGCGCGCGAAACACTGGATGAGGCAGCGATCCTCGAGGTGACCAAACTCCCGCCTGCGCCATCGCTGGAGCAGCGCAAGGTGCGTGACTTGAGGTCGGAGTCGGCGGGTAAGGCACATCCGGCCGGCGCGGCCGGCGACTGAATAGGTTCAGCCGCCGCTACCCTCGCCGGCATGCCTGCCCGGCCATGCTATGGTCAGGAGGAACGCACTGTCTTCGACAGCTTCCACGTCGTGAGGCACCAGCTTGTCGAGGGCAAGGAGGCTACCGGCGCGAAGGCTGAAGGTACGGGCGCTGGCGCGTAGCCTCAAATGACCTGAAAGAACCTGGACTGTGATCCGGCCATCGGTTTTGTGCTCCGGTATCCGCTGGCCAGCACGAAGTGCCGTGAGCACAACTCTCAGATCGTCGTACTTGAGGAGTGTTCGGGCGTTCTGGCCGTTCTGCCATGTAGACTCGGAGTGTAACCGGCTCACCTCGGCGGCGAGCTCGAACTCCAGGAAGTCACTCGCAAGTGGTGGAGCGTGCGGACGGTGGCGCGTCTCGGGTTGGGCGGGCTCGGTCATCTCGTACCTCTTAACTTGGATGATCGAAGGGTGAGCGTAGCACCGCGCTCTGTCAAATCGCAGAACCCCCGACCGGTTGGAGTCTGGGCAGGTCTGATCCCGGGCGAAAAGTCAATCCCGATGAGCACCCGTAAGTCGTTGCCACGACGAACGAAACGAGCGATCTTTAGTTGATAGACACTCGATTTACTGCTCCGCACATGAAGACGCCCATTTACCTCGATCACGCTGCGACGACCCCGGTTCGACCCGAGGTGCTTGAGGCCATGCTGCCCTTTTTCGGTCCTCGCTTTGGCAACCCTTCGAGCATTCACCGCTGGGGACGCGAGGCACGAACGTCGCTGGATGAGGCACGCGAGAGGGTGGCGAAGTGCCTGGGTGCAAATCCTGATGAAATCTGCTTCACATCTGGCGGTACCGAGGGCGACAACCTTGCGATTCTGGGAAGCTGGCGCGCGGTAAGCGACAAGCGTCGCGCGGTAGTAACGACACCTATTGAGCACAAGGCAGTACTCGCGGCCGTCGAGCAGATCGCGCGTGAGGGGGGAGAAGCGCGCTATCTCGATGTCGACAACAACGGCCAGGTCACCAGGGCCAGTGCCGAAGCACTGCTCGACGACGCGGTTGGAGTGTGCAGCATCATGTGGGTCAATAACGAGATGGGGGCGATGCAAGACATTCCGTCGTTTGCCGAGCTTGCAAAGTCTCGCGGGATCCTTTTTCACACTGACGCTGTCCAGGCCTTTGCCAAGGTGCCTATAGATGTAAAGCAGCTACCGGTCGATTACCTCTCGTTTTCAGGCCACAAGATCGGTGCACCCAAGGGCATAGGTGCAATGTTCATCCGGCGCGGAACGCCGGTACAACCTTTGATGTTTGGAGGTTCACAGGACCGCGGACGGCGACCTGGGACTGAAAACGTTGCCATGGTTGTAGGTCTGGCAAAGGCCGCTGAACTTGCTCTGTCCGAGAGCGAAGAAGAGTGCAAGCGGCTCGAGAAGATGCGCGATTCATTGGAGAGCGCACTGGTCAGTCGCATTCCCGATCTCAGGGTAAATGGGCGCGAGGGGCTGCGAGCGCCTCACATTCTCAGTGTGTCTGTTCCAGGCACCGACAGCGAGTCGCTGCTCATGGCGCTGGACATTCAGGGGATAGCCTGTTCTGCAGGGTCTGCGTGTCAGAGTGGTAGCGTGAGTCCGTCGCATGTGCTTTGTGCCATGGGCGTACAGCCCGACCTTGCTTCGGCGGCGCTTAGAATGTCGTTAGGCGCGCTAACCACCGAAGCCGACATCGTGCGCGTGGCTGAAGTGCTTCCCGGCCTGGTACAGAAGGCCAGGATGGCCGGCGTTTCCTGAGCAGGGTGACCCTGGGAGAGTTGTAGAGATGTCGGATCGCGTGCTTGTCGCCATGTCGGGCGGAGTAGACTCATCGGTAGCCGCGGCTTTGCTCGTGCGCCAGGGTTACGACGTTGTTGGCGCGACAATGAAGCTTTTCTGCTATGGCGACGATGTACCGGACAGGCCGTGCTGCTCGCTCGACTCCATAAACGATGCGCGCAGGATTTGCGAGCGGCTAGGCATTCCGCATTATGTCCTCAATCTGGAAAGCGCATTTGGTGGCGACGTCATTGACAATTTTGTCAATGAGTATGCAGCCGGCCGGACTCCCATCCCGTGCGTACGCTGCAACACGTTCACCAAGTTCCGTGACCTGCTGCGCAAGGCGGACGCCATCGATGCCCGTTATATCGCGACCGGTCACTACGCGCGTGTAGTCAATGGAGAGCTTGTTCGGGGCGCTGACCACTCCAAGGACCAGTCCTACTTTCTCTGGGGAATTGATCGCGCTGTTCTAAAGCGCATGATGCTCCCTGTTGGCGAGATGACCAAGGCGGAAACGCGTTCTGTGGCGCACTCTGTGGGACTCGAACTCGTCGCGGAAAAGCGGGAGAGCCAGGACATATGCTTTGTCCCAGACGGCGATCACACCAGGATCATTCGCCAGCGACTTGGCAGTGATACTCCAGCCTTGCAGCCCGGGCCGGTTAGGCTTAGCGACGGCAGCACCGTGGGCGAACACGACGGCTACGCACGATTCACGATCGGTCAGCGTCGCGGTATCCCAGGCGGCTTTGCTGAGCCCATGTATGTCGTAGCTATCGAGCCCTCCAGCAGAACAGTGATAATTGGCACTAGAGATGAGTTGCTTGGCCGCGGCGTCGTAGCCACTGAATTCAATTGGCTCACGGATCCGCTGGGCACCGGTACTCAAGTGCAGGTTCGAGTTCGCCATCGTTCGAGCCTCGCACCAGCCGAAATCGTGCGATCGAGTGGCGATGAGGTCGAACTGGCGCTGGACGAGCCCGTAGCGGCCATCACGCCGGGCCAGTCGCTGGTGCTTTATGATGGAGATCGGGTACTGGGCGGCGGCTTTATTGAGCGCTCGGGCAAGGAGCGCCCTTCACTTCCGGTCCTGGCGGCCTAGGGAGGAGGGCGACGAACGCAGGAAGGCGAGGAAGGCGGCGCGACGAACGCAGGAAGGCGAGGAAGGCAGGGAGAAAACACGGTGTCGCGGTCCTCGCCATCTTCGCCATCCTCGCCACCTTCGCCATCCTGGCCACCTTCGCCATCCTGGCCACCTTCGCCATCCTGGCCACCTTCGCCATCTTCGCCCCTTTAGAGTCTCAGAGCTCTGACGCCATCCTCGGGAAAATCGCCGAACATTCCGTCCACTCCACAATCACGATAGCGACGCCACTCCGCGAGCGGGTCTCCCTTCCAACCCTCATCCAGAAACGGCGCGTCGGACCGTAGTGTCCAGACGTGTACCTCAAGCCCAACCCCGTGGGCATCGCGGACCAGAGATGAGGGCGACGCCGTTGGAGACGAAAGGACGAGTGACTTTGCGGGACCTATGGCGCTCGCGTAAGCGGAAATCTCCGCGAGCCCTGAGGGTGTTATTAGGTCGCTGTAGCTACGCAATGGGCCACCGGCGGCGAGATCGTAAGGGGCGCCTTCGGCTTCTATAAGTTGAACGAGGCGAATTGTCGTAGCGGACGACAATGCCCTGAGATTTCCTGTCTCAAAAGACTGAATGAAAACCTCATCTTCGCGGGCCCGGTAGCCAAACTCTGCGAGGTCTGCGAGAAGGCGCTCCTCAAGCGCAAGGCCAAGTCCATCGAAATAGGACGGATGCTTGGTTTCGGGATAGACTCCGATTGTCCTGCCGATCTGTCGTTCTCGCTCCCGAACCAGCTTGAGCACATCGCGGAGCGTGGGCACCTTGAACAAACCGTCGAATGCATGGGAGCGATGGAGTAAGCGCTCACGGGCGCGCAGGGTTGAGAGTTCCTGCGCGGTAAAATCTTCGGTGAACCAGCCACTTACAGTTCGGCCGTCTATCACCCTGGTCGCGCGCCTCTCAGGGTACTTCTCCTCCACGTCGGTCGTACCGCCGATCTCATTCTCGTGGCGGGCTATAAGCACGCCGTCTTTTGAGGCGACGACATCGGGCTCGATGTAGTCGGCCCCCTGGTCGATCGCGAGATTGTAGGCTTCGAGAGTGTGCTCAGGCAGTCGTCCACTGGCACCGCGGTGCGCGATTATCAATGGTCGCACGGGACTCTGCGTTGCACCGCGCACGGTTGGCCGGATTCAGGCGATCAGAACTTGAGCCCGGCCGACTCGGCAAACTCCCGCATTTGCCGCTCCTGCTCCTCAGTCAGGCTCTCGGGGACGATGATGCTCGTCACGACTATCAGATCACCGCGGTCGCCGTCTTTCTCGATTCCCTGCCCCCTTACCCTGAACCTTTTCCCGCTTGGAGTGCCCGCGGGGATTTTGAGGCTGACCCGGCGGCCGTCCAGCGTACGGACCGTGATCTTGGTGCCTAACGTGGCCTGCGCCACGTTGAGGGGTACAGTGGCGAGAAGGTCATTGCCTTCTCGCGAAAAGAACTTGTCGGCTTCGACCTCGAGGGTGATTACGAGGTCGCCGGGAGGACCGCCGTTCATGCCGCGACCTCCCTGGCCCTTGAGTCTGATTCTCGTACCAGTGTCTGATCCTGAGGGAATTGTAATTGCAACCTTTTTTCGAGCCCTGATCTCACCAGCTCCCGAGCAGGTGGGGCAAGGCTCACTTGGCACCGTTCCACGACCGGTGCACATGGGGCAAGGCCTGTTTACCGCAAAGCCACCCTGGCCAAACGATACTATGCCGCGACCGTTGCATTCGGGACACGTCTTGATAGTTGCCCCAGGGGCAGCTCCGCTCCCCTTGCACGTGGCGCACTCTTCGTTGACTTCCAGATCGATCGTGACCTTGCCACCGGCTGCAGCAGTGCGGAATGGCACTTCCAGCGTCGTCTCGATGGTCTGGCCCTGTTCCGCGGCACGCTGCCTCGACCCTCGGGCGCCGCCGCCAAACATGGAACTGAACAGATCGCCAAGCCCGCCAAGACCACCAACATCAAAATCCTGAAAGCGTTCGGATCCCGCGCCGCTCGCGCCCTGGGGCCGAGCTCCCGGCCCACTGCGGGGACGAGCACCCTGTGCGCCAAAACCGCCAAAGGCGCCCATCCGCCTCATGTCGTCGTATTGCTTTCTCTTGGCGCTGTCCCCAACGACCTGATAAGCCTCGGCGATCTCCTTGAACCGCTCGGCCGCTTTTGGATCGTTAGGGTTGGCGTCTGGATGGTACTTCTTGGCCAGGCGCCGGTACTGCTTTTTTATCTCATCGGCGCTGGCCGTAGATGAGACCCCCAGTACCGCGTAGTAATCCTTGCTTTGCGCCATTTGTGCCTAACGGCAGATCAGCCTTGCCATTGCTTCACCACCACCCGCGCCGGCCGCAACAACTGACCGCGAAAGAGATATCCAAGCTGGTAGACCCTTGAGACGAGGTGATCTTCTTCTTTCGTGGCCGCTGGTTCCGTTGCCACCGCCTCGTGGTGAGTCGGGTCGAAAGGATGGTCAACCGGGTTTACCACTTCCAGTCCGTGGCCCGCGAGTGACTTGAGAAACTTCTTCTCAACCATCGCTACACCGTCCGTTACCGTCTGCGCGTCCGTCGACGATGGGTCCACGTGCGCCACCCGGCCAAGGTCGTCCAGAATCTCAATCAACCCCTGAACCAGTTCACCCTGCGATCGCCAACCCGCCTCCTGGCGCTCTCGAATGGTGCGCTTTCGGAAGTTGTCGTACTCGGCGGCCAACCTGAGATACTTGTCGTGCTGCTCCTCCAGGAGGCGCGCACTTTCATCCGCCGCGGGCACCGTTCCCGCGGGAGCCCCCTGACCCACGGCCTCTTCGGCCGCCTGGGTCTCAAGCTGCTGTTGGTCGAGAGGGAGATCGGCGGGGTTCGGCTGATTGCTATCGTTCATGATGAATCCTCGATTTACTGATGTGGTCGGCGGCGGGTTTCAGGCCGCGGCCAGACATCGCTCCCGGAATCGACGGGACATCGCGTAACTCTAATCTCACCAAGTAGTTGACGCGGGGCAACTTGCCACAGCTTCTGTGGCGCTCCGAAACGCCCGGCCTTAACCGGGCCGCTCCGTCCGCGCCCACGGCCTACATCGGCTGGTGCGTCGTCGGACCGGCGTTCCGCCGGATCATATCAAGTGCAGCCTGCGTTGCTCTAAAGCGGATCTCGTCGCGATCACCAATCAGTCGGCTGCCAAATGAGTGAACGTCGCCCGACACATCAACCGCCACAAAAACCAGTCCCACCGGCTTCTCTTCGCTCCCACCACCCGGTCCCGCTATCCCGGTTATCCCGACTCCAATCGTAGAACCCGTTCGCTCACGTGCGCCACGCGCCATCGCTATCGCCACTTCTTCACTCACGGCACCATGCTGGACGAGTAGCTCCGAGTCCACTCCCAGCAAGCCATGCTTCACCTGATTGTCGTAGGCGATCACCCCTCCCAGAAAGACGTCGCTCGAACCAGGGATTGCAGTAATTCTGGCGCCCAACAATCCACCCGTACAGCTCTCGGCGACAGCAATTGTGTGGCCGTGCGCGCGGCAATGCCGCAACACGACTTCGCTTAGGTCCTCAAGCTCCGTGGTGTACACAGAGGCGCCGACCCGTTCTGCAATCAGCCCCGCACCGCGTTCGAGTTCCTGTGCAGCCGCCTCACCGTTGAGTCGCCGCGAGGTGAGACGGAGGTCCACGCCATGCGCCCCGGGAAGGTATGACAGTTCCAGTTCACCTATACCGCTTGCAGCATCTCCCAGTTTGTCCGGCAGAGTCGACTCGGCGATTCCTGTGGTTCGTACCGTACGAGTAAGCAGAGGTAGGGCGCCACCACGCGTGCGCTCGCGTAGCAACGGGAACAACTCGTCCACAAATAGCCCCCGCATTTCACGCGGCACACCTGGGAGCATGGCCACCCATCGTCCCCTCTCATCTTCGAGAAAGACGCCGGGAGCACTCCCGTAATTGTTGGTGAGCACACGCGCTCCAGACGGAATCATGCATTGCTGCCGGTTGACCTCAGGTGGCTCGCTCCTCCGCCTCATAAGCCACATCTCTCTCAAACGTTCCCACTGCCTTTCGTCAAATACCAGTTCCCGGCCAAAAATTCCTGCAATCGCCGGTTTGGTAAGGTCGTCTGACGTGGGTCCGAGTCCGCCTGTTGTGATCACACCGCCGGTTCGCTCCAGCGCATCGCGGACCGAAGAGGCAATCTCCGTTGCTCTGTCGTTCACCGTTGAGCGCCGCGCAACGGTTAAGCCTGCCTGAGCCAGCTCGCGCGCCAGCCAGGCCCCATTGGTGTCTATCGTAAGGCCGAGCAGCAGCTCGTCGCCAATCGTAACGATCTCTAATTCCATGACTCCCGAGCTAATTTGACTCCGCGTTGAATATGCCACACTTGCGTGCGGTTGAGTGCTCCAACTAGCGTGAGTCAGGAGCTGGAGTGTAGACCTCTCCGGCCATTGGCGCCACTTGCGCGCCACCAGAATCCGTACTCACAACATGGAGACCAGGATGGCAGCTATTGCCTTTCTCGGCACCGGGTTACTCGGGAGTGCCTTTGCGGAAGCCGCGATTGAGCGTGGCGATACCGTTTCTGTTTGGAACCGTACCGAGGCGAAAGCACGAGAGATCGTAGGCGCGCGCGTAGCGCAGAATCCGGCAGACGCCGTGCGTGGAGCTCAGCGGATTCATCTCATCTTGAGCGATGACGCCGTTGTAAATGATGTGGTTGATCGCTGCCGTCCCGGGCTCGATACAAAATCCGTCATACTCGACCACACGACGACTCTCCCCAAACTCACGGCGGAGCGAGCGGAGAGGCTCAAGGGAGAAGGCGTGCGCTACCTTCACTGTCCGGTTTTTATCGGACCGCCGGCAGCGCGCCAGGCAAAAGGCCGGATCCTTGTTTCGGGACCGCGGGAGATCTACGACGAAGTAGAGTCTGCGCTTAAGGCTCAGGCTGAGCACGTGGAGTATCTGGGCGAGCGTTCAGACCTTGCGGCTGTCTACAAGCTCTGCGGCAACGCGTACATCATAGGCATAGCCTCGTTAGTGGGTGACGTTTTTGCCATGGCTGGCCAGGCGGGTGTGGGGCCGCGCGACGCACTGGGGGTATTGGAGTTCTTTGATCCCCGAGCGATCATCGCGGGTCGCGGTCGCAAAATGGCTGCACGCGATTTCAACGCCACCTTTGAGCTGACGATGGCGCGAAAAGACATCCGGCTGATGCTGGAGACTGCGGGGGACGCAACCCTATCAGTCCTTCCAGGCATCGCCGAGCGAATGGATGCGCTGATTGCCTCAGGCCACGGCACCGAAGATCTGGGTGCGATGGGTCGTGATGCAGTCCTGAGTTGGGCTTAAGGAGGGCGAAGAGGGCGAGGAGGGCGAGGAGGGCGAAGAGGGCGAAGAGGGCGAAGAGGGCGAAGAACGGCAAGGATTGCAGCTGACCAGGGAGAGATCGATAGGGAGGCAGTCCTCGCCCTCATCGCCGGCATGGCGTCCTC
>CAZYTS010000004.1:0-33375 GCA_964649855.1 uncultured Gemmatimonadaceae bacterium
CATCACCAAGTGCTGCACCAAGGTCTGCCCCGAGCACATCACCATCACCGACAATGCCATTATCCCGCTCAAGGAGCGGGTTGTGGACGAGTTCTACGACCCTGTTGTAAAGCTCGTGAGACTCTTGCGCGGCAAGAAGGCCCAGGATGCCTAATGCAGCGCAGCTAACCCCGACATCGAGTACTGCCATGCCACAGATCAAGCCCATCACCCATGATGGCATCGGCGCCGCACTCCAGAAGGCGAATCGCTACCGGCTTCTCAACGACTCCCTTGCAGCAGAAAGCATCTGTCTCGATATCCTTGCCGTGGACGGGGAGAACGCCGATGCGATCGTCACCTGGATACTCGCAATAACCGACCAATTTGGTTCGGGTGACGGCGAGGCACTAAAGCGAGCTACTGCAGCTGTTGCGCGCCTCAAAGACGAGTATCGCCGCACCTACTACAACGGAATTATCGCCGAGCGTTGGGCGAAAGCATTATTGCACCGCGACGTGCCGCGTGCCGCCGAGATGGCGCATGAGTGGGTCGAAAAGGCAATGGCGTGGTACGAACGCGCCGAGGAGATGCGACCCGCCGGAAACGACGAAGCGATCCTGCGCTACAACACCTGCGTACGTTTGCTGCAGCGACACCCGGAGGTCCAGGCACGTGAGGAGCGCGAAAGCCTGGAACCCACGCTGGAGTAAGAACGCCAGCTGTAGGTGCAGGGCCGGAACCAGGTGTCTCATTCATGTATCCCTGACCGGTCGCACGCATGATGAATCGGAGTCTTGTGTTGTTGATGACGCTGGGCGTAGCCAGCGCTGTTAGTTGTTCGGCGAGCACTCTCATGTCGGTCGACGAGCGCCGAAGCCTCGATCGCGCCGAGGCGAGATGGAAGGATCGTTCCTTTGCCAACTACACCTTTGAAACAAGGATCGTCTGTTTTTGCGCCCCGCAGGTCACCGTCTGGACCCTCGTGACGGTTGAAGAAGGCAAAGTTACCGCAGCCGTTCCGGTGGAGCAGGATTCTCTTTACATGCCACCGATGCTCGAACTCTGGCAGCCGATCGATTCTCTCTTTGCCATGATCAAGGGTGCCTTGCGCGACGGCTCGTACCTCAAGGCAATCAACGTCGCCTTTGATGAGCAGTGGGGCTATCCGACGCGCATTGATTTTATCAGCAAGCCTGAGATCCTGGACGCTGGCTCCACGCATTACGTGCGCAACCTGATACCAAAGCCGTAATGCATGTAGCGCCGGGAACGACACTGGCCCCCGGGTCTCCGCTCACTTCGTTCGCTCCGCCCGGGGAGTCGGTCCTAAGCCGAAGCCGCTATTTAGGACACAAGACACTGGCCCCCGGGTCTCCGCTCACTTCGTTCGCTTCGCCCGGGGAGTCGGTAAGGCATCGCTGGATCCTGGGTCTCCGCTCACTTCGTTCGCTTCGCCCGGGGAGTCGGTAGACATAGCTGGACCCTGGGAGTCGGCCCTAAGCCGAAGCCGCTATTTAGGACACAAGACACTGGCCCCCGGGTCTCCGCTCACTTCGTTCGCTTCGCCCGGGGAGTCGGTAGACATAGCTGGATCACGGGTCTCCGCTCACTTCGTTCGCTCCGCCCGGGGAGTCGGTAAGACATCACTGGACCCTGGGTGTCGGCCCTAAGCCGAAGCCCCTGCGAAGGCAGGGGCCCAGAGTCGGTGTGCTCTTTAGCTAACGAGTCACTGAGTCAGAACTCGCGCACCTCGCGGTAGGCCTGCACAAAATCATCGATCTGCGGGAGTATCGCGTCTTCGAGTTGCGGTGCGTAACCGACAAACGTGTCGGTCGAAGCAACACGCTTGACCGGTGCGTCGAGCCACGCAAAACAGTCGTCGGCAATCCGCGCCGCAATCTCGGCGCCAAAGCCCCAGGAGATGGAGTCTTCGTAGGCGACTATGACGCGGTTGGTCTTGCGCACGGATTCGTAGACAGCCTCGTGGTCCCACGGTGAAAGGGTCCTGAGGTCGATGACTTCTACAGAAAGTCCTTCGTCTGCAACCTGGTTGGCAGCTGCAAAGGCTCGTTGGACTGTTGCGCCGTAGGTGACGACTGTTACGTCGGTACCCGGTCGCACGATGCGCGCCTTGCCGAACGGAATCATGAAATTCGCGCCCGGGTACGCTGCCTTGTTGTAGGTCTGACGATACAAGTGCTTGTGCTCCAAAAAGATCACCGGATCGTCGCACCTGATGGCTGTACGCAGCAGGCCGTTGGCGTCAAGCGCGGTTGCCGGGCATACGACCCGAAGTCCCGGGCAATGCGTAAAGAGCGTTGCACCGGTCTGCGAGTGATAGATGGCGCCGCGGATGTAGCCACCATACGTGGTACGCACGACGACCGGGGCAGCAAAGTTGTTGTTGGACCTCCAGCGCATTGTGGCCAGCTCGTTCCTGAGCTGCATGTATGCTGGCCAGATGTAGTCAAAGAACTGCACTTCGACCACGGGCTTAAAGCCGCGAGCCGCCATGCCGATGGCGCGACCCACGATGTTGGCTTCGGCGAGCGGTGAGTTATAGACGCGCTGCGAGCCAAACTCCTTTTGCAAGGCGTGTGTTGCCTTAAAGACGCCGCCCTTGCCCTTTACGCGGTCCAGGTACTGTTCGCGTGAAACGTCTGCCACGTCCTGACCGAAAACGACAATGCGAGGGTCCCGCCTCATCTCGTCCTTCATGCAGGCGTTGATGAGCTCGACCATGGTTGTCTCGTTGCCCGAGAACTGGGGATCGTCTTCGGTATCAAACTGCTCACCCGTGGGATCCACGTCGGGTGAGTACACGCCAAAGTAAATCGTGCTTTCGTCCGGCTGCGGCTTTGCAAGAGCGTCGTCCGTTGCTGCAAGCACCGTTTCGTCGACTTCAGCAACTATGCGATCGATATCGGCCTGGGTCGCGTGTCCCTTTTCCACCAGCCACTGCGGGAAGGTTGTTACGGGGTCGCGCCTGGCATCGGCCTCGCGCTCTTCCTGGGGACGGTAGAGGATCTCGTCGTCAGAAAGGGAGTGCGAGTACGGACGGATAACGTGTGCGTGAACAAATGCCGGGCCTTTACCCTCGCGCGCGTGGGTGATAGCGCGCTCCATTACCTCGTACGACGCCATGAAGTCGCAGCCGTCTACTTCCTGGATGTAGAGGCCCGGGAACGACGACACAAGCTTTGAAATCGATCCGCCTGCGGTGTTGACTTCTACAGGGACAGAGATCGCGTACTCGTTGTCCTGGATCAGGTATACGATTGGGAGCGAGAGATTGCAGGCGGTGTTGAGCGATTCCCAGAACTCACCTTCACTCGTCGTGCCGTCTCCACTGGAGACGTAAACGATTTCGTCGTTGTGGAAGCCTTCTGTTATACCAAGTTTGTGTGCCTTCTGAATCGCTTCTGCGCAGCCCACGGCCTGCAGGAACTGGGTTCCAGTGGGGCTCGAAGCGCTCACGATGTTGAGGTCCTTGTGGCCAAAGTGCGACGGCATCTGGCGTCCACCAGAATTCGGATCCTCGGCGGCCCCGACGGCTTCGTATAGCATCTCCGCGGGAGTCATACCCAGTGAGAGGCAGAGAGCCCTGTCGCGGTAGTAGGTATAGAACCAATCGTACGACGGCCTGAAGAGCAGACCCGCTGCAGTCAGGACTGCTTCGTGTCCGGCTCCCGAGATCTGGAAGAAAATCTTGTTCTGTCGTTTGAGCTGGATCTCTTTGTCGTCCAGCCGCCTCGACAGCAGCATGGTTCGGTATGCGGAAAGGAGCTGTTTCGAGTCCAGCGCCTTTGAAGGAGTCGTCGGCTTGGTCTGCCGTCGCTCGCTCTTGGTCTGAGTGGCCATGAGTGGTCTGGTGGTTAAGGCGCTCCAGAGCGCTTCATAAAGATAGGCCATCGGACCGACTCCTCCCAACATGGGCGGAGGGCTCACTGTGGGCTTGGCCCCACAAGTGGTGGCGCTGGCGCCCTCAACACCACCTACGAGCCCGGAAAGAAGGGCCTTCAAGGGGTTTCCAGGGGAGGGTTGCGATCTGGCCGCCCCGGGACCCGGCTGGCATTCTCCATGTATTACTCTGAGACACCACCGGCCGGGAGTCATAATGGGCGCCACACAAAAGCACTGCATCTTCTGCGAGATCGTACACGGGGCGGGCGAGGCGAGCATCTGCTACGAAGACGCCGAGTCGATAGCATTCATGGACATCCAGCCGGTGAATCCCGGCCACGTTTTGATTGTGCCTCGCGAGCATTACGAGTCGCTCAATGACGTGTCGCCAAAGGTGGCAATGCATCTGTTCGAGGTGGCATTAAAGCTCGGACCGATCGTTCGCGGAGTGAGCGACTCTGACGATCTCAACATCGTAGTCAACTCCGGCGAAGCGGCGGGTCAGGACGTATTTCACTATCACGTTCATCTCATACCGCGTCGCAACACCGATGGCTTTGACGTTCCGCTGCCGTTTGCTGGTTCTCAAATGCCGGATCGGACGTTGTTGGATGCGATGGCAGCGCGGATAATTGCGGAGTTAAGGGACCCGGTGCGGCGATCTGGAAGCTCCCGTTCGGTAGCGACTGCATAACGACGGCGTAGTGAACCAGCCGGAGGTCTTGCGCAAACCGATTCTAGGGTGAATAAGTGTAGCGTCTGTCCGGGCAGTACCTAACGCGAACGGGCAACCGGGAGGTTAATGCCCCTCGATCGTTTGGAAGGTCAGAATCGCTGGTGGTCGTTGTATCCTGTCCCTGAACGTCCTCAAGGGATCGTTGGCAGTCTCCCTCATCCCCATGGCACCCCGCGCCGAGTTACCACTCGGCACGGGGTGTCGTCGTTTTCGAGCGAGGTGCAATGTCTCGACGCGGTGTTCTGCGAGTGTATAGACCCCGTTCTTCCCGACAGCGGCGTGGGCAGTCGCGCACGGAGCGATTTGCCAGGCACCGGGAGCAAAAGCGCGCCATCAAGTACGCGGCGATGCGTGACTGCGGGCGTCGTTGTGTTTACTGCGCACGGCCGCTGGTGCTAGATAACGCTACACTCGACCACGTCCACCCGATCGCACACGGAGGAAGTCACTCGCCAGGCAACATCGTTGCCGCATGCGAGCGCTGCAACCGGCTAAAGGGAGACATGCTGCCAGCGGAGTTCTTTGCGCGGTTCCCCTGGGCTGGGCTCAACTTTGTGCGTTACGCGCGAGCGGTCCACCGTGCTCTCAAGCGCGGAGCAAAGCGTGCCGTCTCGTTGGCGCTTGCCGCGTAGAGGAGACAACAACCATATGAAATCTCTTTCGGCCCAAACATTCGTGTGCGCGGTCGCTCTGGCATGTGCGGCTTGCTCAGGCAAAACAGAACATGTGAGCATCGGTGCCCAAACGGCCGAAGGGATGGCCGTAGCAGCCACGATCGATACGATGTTCCTTGCTCTTGGATCGGCCGATACTGCGTTGTTCCGGCAGACCGTCACCGACGATTTCTACATCTTTGAGCACGCAAAGTGGAACATGGATTCGGTGATGGCCCTCATGCCGCTGGCGGTGGGAATGCGCTGGAAGCGATACAACACCTGCGTGACGATGTCGGGGACGCTGGCGCACGTGACGTACGAGAACTATCCAGCTGACAGCGGCGGTGGATGGTGGTTGGAGAACGCGTTGTTGCTGCAGGATGGTGGTCGCTGGCGCGTCGCCTTTCTCCAATCGACTCGAATGCCTCCAGCAGTTCCTGGGTCGATGGTATCGGCGCCCGTGGATTCAGCACGTGCGGCAACGCTCGCTCACTGCCGTGTAGATTCTGACTAAATAGTAAAAGACACTAGGCCCTTGCCTTCGCAGGGGCCACGATGTTTTTGCGGCTTCCCGGGCGAGTGAGCGGAGCGAACGAGATCCGGGATACAGTGTCTTTCTTTTTAGCCGGGAATCTCCCAGAACCCACGATCCACCACCACCACAACGAGTTCGAGCTGAGTAGGACTCACGTCGTTAGGCGCGATGTCAATGCGTGCGGTGTCCAGCATGGCACCGTCGGCGGCGTGCAACGAGAGCGCCAGCGTATCCCGCGCTCTCTGATAGCGATGCTGCCTTTCCCCGGCGTCAGGCGCTGCAGGGTCCGCAGGCTGCAGCGCAAAGATCGGCTCCACCAGGTTCCAGCCCATTCCCGGCCGGAAGGGTCCGCGCGCTACGCTGTTGGCAATATCGCGCGCTTCCAGGTTGCTCCACCCAATAACGATGTCGCGGAGCTTGAGCGTGTACCGCCCGCTGTTACTCAATAGTCAACGGGTCTGAGGTAAGACTCTCCAATGGCCGTCTGGCTAAGCATTGCAACTGTAGGGAGACGACGCTTCCAATGCGTGCCGTCGAGCCGCCGGCGCACCAGCTCGACGTCTCCGGAGTCAAATCCATGTGCCACGAGATCAGCGGCAGTGTAGCCCGACGTCAGCCAGTTGAGGATCACGTCTGCCGCAGCGTAGCTGATGCCAAAATCACTCTCGTCAGTCTGGCCCGATATCAGATCAGCAGTTGCTGGTTTGTCGACAATCACACTCGGTACACCCAGGTGTCGCGCCAGGGCCCAGACCTGAGTCTTGTAGAGATCGCCTAACGGGTTGATCGGTGGCGAGTCGTCGGCGTGCCAGGTGAAGTAACCAAGGAGCCGCTCGGACTTGTTGCCCGTACCTAGCGGTAACCCGCCAACTCTGGCGGATTGGTCAAAGAGTACAAACATGCGCGTCCGCGCCATGACGTTGCCGCGTCGCCCCGCGTCGGCGTCCGGCGTACAGGCCAGGTAGCCGTCTACTGCGGCCGTTATGTCTATAGTCTGGGAAGGGATCCCCAGCGCGTCGATCACGAGCTGCGCGTGCTCCAGGCTTGCTGCGCTGGAGGACTTGTACGGCATGCGGAAGCCGTGAACGTGTTCAGCGCCAAGAGCGCGGGCGGCAAGGTACGCCGTTACAGCGGAGTCGACGCCTCCAGATATCCCGACCACAACGTCGCTCATGTTGCGCCGCTTCATCTCGTCGGTAAGAAAGCGCACCAGCCATCGCTCTACGAGTTCGGGGTCGAGATCGAGAGCCGGAGGTCCGGAGACGTCCTTTTGCGATGAAATGATTGGAATGGGGATGTATTGATTGCGGTCTTTTTGAGTCTTGGCCGTATTTTTTAAAGCGGGGGGGGCCCCCGCGACCGATCCAGCTCCAGCTCCAGCCCCCGCGCCCGAAGCCAGCTGAGGACCGTCGTACTCAATCGGGCCGCCATTCCGCTCACCCTCGTCGCTCACCGCTCGCTCCACCGCCCTGAGCAGATGAGGAAGATTCGTCCTCAAGTCCGACAACAACGGCATGTCAGCCCGAGTCCGCCGAATCTCAGCCAGATCCAGCGACGCCAACACCATCGCCTCTTCCCAGGCAGGTCCCCTGGCACGGAGATCACCCCGCGGACCAAACACGCAGGAACAGCCAGCAAATACCTTCCCCCCCTCTGATCCAACAAGGTTGGAAAGCGTCGCAAATACGCCGTGCTCCTCAGCGATGTCGCGAATGAGCCGCTCCCAGCGAGCTGCATTGGCCGGACCCGGCGTCTCGTCCTCACCCTTCTGAACGCCCCGCGCCGGAGCCGCTGAGGAAATGAAAATCACTTCAGCGTTATCCAGCGCTACTACCGCTCCAGAGAGCGAATGCCAGGCGTCTTCGCACACCAACATCGCGGCTCGGCCCCACGGAGTATCAAAGGCACGCCAATCGTGGCCGCGTTCGACAAACCGCTCTTCGTCAAAAAGGCCGTAAGTCGGCAGGAACGCCTTGCGATGCACGTGAAGCAACTGGGGCGAGCCGTCTCCAAGCCGCAGGTAAGCCACGCTGTTGTGGAGGGTATCGCGCCAACGCTCGTAGAAACCGACAATCACGTCGATCGGGCGGCCGCTGCCGCCGAGTCGGTCGTGAGCCTCTCGAAAAGCCGCGTCCAGATCGGTGGCCATGGTGCCTGCTGTTACCGCGACCTCACGCGCCCCCCCCTCGACGAAGTAACCCGACAGCACAGTCTCCGGCAGGTGCACCACCTGCGGCCTCGGGTCGGCATCCCCGAGGGATGCCAGAATTTCGCCCAGCCGGCGCACATTGGCGGTATAGTCGCCCTTTCGGGGCTGAATCTGCCCGACGGCAATGTTGAGGAGACGTCTCATGGCTCAAACCTGACGCCATGTAGGCTCAGCCAGCAACCGTTCGCCTCGCCGAGGCGTCCTCCAGAAGGAGGTAGTGCGATCACTTGAGCTCGCCCGGTGTATCTTGGAACATGTATCATGGTTCGCTGGAAAGTACTGGGACAACAGTGTTTAAGACGTTAGGCAGGGCCATGCGCCTGCTCGCGCTAGGCGCGGTTTTGGTCCTCTCGCCGGCGTGGGTTCAGCCGGGTGCCCAGGAACAGGATCGGGGCGAAAGTGCCAGCGAACCATGGAGGATCATTACTCCGCCACAATCTTCGGTTGTGTTGGCGCGCGACGGTTCGCTCATTGGCGAGATCGGGCGAGAGTGGCGCACGCTGGTGACTCTGTCATCACTGCCGGCGTACGTGCCTCAGGCTTTCATTGCTGTTGAGGATCAGCGCTTTTACCAGCACGACGGTGTTGACCTGGTGGGTGTGGCCGGTGCGCTCAAAGATGCGTTGCGTGGGCGGGTCCGCGGTGCAAGCACAATAACGCAGCTCCTTGTCGGGAACATGCACCCCGACATTATCGATAGAAGCGACAGGAGCATTGGCCGCAAACTCCGTGAGCAGCAAGCGGCTCGTGAAATGGAGCGGCATTATACCAAAGAGCAGATCCTCGAGGCGTTTCTGAATCAGATTCACTTCGGGCGGCGCTACTACGGCATCGAGTCTGCATCGCGCCATTACTTTGGCAAACCTTCGTCGCAGTTGACGCTCGCCGAGGCCGCGACACTGGCGGCAATGCCTAAAGGTCCGGCGCTTTACGATCCGGTGCGTCACCCAGACCGGGCGCGTTCTCGTCGAAACACTGTATTGGCTCTGATGGCGGAGCAGGGCTATATAACTCCCCAACAATCTTCAGCTGCGCAGCGCGAGCCCGTTCGCACAGTTACGGCCGAAGGGTTTGTTGTTTCAGCGCCGTATTTTGCGGACGTAGTGAGGGTCCAGGCACAGCGTCACGATCTCGACCTGGCCACGGGTGGCTTTCGTATTCATACGACCCTGGATCCCGACGTTCAGCGCGCGGCTCATGAGGCACTCAATACCAGCATAGCTGAGTTGGAAGCACGTCCGCGATATCCGCACGCAAAGTTTGGTGATGGAAAGCGCGGGACGGACTACTTGCAGGGAGCAGTAGTTGCGATGGACCCCTATACGGGCGATGTGAGGGCACTGGTTGGTGGACGCAGCTACACAGAATCTCCCTTTAACCGGGCGGTGAACGGCATGCGGCAGCCTGGGTCCGCCTTCAAGCCCTTTGTTTACACGACGGCAATCGCGGAGAGTCTTGCCGCGAACGCGATGGTGGCGGATACGGCTATTGCGATCCCGATGCCTAACCGCACCATCTATCGACCCAAGAACTCCGACGGCGAGTTTCTGGGTGAGCTGACGTTGCGAGAGGCATTGACGCGTTCGCGCAATCCCGTGGCGGTTCAGCTGGGGACGCAGCTTGGAATGGACAGCGTGATTGCGCTGGCCCACAAACTTGGCATTTCATCTGATATCGCTCCTTATCCTTCGAGCGCTATTGGCGCCTCCGCGGTGCAGCCATTGGATCTTGTGGCGGCTTACGCGACCTTTGCCAACCTTGGTGCGCGGGTTGAAGCCAGGTTTATAACGAGGGTGGAGAACCAGAAGGGCGAGGTGGTATGGCAGAACCGGACTCCTGTACCTCCGTCGGTCCTCGATCCCAACATTGCGTTTATAGTGCGCGACATGATGCGCGACGTGGTGGAGCGCGGGACGGCGACGTCGATTCGCCGCGACGTGCCGGCGTCGATTCCGGTTGCTGGTAAGACTGGTACAACTGACGACAACACTGACGTCTGGTTCGTGGGGATGACGCGTGATCTTGTCGCGGGTGTCTGGCTTGGCTTTGACAAGCCTAAGATGATTCTGCCGGGAGTTGGAGGCGGTTCGCTTGCAGCACCTGTCTTTGCGCGGATGGTCAGGCTTGCTGGTGTGGGTCGCAGCGGCCCCGATTGGATAGCGCCCGAGACGTTGATCGCCGCAGAGCTGGACAGGAGCACTGGCGAACTTGCGACTGTGGAGACTCCTGCTGAATTGCGCTATACGGAGTACTTCCTTGATGGGACCGAGCCCCTTCAGTTGCGGATGAATGGCTGGCGTCTTCTCAAGGGTGGCGTAGTTCTCTTTTAGGGACCAGGCGTAAAGACACTGGATCCCGGCTCGCGCTCACTGCGTTCGCTTGGCCGGGAAGGCGTTATTAGGAAGTGCTCGCGTACATCGTCCCCGCCTCCCCGCCTCCCCGCTTCCCCGCCTCCCATCCTCCCCGCGTCCCAGCCTCCCAGCCTCCCGCCTCCCAGCCTCCTACCCTCCCACCCTACTCATGGTGTATCGCATCGATCGGCTTGAGCCACGCTGCACGGCGCGCAGGGTACATCCCGAATACGATTCCAATGAGGAGCGATGCTGATGCGGCAGCAAGTACAGAACTCCAACTGAAGGATGCCTGCACGAACTCTGCGGCTGCAAAACGCCTGATTGCGGCAGTCAGTAGCGCAGCGCCTGAGAGTCCAAGGATCATCCCCGCCAGGCTCCCTACTCCGGAAATCACCACCGACTCGGAAAGGAACTGCAGCATGATGTCACGCCTGGTCGCACCGGTCGCACGACGAATCCCGATCTCGCGAGTGCGCTCAGAGACCGACGCCAGCAGCACGTTCATGATCCCGATGCCGCCGACTATCAGTGAAATGCCGGTGATCGCTCCCATCAGCAACTTGAAAACAAGAATCCCCTGGGCCGCCTGCTCCGCACGCGCGCGATAGGAGCCGATCTCAAAGCGCCTACGCCACTCTGGTGTGCGAAGCGCCAGGATCTCACCTATGGCATTTTCCACCGCCGGCACGTCTTCGATCGAATTGGCGCGAGCAAGGACCGTGGGTCGCGCTCCACCTCGCCCCTGTCGTTTGAGTAACTCGTCCGCCGTTGAATAGGGAAGCCACGCGGCTCCGGTGCGGTCGGCGTTGCTCGCTTGGAGCACTCCAACAATAGAAAGCGTGTCGTCCAGCACTGACACGCTGCGGCCCACCAGTGTGGCCGGGTCCTCGCCGTCACTTGCCAGCCGCCGTGCCAGAAGTGCTGAGACTACCATTACCCGCGCCGACGCTGAGTCGTCGGATTTAGAGATGCCACGGCCGTGCCGAACCTTTTGCTGAGGCATGCTATCGCCACGAGACGCTCGTACCAAGGCCATGTTGCTCTTTTCGAGACCGCCCACGAGTACTACTTCTGCACGGCCCTCAAGGCCTACACCTGCCCAGTTGACCCCAGGGAGTGCTGCAATCGAGCTTATGTCTTGCTCCGTCAACACCAGCGTATCGCTCAGCGGAAACAACTCGCCTTCTACGAACTCCACTGTGCGTGAAGAGACCGAGATCGCCTGGACCGGAGTCGTGGATCCGATTCGCTCGCGCGCGCTCCGTTCCATCCCGTCGCCCAGCGATAACACCGCCACCAGTGCGGCCACTCCGATTACAACTCCCAAAGTCGAAAGCGCCGTTCTTAGCGGGTTGACGCTCAGCGCGTTTGCGCCGACGCGAAGGGCAGTTCTCAAGGGGTCAAGCATCGTTGTGTCTCAGGACTCTGAAGCAGGCAAAACCTCAGCTGGGGAGGTCGGGACCGAAAGTCGGCAAATCGGGGTACGTCTGCCGGCCCCTCTGGGTTTCGAAACCCACATATTATGCGCAGCTAACGACGGTGAAGTGAACGCCAATGCATAGATCGCTTCACCACTGTGCAATCCCGCGACTTTGCTGCTCGCTGGCGCTGATTCTGGGGCTTCTTGGCGTAGCCTGTAAAGAGAATCTGGGACCCAACACGCCCTCGGTCCTGCGGCGCGCCACAAGTGCCAATATCGAGGGGACCGTAGGTGTTGCGTTGAGTCCCGCTCCCACCTTTGTCGTCGTCGACGCCGACGGGCGCGCAGTCGCGGGTGCGGCGGTCACGATCACGGTGATCGAGGGAGGTGGCACTATCGCTGGCGCGCCAACCACGAGCCTCAACGGGCCGACCCCTGTCGGAACCTGGACACTCGGCACACGCACCGGGAGGAATGTGCTAAGGGTGGAGGTTGCCGGAGTTCCAGTACTGGACATCGTTGCAACAGCGCTCGCAGGAGCGCCGACATCGATAGTGATTGCTTCGGGTGATGGCCAAACCGGGCTTGCAGGTGCAGAGCTGCCGCAACCGCTGGTCTTCCAGGTGGTGGATCAATTCGGCAATGGCGTACCGGCCGTCACGGTTTTGCTTTCTACCGGGAACGTCGGCGGTTCTGTCAGTTCACAGGCCGTTGTAGCCGATCAGGACGGGCGTACTCCGTCACTCGTCTGGCGCCTGGGTCGTTTAGGGGATGAGCAGCTGCTGACGGCGGTATCGGGCCCACTTTCTGTTCAGGCCCACGCGAGTACACAAACTGCCTACAACATCGATATAAGGTTTACGGCAAGCACTCCGACGGCGTACCAGGGGATCTTTCTTTCGGCTTCGCGGCGGATAGGCGCGATAGTGGTGGGAGACGTGCCAGACGAAGTGCTCGTGGGGGTCGACGCTTCGACGTGCGGAGGCCCTCCAGGTCAGACGCTCGACGGTCCCGTGGATGACGTCATAATTATCGCTGACGTCTTTCCGATTGACGGTCCGGGCAAAATACTGGGCCGCGCCGGCCCCTGTTTTGTCAGGAACACATCACTGCTCACGCTCGTTGGCTTCATGCAGTTTGACGAAGCCGACGTGGCTGCGATGGCTATGAGCGGCAGGCTGGAGTCGGTCATCACGCATGAGATGCTGCACGTGCTTGGAGTGGGAGGTCTCTGGCGAGTGCGCGGGCTGCTCGAAAACGCGGGAACCACCGATCCTCGCTACAACGGACCCCGTGGGATCAGCGGTTGCGGCACGATCGGATTTGGTGTCCAATGCACCAACGGCGCTCCAGTCGAGAATACCGGAGGCACGGGCACCGCCGAATCTCACTGGCGCGAGACGATCTTTGATACCGAACTGATGACCGGCTTTGCCGACAATCCGCCGATGCCCTTTAGCGCCATGACGGCAGGTTCGCTGGAAGATCTGGGCTACGGTGTGAACTATCTGGCCGTGGACCCATTCAGCCCAGCGATGATGCTCTGGCAGACATTGCCGCGCGTGCGCCCCACGGACGAGTACGACGTCGTTCTACTCCCCAAGGGAACGGTCGGAAGGGACGGCCGTATGGTTCCTTTGACGCCGCCATAGGTACGTCTACGTCAGCACGCTGGTGCGATGCGTACGGGCGCGCAACGATCTTAGCGAGTTGATGAACTCCCAACTATCTCCCAGTTTTTCAAAAATCAGGAGTTCGCGCCCTCGTCGGCAGCCAGCTCTCCATTCGAGTTAGCGAGGAAACACCGAAGCCTTTCACTGTTCTCCTGCGAGGCAAGGCTTAGGCAACTCCTGGTTATCTCCTAATATTCCCAAGAATAGTAGTTCGTCCCTGCTCACCCCTTTCGGAACTCCTAATTATCTCCTAGTTTTCAGAAAACTAGGAGTTCGCCCTTTTCCTCGGGATCGGCTCGCGTGAAAATTCCGGTCACACCACCAGATGTAGCTCTGCTCTATTCGCGGCTGCGCCCCGGCTCGGATCTCGGACTGCGATTGATGATCCAGTCTTCGCTCGGAGTGGCGCCCGGTGGCAAATACCGTCATTGGGACACGCTTCGCCATCTCGACCTTGAAGATGGTCTGACAGCTGAGGAGCGATGGATCGCTATCAAAGTGGCGAGGAGGCAAGCATACCAGGAACTTCCTCTCAGGGACACCAAGAACCGACCATTCGTGTTCATGCTGCCCAGCTCGGCACAGGAGATGCTGCACCGCGTCGATCGGGATGCAAGCGGATCGATTCAGGCACCAGAGCAAGTCACCAATCCCGAGAGCCGAGATACTTACCTCGTTAAGTCACTGATCGAGGAAGCAGTTACCTCGAGCCAGCTCGAAGGAGCCTCGACAACACGCCAAGTGGCGAAGGAGATGCTCGCAACCGGGCGCAAGCCTCGCAACCGCAGCGAGCAAATGATCGCGAACAACTACAGCGCCATGCAATTTGTTCGCGCCATCAAGGCCGAACCGTTGACTCCTTCAATCGTTCTGGAGTTGCACCGCCTTCTGACTGTCGATGCTATCGATGAACCAGACGCTGCAGGACGGTTCCGTCGGCCTGATGAGGATATACGTGTCAGCGACGAGTATGGGGCGATTCTCCACACGCCGCCGGAGGCAGGCTCGCTTGAAAAGCGCATGAAACTCATGTGCGAATTTGCCAATGCTCGCTCTTCGGAACCGTTCATTCACCCTGTGATCCGCGCCATCACCCTGCATTTCTGGCTTGCCTACGACCATCCGTTTGTTGACGGAAACGGCCGAACCGCCAGGGCACTCTTTTACTGGTCGATGGCACGCCAGGGTTATTGGCTCTGCGAATACATCTCGATCTCTCGGATACTAAAAAAAGCGCGAAGCAAATACGCTCGTGCTTTTCTCTATACAGAAACAGATGAAAACGATCTCACCTACTTTCTTCTCCACCAACTCGAAGTACTCGTTCGCGCCATCGACGACTTGCACGAGTACCTGGTGCGGAAATCGGCAGAGATTCGTGAAACGGGCGAGCTGCTCAGTACGGCAGCACGAATGCGCTTGAATTACAGGCAGTTAGCCCTGCTGAATCACGCACTCAAGAACGTCAATGCAGTATACACAGTCGAGTCACATCGACGTCTACATGGTGTGAGCTACGAGACATCAAGGAGTGATTTGCTGGAACTCGTAAGCCTGGGTACTCTAGACCAGGGGAAACGCGGCCGAGCTCTGAGCTTTTCACCTGTTAAGAATCTCCGCGGTCGCCTTGCCACCGCTGGCGCAAAAGGAACAAAGCGCTGACTTCACAGAACGTATCCTTCGAATGACTCTGCTCTTTCGGGATCGCGCGCGCTTTCGCTCGCGCGATCCGGAAAGCCGGTGAAGGTGAAACACGCGGCTTACGCCGCGCGCACACCTACCTTTCGGTCGCCATCTACAAGCGCAACCCGCAGCACCTCGGCGAGTGTATCCACCGAGTGGAAGTTCAGCTCCTTGCGCACTTCTTCTGGAACATCCTCAAGGTCCGCTTCGTTCTGCCGCGGAATGATGATGTCCTTGATCCCTGCTCGATGAGCGCCAAGCACCTTCTCCTTGACTCCACCGATCGGAAGCACCCGGCCCCGAAGTGTGATCTC
Organism: uncultured Gemmatimonadaceae bacterium; assembly: GCA_964649855.1. GTDB lineage: Bacteria > Gemmatimonadota > Gemmatimonadetes > Gemmatimonadales > Gemmatimonadaceae > CAZYTS01. The sequence goes on from CAZYTS010000004.1 coordinate 15,466, forward strand.
GCCTGTCATTGCTACGTCGCGCCTGACTTCCTGACCCGAAAGCTCCGACACAATCGCCGTAGCTATCGCGATGCCAGCCGACGGACCATCCTTGGGGATGGCACCAGCGGGCACGTGGATGTGTGCCTCTGTGGCCCCTGCAAGTCTGTCCGCAGGAATACCCAGAACTCCGGCGTTGTTAGTGGCGTAAGTAAGAGCCGCCCGCGCACTCTCCTTCATCACATCACCTAACTGTCCGGTGAGAATGAGAGAGATCGGACCAGCCCTCCCGTCACGCGCACCATCCTCCACACTCTTGGACAATTCCGCGCGCCGCACGGAGGCTTCCACGAACATGATATCGCCACCCTGCGGCGTGTAGTACATCCCCGTGGCGATTCCAACCTCGTTCTGCTGCTTGGCGCGCTCCGGATGTACCTTGGGCCGACCCAAAAGCTCCCGAACCTCTTTCTCGTCGATCACATTGTCGTCGGTCGTGCTCGTATCACCAGCCGCCAACTGACGTGCAACCTTGCGCCAGACGCGACCAATCTCGCGCTCCAGCTGTCGCACGCCACTCTCGCGCGTGTACTGCGAAACGATAGACATCAAACCAGCATCCGAAATCGACACATCTCGGCCCTTTAGGCCAGACTCTTCCAGCTGCCGCGGTATGAGATACTTGCGCGCAATCTCGGCCTTTTCGCGTTCCGTATAGCCGCTGAAATCAACCACTTCCATACGGTCGAGCAGCGGACCCGGGATGTTCTGAATAAAGTTGGCCGTCGCAATAAACAGCACTTCGCTCAGATCGAACGGAATGCCGAGGTAGTGATCCGTGAACGAATCGTTCTGCGCTGGATCGAGCACTTCGAGCAACGCAGACGCGGGGTCGCCCTGGAACGACTGACCCAGTTTGTCGACCTCGTCGAGCAGGAAGACCGGATTCTTTGTACCGGCCTGCTTCATTCCCTGAATGATCCTCCCCGGCATGGCTCCAACGTACGTGCGCCTGTGTCCGCGGATGTCGGCCTCGTCGCGCGCACCGCCCAGGGCAACGCGCACGTACTGCCTGCCCAACGCACGCGCAACTGACTTTGCAATCGACGTCTTGCCGACGCCCGGGGGACCAACAAACAGCAGGATCGGACCCTTGGCCATGGCACGAGCCTTGGCTTCGAGAGTCGTCGTTATGCGTTCGTCAGGTTCCTGGTGGCTCAGGTTGGGAGTCGCATCCTCCCTGTTCCCCTTAAACAGTATTGCAGGAACTTCACCCGTTTTCTCAACCTCTTCCGCAATCTGCTGAGCGCGCAACTGGCGCACCGCAAGAAACTCCAGCACGCGATCCTTGACGTCCTGAAGGCCGTAGTGATCCTCGTCGAGAATCACACTCGAACCCTTAAGGTCGAGTAGATCATCGGATCTCTTGCCCCATGGGAGCTCGGCGATCCACTCCAGATAGGTCCTGATGACCTGAGCCTCCATCGACTCACGACCAGAACGTTCGAGTCGGCCGAGTTCGCGCTCAACTTCTGCGCGCGCCTCCTTGGAGAGCTCGAGTTTGGCAAGCTTGTCGCGCAACTCCTGTACTTCTTTTGCCTGATCGTCGTCGCCGAGTTCCTTTTGAATCGCCTTGAGCTGCTCTCGCAAGAACATCTCGCGCTGGCGCTCACCAAGCTCCTCCTGAACCTGCGACTTGATGTCTTCTTGTGCTTCGAGCATCCCGATCTGACGCTGCACGTGCACCAACACGCGCCGCAGGCGCTCTTCAACGCTGAGCGTTTCGAGCAGTCCCTGCTTTTCAGCTACCGACAGCTCAATGTATCCAGCCACGAGATCAGCGAATTTTCCTGGATCGTCGACCGAGTCGAGCACCTGGTGCACTACTTCTTCGGGAAGGCCACGCTTTTCGCCCAGTTCCTGCGCACGCTCCCTCGTTTCCCGATGAAGCGCTTCGAAGGCAGCGTCCTGTTCGTTAAGCGGACTCATCTCTTCCGCGGGAACTACGACAGCAGTCAGATAGCCGTCACCCATGGTGTATTGCAGAGAAGTGGCGCGCTGCTCGCCCTGGAGCAGGAGCTGGACTCCGCCAAGACCGCGCTGGATCTGGCCAATACGGGCGATGACGCCCATGGAATAGAGGATTTCCGGTTCCGGCTCGTCGGTGTTGTCGCGCTGAGCGACGGCAAAGACCAGCCGGTCGCCTTTGAGGGCGGCTTCGATGGCGCGAAGAGTACCGGGACGTCCCGCGGCAATCGGGTTGGTGACGCCGGGGAAGATTACAGTGCCCCGCAGAGGCAGAACGGGAAGCGTTTGACGTTGTGCCATTTGAAAATCTCAGAGAGGGAAAGGCGTCACCGAGTAGATTTCCCATGTGGACGCCTGCTGCCCGACATAACGCAGGTACTGGGCTCCTGAATTACGCCAGGTTGACCGGCTCTGCAACTTTGTTGAGCCATTCTGACGTAGGACGAACATGCCGAAACGGCTCGCGGTACTACTAGCTTGCCTTAGCTGACACTTTGCGCGTAAGGCGCTTCTCGAAAAATTCCGGATGGGGCTGTCAGAAGCCCCTTTTGCGTGTAAGCGCTTTGCTAGACGCTCAGTTCATGTAATGCTACACTTCCGCCATTGGGAGTGACTGCAGAATTCAACACCTGTGACGAGTGGCCGATCCCCTATATCCGAGATCCGACTCAGAACTTGCGGCACACGTAGAACGTGTACTTAGCGAGAGTTACGAGCTGGACCGGGAGATCGGGCGCGGCGGCATGGGCATTGTTTACAAGGCCCGTGACCGCAGGCTCAAGCGTGTCGTCGCCATAAAGCTCCTCCCCCCGGAGCTAGCCTACCGTCCTGAAATTCGAACGCGTTTTCTGCGCGAGGCAGAAACGGCGGCCCAGCTCAACCATCCGAATATCGTCCCGATCTATAGCGTCGATGAGCGCGAAGGTCTGGTCTTTTTTGTGATGGCTTATGTGGACGGCGAGAACCTGGCGGCTCGTCTGCACAGAACGGGAGCAATGCCCAACGACGAGGTTCGGCACGCCCTCATAGACGTGGCTCGGGCTCTGGCTTTCGCGCACGAGCGTGGCGTCGTGCATCGCGACATCAAGCCAGACAACATCCTCATGGATTCGAGCGATCGCGTGATGGTTACCGACTTTGGTATCGCGCGCGCGATCAGTGAGGGAGCTGATTCCCGCCTGACGGCAACGGGAATGGCTATCGGTACTCCGGCCTACATGTCTCCCGAGCAATCCATGGGAGAACGTGAGGTAGACGGACGCAGCGATCTCTATTCGTTAGGCGTCGTAGGATATCAGATGCTGACGGGGGAGCTTCCCTTTAACGCTTCGAGCACACCGGCACTCCTTGTAAAGCACCTCTCCGAGGCACCGCCGCCGATTCAGCAGAAGTGTCCAACGGTCGACCCCGATCTGGGTCGTGCCGTCATGACGCTTCTGGAAAAGGACGCTGACAACCGATTCCCCAGCGCGAGCGCCTTTGTTGTTGCGCTCGAAACTGGAGACGTTCCCGAGCCGGTCACTAACTCGGTCGTGGCGCAAAGGCCTCAGGGCATGCAGCCTTTTGCGTCACAGGCTCCGGTAGTACCGGCGGGTGTCAGCTACTCGGTAGACCCAGAGGAGTGGCGTCGCTGGAACGCCCCCGAAGTTGTCTCATTCCGCCGCAAGGTTGCCCCGTGGGCCTTCTTTGGCGTCGCCGCAGTAATACTATCGCTCTTTGGAGTGATCGACGTCGTTGGGCTCTGGGGACTTTGGACCATTTACATCGCCTGGAAGTACGCCAAGCTCTGGACCGACGGCTACGACTGGCGCGACGTGCTCAAGGAACCCAAGGAGAGGATGTTCTTTGATGTGCTCTCCGAGCTTGTGGACTCCGTGCGGGCAATCTGGGATCCCAAAAAGCGCGCTGAGGTGCGCGAGCGTGAGCGATTGAAGACGCAGCGTGCCGCTGGCCTCTTTGAGAGGAGCGACACCCCCGCTTCGCGCGCGCGCCTGGCTGCCTCGCCTAACGAAATCGCCACACGCGCCGGTCAGCACGCGCGGATCGTAAACGAAGCAGCACGAAACCGCGACGACGTTTTGCGGATGGTCGAAACGCTTCCCAAACGCGATCGCGATCTGCTGGGAGATCTGCCCGCAACGGCGTCAACCTTCTACAAAAAGGTCGAGTCCCTGGCGATCAGCCTCGCCGAACTCGAACGCAACGCCCCTTCGGAGTCACCCCAGGAGGTCGACCGCGAGATCGCACGACTAGAAAGCGAGGCAAATCCGCTCGACGTGGCTGGAAGTGAGGAGCGCGTGCGACGGCTTGCCTTTCTCAAGCGACAACGACGCGGCGTCTCCGACGTCCACGGCCGCATCAGCGCGCAACGTGAAAGGCTCGAAAGCTGCGCTATCGCCCTCCAGAACATGCGCCTCGACATTCTGCGGCTTAAATCCGGGCCACAGACCTCGGAGCACATCACCTCGATCGCCGAAAAGGCAGTCGCACTCGCCCGCGAGGTCGACACTGCCATGTACGTCAAGGACGAGATGTCGAAACTGGGCGTTCGCCAAACCGGTAGTGCCAGTCGGTAATCACGTCCAGCGTAGTTTTGCCTGCCCTCACCCCCTTGAATGTCTGACGTCCTTCGGGAACGCGTAACCAGCGCACTCGGCGATACCTACGAAGTGGGTCGCGAGATCGGGCGTGGCGGTATGGGAGTGGTCTACAGCGCCATTGATCGCAAACTTCGCAGGGGAGTCGCCGTAAAAGTTCTGCCGCCGGAACTGGCCTATCGTGACGACGTAAAGCAGCGCTTTCTGCGCGAGGCACAGACCGCGGCGCAGCTGAGCCACCAGAACATCGTCCCGATCTACGGAGTCGAAGAGCGCGCTGGACTCGTGTGCTTTGTAATGGCGCTCGTTGAAGGGGAGAGCCTGGCTACGCGCATCAGCCGCGACAGGCGTCTCTCTGTAAAAGAAGTGCGAGAGGTCCTTGCCGGCGTAGCAGACGCTTTGGGCTATGCGCACCAGAACGGGATCGTGCACCGGGACGTAAAGCCCGACAACATCCTGCTCGACAAGAGTACGGGCAGGCCAATGGTTACGGATTTTGGTATCGCCAGGGCTGCAGAAGGTGATGCCAGGCTAACTGTGACCGGTATAGCGGTGGGGACCCCTGCCTATATGTCACCGGAGCAGGCCATGGGAGAGCGTGAAATCGATGGCCGCTCAGACCTATACTCGCTTGCGATAGTTGGGTACCAGATGCTCTCGGGCGAATTGCCGTTCCAGGCGGCGAATACGCCTGCAATGCTGATGAAGCACATCAGCGAGGCACCACGTCCACTGAACGAGATCAGGCAGGATGCACCGCAATCTTTGCTTAGTGCTCTATCGCGAGCTATGGCAAAGAAGCCAGCAGACAGATTTGCTTCTGCGGCGGAGTTCCGCGCTGCGCTCTTGAGCGATGCTGCTCCGGCGCCCCAGCGGCCGGCAGCAGTGGCACCGCGTCGCCCCGAGGCCGGGCAGCCGGGAGCGTCGGCAGCCCTGCGCGAGTCGGCTCAGTGGAAGCACCCCGTACCCCAGGGACCTGCTGCTGGCGGCGTTCGTGACGCTATCCGCGCAATGCGTCAGGCGTCGTCCAAGTCGCGGCCAGGCGACAAGCATCCCGGGCGGATCGTGCGTGACGCCATCGAGGCTGCAAACCCGGGTTGGAGACGAGGCGCAGCGGGATCGTCTGACGCTCCCCTGGCTCCGGTTCCGCCGTGGATGCCGCCGTCGTGGCGCGACGCGCGACGCGATTGGCGAGTGGGACCGCAACGCGGACTCGCTGACCAGCGCGGCATCAGGACGCGCGCTGGCGAAGCCACAGTTGCTGAGCGCGTACGTTCGTTCCGACGTCGTGTTGCAAGCAGCGCGGTGACCGTCGGGATACTCGCACTTATCAACCTCACTTTCTCGCCCGATTTCTGGTGGTTTCTCTTTCCAGCGGCGGGAATGTCCTTTGGGTTGATGCATCGTGGCGCGTCGCTCTGGGCAGACGGCCTGAGATTCAGGGACATTTTTGGCAAGGAGGCCCGCAACCATCTGCAGGGTGGGTCCAACGCGGGTGTAGCGGCACTTCCTGCATCACCACGACAGTACGCCGAAAAGCTGGCTCCGCGTGAGGTGCTCGACGGACCACACGGCCGCGTAGTCACACGTGCCGCCGAAGACCGTCAGACTATTCACGAGGCAGTAAACAAACTGACGAAAGCAGACAAGGACCTCATCCCCGATGTTCTACCCACGGTCGATGCGCTGGCCGAGCGGGTGGGATCGCTGGCCCTGGCACTGCACCGGCTTGACGAGGACATTCGCCCGGGGGCGCTGGAAGACCTCGAAGCGAGGATTGCAGCAGCCAAGGCTCAGCCTGAGTCACGCGAACGGGACCACAAGCTGCAGCTGCTGGAGCGCCAGAAGGTAACGATTGGAGATCTGGCGGGCCGGCGCGGAACGCTCGCCTCTCAGTTGGAAAGTGCCTCGCTCATGCTGCAGAACATGCGACTTGATCTCATAGCGCTGCGTTCCGCGGGTGTGCAATCGGTAATGAACGATGTGAGCAGCGCGACGCAGGAAGCGCGTGCCCTATCGCGCGAGATAAGCCACGTTCTCGACGCTGCCAAGGAAGTGCGTTAGGCGACGATTGTTGGGAGGTTGGGAAGTTAGGAGGATGGGACGCGCGGCAGTTCGCACGACGCGGGTTCATCCTCACGGTCTTGCGCTTCGCCCTCTTGCCATCATCTAGGTATAGCAGCGGGAACCCACTTCTCGCCCCCTAACGCGTAGCCTACGATCCCCCCGATGACTGCACCAAGCGCCAGACCGGTGGGGGCGCCCTTGAGAAAGTCCTTGAATCCGGGATTCACTTCGGGGAGCTGACCGAAGCCAATCAATGCGGCACCCGAGAGGCCGCCGATGATTATCCCCTTGATCGTCGCTCCGCGCGTTGTGCGCCCACCGCTCAATTCAATCGCTTCAATAGCCTCGGTTCGGATTCGCACCAGACGGTATTGTTCTACCAGAACGGGGCCAGTCTCAAAGCCAAGGCGACGACGAACACGCGCCGTATCGAGAACCATGTCGTCCGCGCTCAGAGAATCGATGCGACCGACAAAATGATCCCTGCGCACAGTCGGTGCAAAAACGCGCACGCGCGAGCCGACCGTTGGGTAGGGAAGCGCCGACTGCTCCACCTGCTGAGCCCCAGACCGTTCGGCGCTCAACACCGCAGCACCCGCGAACATGAGACTGGTAATCCACTTTCTGAAAAAGTTCACTGTGTTTGCTCCAGTTCTTCCAATCGGTCACTCAGCTCCGAAGCGAGTCCAGGGTGACCAAACTGGTGAGCCGCTTCAATACCACGTCTTAACACTTCAATCGCCTCGCTCACCCTATTGAGTGCTACCAGAGCCTCGGCGTAACGACCAAAGCCGTTGCCCTCGTCCTCGTAGGACGCAAGGTACACCTGAAGATGCTCCGCAGCTTCTTCCCATAGCTCCGCCTTCATTGCTTCGTTAGCAAGACCAAAGCGAGCGAGCGGGTTGCCAGGACTCTTCGCAACCATCGCCCGAAACGTTTCAAGCCGGCTTGCGCTCACCGTGAAAGGAGATCCGAGATCACACGCGCCACGACCTGCGAGTCTTCTTCCGGAGCAAAGTGACGCGCGCCACTTATTACTTCGAGCGTAGCATTCGGAATCGAGTCTTTTAGTTGCAATGCAAACCGCGAAGTGTCGTATGGATCCTCAGCGCCGCTGACGACCGCGACAGGAACCGCAATCGTCGAAAGCTGCGCGCTGTCGTGTCGCGCGCTGATAAATGCTGTCATCTGTGAAAGGAGAGCTCTGGAGCCGGCGCTGCCGGAAAAGGGGCGAAGATATTGCTCGATGCTGTGACTTTCACGTTCAGCAGACACAAAACCTTTGCGTAGCCTCGCGCGAATTGCCCTCAGTACCAGGTTGGTGGGAGAGTTAACGGAGTGCTCCTTGAGCCATCCAGCGAGACGCAGTGCTGGTCCCAACGGTTCAGAAGGTGCAATTGGATTGACAAGGCATAACCTCGATACCCGATGCGGGGCTTGCAGGTGCATTTCGAGAGCGATGGAGGCTCCTCGTCCATGACCTACGACGGTTGAGGGGCCAGCATTGAGAACTTCAAGGAGCGCCAGGGTGCGTCTGGCGTGCGCCGCGATAGAAGGATCGCCCTTTCCCAAGGGATCGCTGCGACCATAGCCCAGGAGATCAACGACGATGAGGCGATGACCCTCTGGGAGCAGGCTCGTGACCTGACTCCAGATGCGGGATGATGTTGGGAAGCCGTGAATCAGAACGATCGGCTCACCGCGACCGCGCGTACCTGCGGCGTAGTAGTAGAGTCTGCAACCGTCGACTTCGACGAACTCACCTCTCATCTGGCATTTGCGGCGGGTTGAGCTCTTTTAAGCGAGCGGGTTCGCCTCAGCCCCAATCTCTCAGCCCCTCGAGCCTCACAGCCCTTCTACCTCTGGCGTGCGAACCGGAAATGGATAGGTTACGCCGCCGTAGAAGGACTGGGCAGCGAAGCTAGCTGCTATACACTGACGCGACAACGAGTTAAGGGCCAAACAGGCGCATGATTCCACTCGACGACGACGAAATCGAAGTCCCGTTGCCGCCGGGCCCCCAACCGGGGCCGCCTCCGCCGCCCCCACCGCCGCCCCCTCCACCCGTCGACGTACCACTCGAAATGATTGTGGCGCGCTCCGCGCCGCCGATACAATACAGAGCTCTGTCGGAACTGGCCAAGGACGCCTCGCTGCCACGGTTGCTGCCGTCGGTGGTGTATTCCTACAAGCCAGCTCTTCTGCTCGCCCTGGAACAGGGATCCGACGGTTCCTGGCACAACTCGATGTTGAGTGCGCCTGACAGTGAGGCCGGTTCCTACAAGGGTGTGGGAACGGTGCCTGCGGTGCACAGGCTTGTGGAAAGCGGCTGGGATCAGGACGCACCGGTGCTGCTCAACGCTCGGCGCCCCCTGTTCAGATTGCTGGCAGAAGATAACGACGCCTCATTCACCTATGAGTTAGCAGCGGACAGTCGGGACGTCGAGGGAGCGACCTACACTCGGCAAGTCTTGCGTGCCGCTGCTGCGGGGGCGCTGGCTCACGCGGGTTACGCTATTGATCCAAGGTTGCGTGGTGCGGCGCAGCGAATGCGGCAGCGCATCCAGAACTTTCTCGAGTCGCCGCTCGCCGATGATCCGTGGATCAAACAGGACGGCAAGCACGTGCTGTCGCACGAGGCTGCTCCACCGTCGCTGCATTTCCTGATTATGCTCGCCTTTATGCCGGGCTTCAGGATGGAGCACGACGAGTTTGTAGACAGCCTTTTCGAGTATCTCAGTCGTCCGCTACCGCGGCATGAACCTGCGCAACTCGCGGGCAACAGAGTTGTTGCGGCGCCTGGGCTCGCACTTGGAGATCCGTTGTCATCGCGTCAGGCAGCCGACGCCGATGTTCCGTTTACGCTTCTCTGGCTGGAACTCATGGCCAGGCTTGGCCTGCTGGATCGACATGACGGCTGGAAGCGGCAGTTTGAACGCATGCTCGACGATCGGGACCGCGATCTGCTTTGGCGGCCGGGAAAGTCGCAGACGATGTCGTCGGCCAGGAGCGTTGTGTGGTCGTTTAATGGAGTCGGCGCGCAGGACGAAGCTGGCGTCTCCCTCGAAGTAACCTTTCGGTTGGCGTTGATCGGCAGGCTGGCCGGACGGGAACTGAACTTTGTTTGAGTGACCGTGCTCTGAAGCGCGCGCAGGCTTTGTGACAGGCGGACTGAGCGAGCGCGGGGCACTGCGCAAGGTGCTCAAGGGGAGGATTGCGCGCGATGAGTGCTTTCCCGCGCAGGTTCCTGGTCTAAAAGAGAAATACGTCACGCTAAGCGGAGGCGAACGCGCGAGAGTCGTGTTAGGTGGTGAGGACGGCGCCGACCCCGTTGTTTTTGTGCATGGCTGGGGTTGTTCAGCGTACTTCTTCAGGCATATCTATGCGCCTGTCATAGAAAGCGGACGTCGAGTGATTGCCGTGGAGCTCAGGGGTCACGGTTGGTCTGACCGACCTCAGGATCCCGGTCTGTACAGCGGGGAAGCGATGATGAGGTACCTCGCCGAGGTGTTGGACGAGCTGGATGTAGGGCCCGCGCACTTTGTTTCTCATTCGTTAGGCGGTGGCGTAACTCTCGACCTGCTCGCTGCTTCGAGGGATCGTGGCAAATCGCTCACGCTGCTAGCGCCCGTTGGGTTGGGACCCTTGAAGTGGATCGGCATGATGCGTCTCATGACGCCGCGGATCGTCGCGCCGCTCATACCCTACGGCGTTCCGCGCTGGTCGATCCCACTGGTGTTGAAGGCGGTCTACGGTTCGCGCGGGCGCTGGGCGAGCCACGACGTCGACGAGTACTGGGCAGCCACGGCCGATCCTGACTACGCACGCGCCCTCCGCCTCGTTCTCCATCATTACTCATTTGCCCCCAGGAGCGACGAGTCGCTCGCGCGGATCGATATTCCCATGCTCGTAGTTCTCGGGGCACGGGATCTCCTGGTGAACACGCCCAGGGCACGCACTCGTGCTCAGTTGTTGGGAGCGAGGCGCGTGGTGGTAGTGCCCAGAGCGGGACACGTACTTGCTGAAGAAGTCCCAAAGGTAGTGATTCAGGAACTCCTTGCTCATATTGTTGACGCGAGTTAGGCAGATTTGCGGCTGGGCGTACGGCCCTGCATTCTTCTCAGTCACATACTGCGCTCGCACACTTGCGCTGACGCGCGCTAAAGCAGCTGATTCCCGGTAATGACAGTCAGAAAATCCGCAGCTACGTCAAAAGCCTCAGCTACGTCAAAACGCCCCGCTGCATCCGGCAGAAAGCGACTCAACAGAAAGGAGTTGTCGGGTAGCAAGTCAAAGGCGTCGTCAAAAGAGGCGGCTCCTGCAAAGGCGAATAAGTCTGAGAGTGGGTCGAAGAACAAAAGGGCGGGGAAGTCAGCGGCTGGAGGAGGAGATGCGTTCACCGCCCTTGGGCTCGCGCATCCCATTGTCGACGCAGTGGTTGAAGCCGGCTACACGACTCCTACACCTATACAGGAGCAGGCGATTCCCGTAGCGCTGAGCGGGCGGGATGTTATGGGGTTGGCGCAGACGGGAACTGGCAAGACTGCCGCCTTCACTCTCCCGATTTTGCATCGTTTGCTTGAAGGTCCGCGTCGACTGCGCGCTCTCATCCTCACACCTACACGTGAGTTGTGCCAACAGGTGGAGGAGAGCTTTCGAAAGTATGGCCGTTTTTCCGAAATAGATGTTGCGCCGATTTATGGTGGCGTGGCTTATGAACCACAGGAGCGCGCGCTGGCAGATGGCGTAGACGTCCTGGTGGCAACACCCGGCAGGCTGATCGACCACATGGAGCGCGGAAACGTACCACTTGGCCTGCTGGAGATTCTCGTACTCGACGAAGCGGACCGGATGCTGGATATGGGATTTGCTCCTCAGATCAGCCGCATCGCCAACGGCATCTCGTCGTATCGTCAGACGCTCTTGTTCAGCGCAACGATGCCACCCGAGGTTGAAGCGCTGGCGCGCAAATACCTGCGACGGCCCATAGTGGTTCAGGTAGGGCGTCGTTCGCAGGCGGCGCACACAGTGAGGCACGCGGTCTACCCCGTGCCGGCCTCTCGCAAAACAGCGCTGCTGGTTGCGCTCTTGCAGAAGCCGGGGATGGATTCTGTTCTGGTCTTCAGCAGGACCAAGCACGGCGCCGATCGTGTCGTGCGCCAGCTGAACGACTCCGGCATTGAGTCCACCGCACTGCATGCGGACAAGACGCAGGCGCAGCGCACCAGCGCGCTGGAAGCGTTCAAGCGCGGAAAGGTGCGCGTGCTTGTAGCCACGGATATCGCCCAGCGGGGCCTCGACATCTCCGGCATTTCGCACGTCATCAACTACGATGTGCCAGGTCAAGCGGAGGACTACGTGCACCGGATAGGGAGAACCGGTAGGGCTGCTCAGAGTGGGGACGCTTTCACATTCATGGCTCCTGATGAGATTGCAATGGTTCGAACGATCGAGCGTGTGCTGGGCCAACCGATCGAACGAATCTCGATGCCGGGTTTTGATTTTGGGTCTTAGATGATGGCGAGGAGGGCAATGATGGCGAGGAAGGCGAGGAAGCAATGATGGCGAGGAAGGCACATGATGGCGAGGAAGGCAAATGATGGCGAGGAGGGCAATGATGGCGACGAGGATGATGAGGCCAGGAAAGCCATTCCATCGCCATCCTTGCCATTCTTGCCCTCTTTGCTCCCCTGCTTTCTAGCGTTTGACTCTGCCTGTACGGCTCACAGAGACAGTATCCGACGACGAGCCGCGCGACACCACAATAGTCGCATTCGCGAGCCCGACACCAAGGCCGGACGGGGCATAAGCAATCGAGTCGCGCGAACTCCACAGCGACACACCAAAGAGATCGTGTAGAAGGACCCGCCCAACCGTATCGGACTGCACGTGCACCGAAATGAATCCACCCGCACTGTCGATTTTCACCGCGCAGCGCGTGCCAAGACGCATTGCTGTGCGACGAGCATCCATTAGAGCCTGGACCACCGAGCGTGAGGCACCCTGCACAGCTACCACGTCCCGCATGGCTGCAAAGCGCGGCATCGCAATCGTCAGCGTGATAGCCAGCACGCAAAGGATTGCCGCCACTTCCACCAGGGTGAATCCGTGTCGTTGAGCATTGGTATCCACACCCTACACTAGACCGCCGAGCTCACTTTCCCATCATCATTTTGTCCCCGATCGAATCAAATCCTTGCAGCGGGATGCGCGGTCTGCGGGCAGCGTTATACTTGTGCCATGACACCCTTCGTCCCCTCCGTGATGGGCCGCAGCTCGCCGTTCGGTCAACTCCTGAGAGTCGGTGGTCTCGCGACTTTGTCGCTGACGCTTGGCTGCACCCTTCCCAGCCGTACCGATATGGAAACGGCTCAGGCGCTGGTAGAAATTGGCGATGCGTTCAATGAAGTTCGCTCGGTTCAGGCCGAGTTGTACGACAGGATCGACTCGCTCGTGACGGTCGTCGCGCGTCAGGACTCAACCATCCGAACATTGGCGAACCTTGCCGGCGTGCAGGTGCCACCTCGTTAGTATCCGACGTTACTTCAAATGAGAATTGCAATATCGACCGGAGGCGGCGATGCCCCGGGTCTAAACGCAGTGATCCGTGCTGCCGTCCTGTCAGCCACAAGCCGCAGATGGGAGGTCATGGGAATATGCCGTGGCTTTTTTGGGTTATTGGGCGAAGACGAGATCATACCGATGACTCGCGACACCGTGCGCGGCATTGGGCACATCGGTGGCACGATACTCCGCACGACAAACCGCGGAAATCCCTTCGCCTTCCCGACAAAACAGCCCGATGGCTCGTACATCGAGGTCGACCGTTCGCGTGAACTCCTCGACAACATGGCCACTCTTGGCATCGAAGCCATGGTGACCATAGGTGGCGACGGATCAATGGCAATCGCGCAGCGGCTTTTTGAGCTTGGAGTTCAAATCGTGGGCGTTCCCAAAACCATCGACAACGATGTGAGCTGCACGATTACTACATTCGGTTTCGACACGGCAGTCGCAACAGCAATTGACGCTTTAGACAAACTACATACAACCGCCGAGAGCCACGATCGCGTCATAGTGATGGAGGTCATGGGCCGTCACGCGGGCTTCATTGCACTGCACGCAGGTGTGGCCGCCAGCGCAGACGTCATCCTCATACCAGAAATCCCCTTTGACATAGATCGCGTCTGCGACAAGGTCAGGGCCAGAGACCGCGCCGGACGACTCTTTTCCATTGTTGTCGTCGCCGAAGGAGCGTTCCCCGTCGGAGGCCAGGAGTCTCTCATTGGCGAATCGCTCCCAGGACAGGATCGCCGGGTCGGTGGAATCGCCGGGCGCATTGCGTGGGAAATCCAGACTCGCACGGGCAAAGAGGCACGTTCTCTCGTTTTAGGGCACCTTCAGCGCGGTGGCCCGCCCAGCGGCTACGACCGGCTCCTCGCAATGAGATTTGGAGGTGCAGCGATCGAAGCCGTCGAACATGGCAAATGGGGACACATGGTCGCGCTTCAGTCCCCACACATCGTCCCGGTCCCGTTCACCGAAGTTCTCGCCAAACCCAAACGCGTCGACCCAGACCACGACGTGGTTCGTACGGCGCGTGCGACGGGAATCTCATTCGGAGACTGACCCACGCGGAACTCTGGCACCCGGCACCCCTCGCAGGGTAGCCAATCGATGAATACTGTCCCGCCATCAGCTGAGCTTCGTCCGACAATGAGGACGGTATAGCAGCGGCGATTCGGTGAGCTATTTAGTAAATCGTTGTGAAATATGTACTTAAGGCACTTTGCCGCTATCTGTCCCCGCTGGCACCGGTGCTGCAGTACTAAACGACAGTTAAAGCTGGTGAAGAGAGAAGGAGGACGAAGCAAGATGAAGATCAAACGGCTAAACCTGATCATTGGGGCCGCTGCCTTTCTGGCGGCGGGGCCGTTGAGTGCGCAGGTAATTCGCTCCTTCCGCCCCGCCGAGCGTAAGCCGGCCCAGAAGGTGAACATTCCGCGTAACTACATGCCGCCCAAGGGCATGTGTCGCATTTGGATCGACAGCGTACCGCCGCGTCAGCAGCCCGCGCCAACCGATAGCGCTACGGCAATCAGAAACAAGCCGCAGAATGGACGCGTGATCTTTGCCGACGACGACGCCCGCAGCGACAGCACCAAACGGACCAAGGGGAAACCGAAAAAGCCCGGATCCTGATTGCGCTTCACGCTGCAGTCAGCAATGGACACGTCCCCGTTCGCCTGCGTCGCAGCTGCCGGTCTCGCGCAATAGCGCGCCGTGAGCCGCACACAAACTAGGTTTCGGCTTCGACACCTTTAGCCAAAGCCTTGTTGAGACGAGTTACCGATCGCGCCCTTCCGCCGGACCACGACGCTTTTGTTGCCGCGGAGCCGCCGACCGGTCGAGTGATCGTGATTGCTCCCACGCGCGCGGCGTGCGAGACCATCGAAATCGCACTCGGCTTACACATCGATACTGTGATCGAGCGTGAGCATGGTGCTCAGGTTCGCGAACTCGCGAGGTCGGGCAAGGGATTCGGGATCGTGGCGGGCACTGGCACAGGAAAAACGCTCGCTGTGCGACCCATCGCCGAGTCGATCGTTGGGACGCCGCTGAGAGTTGGAGTGGTCAACAGGGAGCGCGAGGCCACTCCCGAGACACCCACGTGGAACGTGGTGATCGTCACGACTGGGATCGCGCGGCGCTGGTTCCAGGACAACGACATCCTCAAGCACGACACGCTCATAGTGGACGAGATTCACCAGACTTCGGCCGAGCTGGAGCTTTGCCTCGCGTTAGGCAAGCGCGTGGGGTGCCGCTTCATCTGGCTGTCAGCCACGGTTGAGCCATCGTTCTACGCCCGATACCTCGACTCGGCGCATGTGATAGAATCGTCGTCGTTCGATCCTGACCGGGCCGCTCAGGTTCGTGTGGTGCGCAAGGATCCCACGGAGTTCCTGGATGATCGCTTCCTGCAGCAGGTAGTCAGGGAGAAGAGGGGAGTGGGGATGTTTCTTCCAACGCGTGCCGCTGTTGAAGAAGTGGCAGGCACGGTGGGCGACCGGTTCAGACGCATTACTTCGGCGTTCTATCATGGCGGTGAGCCCATTCGCGTTATCAGGCCGTTCCTGGAAGAAGGGGCCGAGAAGCCCTTCTTTCTGGCGATGACCGCAGCTGGACAAAGCGCTCTCAACATCCGCGGTCTGGACACGGTGGTTATTGACGACACGCGATTTGCCAACGTCATTGAGCGTGGCAGGAACGTTCTAACGCGCCTCAATCTTGGCACTAACGAGATACTGCAGATGGCGGGGCGCGTGCATGGTCGCGTGCAAGCCGGACGCGTCTTTATACTCAGCGACCGCGACATCGATTTTGCCAGGTTGCGACCAACGGCACCGGAGTTCCAGCTCGCTGGAGACTCCGAGCGTGTAGCACTCACGTGTGCTGACATTGGCGTTCGTGCCGACGAACTCGAATTGCCCGTGCCGCTCGACCGCGCGGCGTATCGTCGTGCCATGGAGCGTTTGGAGGAACGTGGTCTTGTGGAGGCGGGGCGGCTGACGCGATATGGCCGGCTTGTGGAACAGCTTCCGGTGGAGCGGCCCTGGGCGGAGCTGATCGTACATGCACCAGACGAGCTGATGCCGAGCCTGGCTGTTATGGCGAGCATCGAATCGTTGCACCGCATGACGCGTGAGGAACGCGACATAGGTAACCTTATCGTTGCAGGATCTGATCACCTATCCGCGTACAACATCTACGCTGATGCATGGCGGGCTGCGGGATACATGGGAGAGGTCTACGGTCTGCCCAGACATCTTTTTGACGAAGAGCGCATCCAGCGTTGGGCGGACCGCCGCGGAGTGCTTGTCAAGGCAATCGAAGATGCAGCACTCGCGACCGCGAGCATCTATCGTGCTGTAGACCTTCCGCTTCCAGAGACGCTCGAACCGGTTACGGAGAGTCTACGGCGCAACTTTGCTGACCTGGTGGCAAGCATAATGCCGTTTGACCTCGTGATCGACGAGGAGACCGCCGATGGGCAGGAGGCACGTGTATCGCGGAGTAGCGTGAGTGGTTCGTGGGGAGCCATTGCGGGCACCTTGCGCTACTTTGCCGATCGTTTCGGCATTCCACGCGCGTCGATAGAGGGAACGCAGATCCCTGCCGCGCTCGTACGGAAGTATGCCGTGAGGTCCGCTCCGGAGATTTCATACGAGCAGGGCAACAGGCGTGATGCGCTCGTTCGCACGAGCCGCGTGACGTATTTTGGTTTTGAACTGGATCGTGACGTCGAGCACATCGACGTCTTTCCTGAAGGTCAGGAGGGTACGGCGCGGAAGGTTCTGGCGCTCGCACTTGCACGCGAGGAGGCTCGTCACCCAGCGGTCAAGCGTAATCGTGACGAAATATTGAGAGTGCGCGAGTGGTATCGCAGGTCGGGTGGGCGCACGGTGCGCCTTAATCTCAGCGATCTGGCCGGACATTATGAGAGGGCGTTAGGCAGCGTCGGGTCTGTGCAGGAGTATCGTACCTTGCCGCTTCGCCTCGATCTGACGTCGTTGGTTCCGGCCGCGGAGCAGAAGCAACTGGACGCGCTGCCGTCGTTTGTCGTGGTTCGCGATCGTGAAGTGGAGATCGACTACGACGTAGAAGAGAGCGGCGCCCAGTTGCTCGCGGTCGCTCGTCTCGTTCTTCCGGAGAAGCTTGCTCGCAACCTGGTAGCGGAGGAACTTCCGACTCTGGATCGGCCGCTGAGATTTGTGGTGCACCGCGGAGCCAGGGGCAGTGCTCACGCGAGCACTATTGAGGAGTTGCAGGAGGTTCTTGATCGGCCGTGGATGCCTGAGGAAAGGCCGAGCCGTCGCAAGGAGCGCGATGCCGGTCACAAGCGCAAGCGGCGCCGCGAAGAGGTAACGTCACGTAAAAAGGACGATCCAGCGCGTGCGCGCCGAGCCCGCGAACGTCAGCGTGTGAATCCGCGAAAGCGTCGCGGGCGTTAGGGTCCGCGGAGTGGAGCGTCGTATGCTTCGTGGTCCTGGCTCGCCAATTGAGATTTACGTTTTGTAGTTTCCGCGTTCATCCGCGGTCAAAAATGTAGTCTCCCCAGCGAAAGACCAACGCCGCGGAAGTACGCGGAATTGGGCGTCGCGTGCTTCGTGGTCTTGGCGCGAGAATTGAGATTTAGGTTTTGTAGTTTCCGCGTTCATCCGCGGCCAAAAATGTAGTT
>CAZYTS010000004.1:33475-59028 GCA_964649855.1 uncultured Gemmatimonadaceae bacterium
TTTGCAGTTCCCGCGTTCAGTGCACCGGAGCTCTTATCCGCGGCCCTCCGCGGCCGGGATTTCCACGGCGTAACTATCCGTCCGAAACGGAACGAAACCACGTGATAAATAGTTGGGCAGTGCAGCCTTCGAATCCAGAGTGCACGTGTTGAGCCACACACGCGTTGCACCAAGGCGCCAGGCTTCTTCCGCGGCCGCGGCCAGCATCCACTTTCCCAGACCCTTGCCGTGCGCGTCAGCTACGAGTCCAAAGTAGACGATCTCCACAGAGGCATCATCGTGGCGGCGTAGCTCAAAAAAACCCTCATACTTCTTCTTGTGCCACAATACGTAGACCCGAATGTCGGATCGCCTCAGGTATTGAGCCAACTCCTCGTCGCTCCAGACGTTGCGGTCGCGCCAGAAGTACGCCTTGCCTACATCACTATACAGATGCTTTGACAACGATACCGAACAGGGTGACTCGAGACGGATCTCGTACTCGCCTTCGGGCTTGGGTGCTGGCCTCAGCTGCGTCGGCGACAGCATTTCGAGCCACGTTCGGTCGACGTCGCGGCGCGGCATACTTTCCGCGGTTAGGCCGAGGCTCGGGAGTCGCCGGTGCGCTCTCGCGCACGAAAACGCGCGGCCTTGGCACGATTGCCGCACGTTGCCATCTCACACCAGCGGCGCCGACCGTTGCGTGTTGCATCCAGAAACACCCGTGCACATCGCTCGTCGTTGCAACACCTGACCTTGCCTAGCTCACCGCTGATCAGTGAATCAGCCGCCGACTCGACGATTGGGATTATCAGCCCCGCAAAAGCATCACCTACAGGCACAAAGCTGCGCGCGAACGAGCCATCAGGCCTCGGCTCCACGCGTCGGGTCCCGGCCGATCGGCCGAGTACACGATTGATCTCTCCCAGTGCGTCCCAACGTGCCTTGTCCGACATCGGACCGCGCTCTGCCAGTACTCTCAGTGCTGCCCGCACTCGGCGCGCATCAACCAGCGCTGCAGCCGCTCCCGCTGGTTGCTGCTGTGCCCGCCTGTACAGACCCTGGGCACGCTCAGTGTCTAGAGAGCCCACATCCTCCAGGAAGGCGACAAGGGAATCAAAATCTCTCAGGAGATCCACTCTGTCGCCCCTGCGCGTCTCGTCTGTATTGACGAAATCCAGCCAGAGCCGCTCGCCTATGTGCGTAAAGCGGCGCGGCACCCTGTGCAGCGGTCCAAGCGAAAAACGAGGCTCGGTGGGATTACCTTCCATTGCGCTAGCTTACGGGCTGTAACACGTCCGAGCAAGGAGGCCGCCGGGAGCGAGCGGGGCTGCTAGATTTCACCTTGCGCTCCTTGGGGCAAACGTTTAGCCGCAATCATGAGTCCTGACTCAGCTCCAGCCTTGTCGTCTGCTACTACTCCCTCACCGTTCATAGTGCATGAACATGTGAGATGGGGAGACGTCGATTTTGCCGGGATCATCCGGTACGACGCCTACACGCGATTTATGGAACTGGCAGAGTCGGAACTGTTCCGTGCGCTGGGGATATCCTACAGAGAATTTGGCCGTCGCTTCGATTTCAGCATTCCGCGGCGAGTGATGCATCTGGACTTTGTTTCGCCGCCCACTCTGGACGAGCGCCTCGAAGTCGTGACCTACATTTCCAAGGTTGGCAACACGTCCCTCACCCTCAACTTTGATTTTTACGGCGACGGCGGGGCTCTGCGCGCTGCAGGCTACCTTGTCCTGGTCTGCGTTGAGCAGCGTGCGATGAGGCCACGTCCCTGGTCCACAGAGTTTCTCGGCATCATTGCGCCGTATCGGATGAGCTCTGACGAAGCCCGCCGCGGGCGGGCCGATAGGGTATGAGCGGTCAAGCCGCGGATAGATATTTCCGCAAGGGCTTTGGACTCGCCTCCGACGTCCGCGAAGAACTGGATTCGGACTACGCTGACGCAATCGTCGACGCGATGCGAGCCAATGGCGACGTTCTCGAAGCTGGGGGCCTGACGCTTCGCCTGGCCAAGGAGTTCGGCTTCTGCTACGGAGTGGAACGAGCCGTAGACTACGCTTACCAGACGCGCAGAAAGTTCCCGGGCAAGAAGATTTTTCTTGTCGGCGAGATCATCCATAATCCGCACGTCAACAACACGTTGCAGCGCATGGGGATCGAATTTCTCGTGCCGTTACCTGATGCTCGCGACGGCGAACCGCGCTTTGATTACGCAAACGTCGAGGCTGACGACGTCGTGATACTGCCCGCATTTGGGGTAACCATGGCCGATTTTCAGGCTTTGCGCGACCATGGCTGCGTGGTTGTAGATACAACCTGCGGCTCGGTGCTCAACGTGTGGAAGCGCGTGGACAGCTATGCTCGTGACGGCCTTACAGCTCTGATCCACGGCAAGTATTACCACGAAGAGACCAGGGCCACGGCGTCACAAGTGCTCAAGTACCCAGGCGGACGTTACATCGTTGTTCGCGACATGAATGACGCCGAGTTTGTGGCTAACTATATAGAACAACTCGGCGGAGGCGATGCTAAAGAGGCGGAGGCACAGGAGCTTCTGGAACGATTCTCGCACTCCATTTCTCCCGGCTTTGACCCTGCCGCTGACCTCCGGCGCATAGGCGTTGCCAACCAGACTACAATGCTGGCGCGCGAATCGCTGGCAATTGGTGAACTGGCGGGGCAGGCAATGGAGCGGGGTTTTGGCGCTGACTACAGGCGCGAGAACTTCCGCACCTTCGACACTATCTGCTCAGCGACCCAGGATCGCCAGGACGCAGTTCAGTCCCTTTTGCGCGAACCGCTCGACGCCATGATCGTCATCGGCGGTTTCAACTCCAGCAACACGATCTCGCTGGCAGCGCTGTGCGCTGAACACGTACCGACGTATCACGTTGAGGATTCGACAGGGATCGATCCTCACGCGAGGACGTTGCACTACCGCCCTGCAGGTATCAAACACAGCGAGGATACTGCTAAAGGCTGGATGCCGGAGGAGGGACCGGTTCGGCTCGGTATAACGGCCGGAGCAAGCACGCCCAACAGCAAAATTGGCGACGCGGTTGCCCGCATCTTTGCTCTCAGGGGAGTAGGTGTTCAGCAACTCCTCGCGCAACCTGGCAGCGCTTCTATTACTCCGTGATCAGAATCCCCTTCTTCGGCAAATCGAGGCCCGCCGTTCCGGACCCGCGAGACTTTGGGTTTGTGGAGCTGAGAGGAGGTGGAACACGACTGCTAATTGTACCCTCCATTGGGGGACGGATCGCTGAGTTGGAGATTGCGGGCCGACAGTGGCTCTGGAACAGCGACCTCATTCCCTGGGGTGCAGGTGTAGAGGGCGAATCCTACGTGGAAACTGCCGATTTCGGCGGCTATGACGAATGCTTCCCAACGTTAGGTGCGTGCAGAGTTCCGGGGTGGGTCAAGCACTTTGGCGGAATCGAGTTGCCCGACCATGGTGAACTCTGGTCTCAGGTTCCTCAGGTAGATGTTCGGACGAGTCCCGGCGGACAGATCGCTGAGCTCACCTGGAACGGAAACCGCATGCCCTATGTCTTTAAGCGAAAGGCAAGGGTCGACGCGACCGGCCGGATAACGCTCGACTACAGCGTTGCCAACACCAGTTCGGACAGAATCCCCTTTATCTGGTCTTCGTTTCCGAGTTTTTCGCTGACATCGGAAACGCGCCTCGTACTACACGAGGGCGCGCGTCTCCGAGTATTTGCCCGGCACGGACTGGAACTGGGCGACCCGCGCGCGGAGCACCGCTGGCCCGTGATAAGAGCTATGGGAAAGGCCAACGACTTTGTTGCACCATGGGATGTAGCCAAGCGATACGCATGCAAGCTGTTTGTAGATATGCCCGACGGACTCGCCACGTTGCGCGAAGGAAGCCAGGAACTGCGTTTCAGATTCGATCCTCAGCAGGTCCCGCATATGGGAATCTGGATCAATAAAAAGGGCTGGACGCCGTTCAATGATGAAGAACCTTACTGCAACATTGTATTTGGTCCTGCGCTGGGTGCTCCAGATACTCTGAGCGACGCCATGGGTGATTGGAAGAGCTCGGTCTGGCTCGAAGGAGGGGCCATCCAGCGATGGTCCGTCGTTATCGAAGGAAGTGCCGTGGCTGTATCTTCGCCCGAGCAACGGGAAGAGACCGAGGCGCGCATGAGCTCAGAGGCTGGGGAGGCCGCCTGACGTCGACATCTCGGTGAGCACTTAGCGTTCTTCTGCCACCCGGCGTACATACGAGTACTCCAACACTGGATACAATGATACGTCAGTCCGTCGCAGCATTCATTGTAGCACTGACCATCCCCTTCGTTGCCGTACGGCAGCTCGCGGCGCAGCAGCAATACGATCTGCTGCTCAAGGGAGGTACCGTTGTTGACGGAACCGGTGCACCTCGCTTTGCCGCCGACGTCGCTATTACCGGTGACCGAATAGTTCGTGTGTCACGCGAGTCCATACCAGCCACGAACGCGCGCAGGGTGATCGATGTGTCGGGAAGGATCGTGTCGCCTGGTTTCATTGACATGCACGCGCACCTGGATCCACTTCTTCGCTTGCCCGCAGCTGAGAGTCACGTGCGCCAGGGAGTCACACTGGCGCTGGGTGGACCGGACGGTACGGCGCCGCTACCGCTCGCACCCTACATGGATTCTGCAGTAAAGGCGGGACTTGGGATGAACGTGGCATTTCTCGCGGGCCACAACTCCATCCGCAGAGAGGTGATGGGAAGTGCCAACCGTGCGCCCACGGTGGCCGAACTCAACCGCATGAAACAACTGGTGGCCCAGGGTATGGCGCAGGGAGCCTTTGGGCTGAGCACCGGACTTCGCTACATCCCCGGCTTCTACTCCAAGACAGACGAAGTGGTCGCCCTTGCAAGGGTCGCCGCCGATTCCGGAGGCATCTACACCTCTCACCTCCGTGAAGAAGGGCTGGGTCTCATAGAAGGAGTTGCCGAAGCGATCGAGATCGGCAGAGCTGCGCGCATACCGATCGTGCTCACTCACCACAAGGCGATAGGACGAGCCATGTGGGGATCCAGTGTGCGAACGCTGGCAATGGTTGACAGCGCCAGGCGATCGGGGGTCGACGTGATGATGGATCAGTATCCATACACCGCCAGTTCGACCAGCATTTCAGTACTGATTCCGCCCTGGGCGCTTGCCGGTGGTGATTCTGCCTTCGAGCGGCGCGTAAACGATCCTGTGTTACGCGACAGCATCGAGCGCGGCATCTATGACTTCGTCATGAACGACCGCGGTGGTGGCGACCTCAAACGTGTGCAGTTCGGCCGAGTCAACTGGATGAGAGAGCTCGAAGGCAAAACGCTGTACGATTGGGCAGTAATGCGTGGTATCGAACCCAAACCGGAGAATGCGCCAGACCTCGTGATCGAGGCGGAACTCAAGGGCGGAGCGTCGATGATCTATCACGTCATCGACGAAGGCGACGTGCGGCGCATCATGCAGCATCCGCAAACGATGATTGGATCAGATGGACGCCTTTCGCGACCCGGAGAAGGGCATCCTCACCCTCGTGGCTACGGCACATTCCCCAGAGTCCTCGGTCACTACGTTCGCGACCTGGGCGTTCTCACTCTGGAGCAAGGAGTGAACAAGATGTCAGGAATGCCGGCCAAAAGACTTGGTTTGAGTGATCACGGCGTACTGAAAGAAGGCGCCATCGCCGACGTCGTTGTCTTTGACGCAGCCACAATTGGGGATCGCTCAACCTTCGAAAATCCGCATCAGTACCCAGTGGGAATCGACTACGTCTTTGTGAATGGCGTCGCCATGGTAAACGCCGGACAGTTCACAACCGCTCGACCCGGGAGAATCGTCAAGCGTCCTCGCAGTCAGTAATTGATCTGCGCCTGCAGTCTCAAAAGGTTGCCCTCCTGCCTCTCGTAGCCGGCAATAGAGCCGTCAGCCACCCGCCGGTCGGATATGCTGTACTGGGCAGTTAGCTCCAGGGCAGGCATGGGCAACCATTCGAGGCCCAGGTCGTATTCGCGAATCAGGTAGCCCCGCGCATCGAGATCGGTCTTGCGGCCCCCGCGGTAGTACTGGGCCCGCACAAAAGGCTGCAACATCTGTCCCGCTGTTACCACGCGGTACATCGATTGGATATAGCCACCGCGAAGAGTACGTTCCTCTACAGCGTTTACGTCGGGCTGGTATTCCGGACCCTTGCCCCAATTCCACTCCGCGACCAGCCCCAATGGTCGTGCGTACCACGTGAACGATAGCGCCACGCGCCGGTCCAAGTACTCACTTAGCGTGCTCACCCCAGCGGTGCGCGACGAAGGCACGAACCTGCCGTCAAAACCCTGAATGCCTGCTTCCACAATCTGGCCATCCATAATCTCGAACGGGACGGACACCCGGAGCACGCGATGCAGAGAATTGTTGGCCTCAGGCCGATTGATCGTCTGGCCATTGATCAACCCGGCTGCAACCACGCCATAGTCCCCCGTTCCCTTGAGCCCGCTGTCACCAAGCACACGAAATAGACGCTTGGCCCAGGTTGGGCTCCACATGTAGTAAACACCAATGTCCCGTTCACCCGGCACACCGCTGTTGAGCCCCTCCGCCCGGTCCAAAGGCAACCGCGCAGAACTCGACTGGAGAGTCTCAAACCCAAATGGAACCTTGCTCTGACCCAATCTGATCCGATGAGTCCGGGAGTCGCCGAGCCAGACGTCAAAGTACGCGTCGCGAAGCTGCAGAACGTTTTGCGAACCGGCCGCGTCAGCTCCGTAGTCAGGCTGTACGTAGAACGAAACGCGGTCCGAAATGTCTCCCGAAATGACCAGCCTGCCGCGCCTTAGAAAGAATCCACCGTTGTCGCCGATCGAACGGTCGCATTGGGAGCAGCGTAGATCGGAGTTCGTTTCGAGGAGACGATTGTACCGAATTTGCGCATAACCTCTTACCCGGATGCGCTCGTACCACGGCATCGCCGAGTTCTGTTCTTTCGCCAGTACAGCGCTATTTCGCGCCTCTTCCACTGTCTCATGGCGGCTGCTATCTGCTATGCTCTGGGATCCCAGCTGCAGCGGGAAGATCACCAGCAAAAGCAAAATGGCACTTTCTTGAAGTCGCATGTGGTCTGGGACCGAGGGGTTGGGCGAGATCTCGCGCGCCGGACGCCGTTACAAAAGCGCGCGAAATCTGTTACAAATCACGGCAACTGGAGAAACCTGAAGTCGGTGTGACATAGCTGTTACACGCATCCTTCGGGTTGGAACCTGGACGCAACTTATTGGCCCTCATGGAAGACCTGCTCCTTCCGGACCGACGAGCTGCAGTGGCTACTCTCGTGGCCACTGCTGGTTCGTCACCGCGCTCGATTGGTGCCCGAATGTGGGTAGACGACTCTGGAGCGATAGTGGGTTCGGTCACCATCGGAGGTTGCGTCGATGCCAGAGTGATCGAGGCGGCCTCGGAAGTCCTGGAATCCCGTCGCTCCCGGGTACTTTCACTTGAACTTGGCGAAGAAGACGCCGCATCGCTCGGACTGACGTGCGCGGGGACCGTAGAGGTGCTCGTTGAGCCATACGACCCCGTCAACGCTGACGACCCCATTCGCCGCTCCCTGGAACTGCTCAAGGCCGAACTCGACGCCGGTAGGCGGGCGGTTTCGGTCGTCCCACTTGGTGGACGTACCAGAAGGCTTGTCGTACAAGGTGGCGGACTACGCAGCGGCACTTTAGGTGATCCTGACCTCGATCGTACGGCAACGACCGAAGCCATTCTCAGGCTTGAAAGCGACGACTCTGCTCCGGGAATCGCCGAGCTCCCGGGGGCGCGAGAGCGGCTCTTTTTTCAGGTTCACTCGCCCCCTCTATCTCTGGTGATTTTTGGAGCTACGCACGTGGCCACCGCACTCGTGCGCCTCGGAAACGCAGTAGGGATGCGCACGGTGGTTGTAGACGGCCGCGATCGATTTGCGAGCCGAGATCGCTTTCCGTCGGCAGACGAGCTGCTTGTCGGGCTACCTTCTGAGATTGCGGAGCGACTGGAGCTTGGACCTTCATCGCTCGTTGTGCTCCTTTCGCACGACTACAAGTACGATCTTCCGGTGCTGCGCGTAGTGATGGAGAGCAACGCATCCTACATCGGTGTCCTCGGCAGCAGGCGTAGGGGCAAGGCGCTTTTGGAGTTTCTCAATGGTGAAGGCTTTGCCGATGAGCATCTGGCAAGAATACGTGTTCCCGTGGGGTTGGATATTGGGGCGAAAAGTCCGTCGGAGATTGCTTTGAGCGTACTTGCGGAAGCTTTGGCCGTGGCACGTGGAAGGAGCGGCGCTCCGTTGCGAGAGAGTCTCGGGGGCAAAGGTGGACGCGAGAAGCCAGCAGAGGTAGTGGACGTTTCGTCAAACACCTAAGAGTCAAACGCATCGTGGGTCACCCATACGGGGCAACCGTGCTCGAACACTTTCGCCACCCGCGAAACCAGGGTGCGCTGGAGGGTGCCACCATCACGCAGGAAGGGGTCAATCCGCTCTGCGGCGATCGCGTTCGGATTCAGCTGAAAGTGCAAGGTGATGTTGTGGTGGACGCGAGGTTTGTCGCCAACGCCTGCGCAATCTGCATCGCCTCGGCGTCGGTCCTGACTGATCTTGTGCAGCGTGCCCCGGTCGACGAAGTCGAGACGCTCGTGGTAGACGATCTGGTGCGCGCACTCGGCGGCAACCTTCCTGGTGCTCGCATGCCTTGCGTAAGTCTCCCTCTCACGCTGATGCACACCGGTCTACTGCAGTACCGTCAGACAACAGCGCGCCACGGATGATTGGGGCTATCGTTCCGGCCGCGGGCGGCTCGTCGCGCTTTGGCTCTCCCAAATTGCTACAGCGGATCAACGGCACTTCACTCGTGAGGCACGTTGTGGACCGGCTCAGCCTTGCCGGGGTCAGTGAGATCGTGGTTGTGACGGGGGAGAGGAGCCAGGAGATCGAGAACGAGTTGCGTGGTACTTCGGCTCGCATTGAGCGTCATGACAGGTGGTCCGAGGGTCTGGGTTCGTCGATCAGATGTGGAGAGGACGCCCTCTCTAATGAGTGTCAGGCCATTCTCGTGGCTCTGGCTGATCAGCCATTTATCGAGCCAGCGACCATTCATGGGATAGTAGAGACGTGGCGAGGGAGCAACGCGGCAGGCGTGGTTCCGGTATACCAGGGCGGCGTACAGGGCCACCCCGTTCTCTTTGACGCCTCTCTGCGCGGCAAACTGCGGGAGCTGGGTGGTGACCGGGGAGCCCGGAAGGTGCTGGATGAACTGGGAGACCGACTGTTGGTCTTTTCTGTAGACGCTCCGCTACCGCGCGACGTGGATACTCCGGCGGATCTCGAGGAGATGACGCGCTGAGGAGGCTATTCGCCCTCTGACGTTCCACACTGTAGCTTGGCGGCGCTGAGTGCTGTGGGTTCTCGCTTGTCGCTTTGCGGTGGTGTGGTGACTCAGCCTCTCAGTGCTCACTCCTCAGCCCCTCACAATGTCCACCCTCCGTCGCACGTTAGGCACGACCGACCTCACGCTCCTGGTCATCGGGAACGTCATTGGTTCGGGCATCTTTATCGTTCCGAGTGTCGTATTGCGACAGACCAATGGGTCCGTTACTGCCGCGTCGCTGGTGTGGCTGGTGGGCGGGATACTTTCCCTGCTTGGAGCCCTGTCGTACGCGGAGCTGAGTTCGATGGACCGCAAGGCGGGGGGACTCTATGCATTCATTCGCGACGGCTTTGGGCCATTCCCGGCGTTCCTTTATGGTTGGACCCTGTTTTTTGTAATTGGGGCTGGTACGATTGCCACGCTTGCCGTCGCCGCTTCCAACTACCTCGGCCAGTTTCGCGAGCTGTCCAGTATTGAGGCCAAGGTCGTTTCGATAACGCTGATCGTTATCATGGCGGTGATCAATGTGCTGGGCACGCGCGGGAGTGCTTCGGTTCAGAACACTGCCACCGCTATCAAGGTCGTTGCGATCCTCGCGATGAGCGTGCTGCTGTTCTCGCTAGGCGATCCAGCAAGTGCCGCTGGTGCGGCAACCGCGATGCCCGGTACGACGGTCACACTTGGCGCCATTGGTATTGCAATGATTTCGGTTCTGTGGGCGTACGAAGGCTGGCAGTACGTGACTTTTGCAGACGCTGAAGCCAAGGATCCACAGCGTGCGCTTCCCCGTGCCCTCGCCCTGGGAACGGGAGCACTCATCATTATTTACCTCATAGCCAATTTTGCGTACCTCGCCGCCCTTGGCCCCGGTGGAGTGATGGCAACGGACCGCGTGGCGGCCACCGCCACCGCTGCGGTGCTTGGTCCGGCGGCAGGCAAACTCATTGCAGCCATAATCATCATTTCGATGTACAGCGCCGCGCACGCCACGGTTATTACCATGCCGCGCGTGTACTTTGCCATGGCCAACGAAGGACTCTTTTTCAGCGCCCTTGCGAGAGTCCATCCAAAGTATGGCACACCTGCCGTAGCCATCATTTCCAGTTGCGCGCTCGCTGCGATTCTTGCTTTGACGGGCACCTTTGAGCAGCTGCTCACCTACGTGGTCTTTGTCGGATGGGTATTCTATGCGCTAGGTGCCGCAGCCCTCATCGCTTTACGCATCAAACGACCCAATGCAGCTCGGCCCTTTACAGTGCCCGGCTACCCGGTCACTCCTGTTCTCTTTATCGTTGCCGCTGCGGCCATTGTTGGCAACACGATCTATAACCAGCCGATGCGCGCCGTGATCGGACTCGGCATGGTGCTTGTTGGCGCACCGGCATATCTCATCTGGAGAAAGGCACGGCCAGCCACGACGGACGATCAGTCATGAACCCCGATTTGCAATGCTCAAGACAATAGCAGCTTCAAAGACACAAATGCGACGGGCAGCAGGAAAACTCCTGGCGCTGTCGGCTCTTTTGCTTACGGCAGCATGCGAGCGCACCCAGCCAAATGCAGAGTCCATAGGACCAGACCCGCGCTATTCAGAGGTAACCGCGAGCCTCGAACGATTTATTGAGCACGAGATGAAGGACAAGGCACTCCCTGGCCTGTCCATTACTCTGGTAGACGGCGATAGCATCGTCTGGGCCCGCGGCTTTGGCTGGGAAGACTCGACGCGCAACATCAGGGCAGATGCTAACACCGTCTATCGCGTCGGTTCTGTTTCAAAGCTCTTCACCGATATCGGCGTGATGCAGCTCGTAGAACGCGGCGAGCTTGATCTCGATGCACCGGTCAGCAAGTACCTTCCTGACTTCAATCCCACGAATCCATTTGGCAAACCCATAACTCTGCGACAGCTGATGTCGCATCGATCGGGCCTCGTGCGCGAGCCGCCCGTCGGCAACTACTTTGAGACCAACGAACCGAGCCTGGCGAGCACAGTAGAGAGTCTCAACAAGACGGCCCTGGTTTACGAACCCGGTACGAAGACCAAGTACTCCAATGCAGCAATTGCAGTGGTCGGCTACGTTCTTGAGCGCACCCAGGGCGAGCCCTTTGCACAGTATCTAAAGCGGGCTGTGCTCGAACCCATGGGGATGAAGGAGGCGGCCTTTGAACCAGAGGAGCACCTCGAACGGCGTCTCGCAGCTGCACAGATGTGGAATCTCCATGGCGAGGTCTTTCCCGCTCCCACCTTTGAACTCGGAATGGCACCGGCGGGAAGCATGTATGCCACGATGCCGGAACTCGCCCAGTTCATGCGAGTGCTCTTCAATGGCGGAGCGCCGCTTCTCAAAAGCGAAACGCTGCAGGAAATGTGGACCCCGCAGTTCGCTCCTCCCGGAGCAACTTCGGGTTTTGGGCTCGGCTTTGCACTCGGCACGCTCGAAGGCGAGCGCGTCGTCAGGCACGGCGGTGCCATCTATGGATTTGCCACTGAACTGGCCGTCATGCCCCAAGCCAGGCTGGGGGTTGCGGTATCCATATCAAAGGATTTTGCCAATGCTGTGGCCACGCGAATCGCTAACAACGCGTTGCGTCTTGCACTCGATGCCCGCAATGGCCGCTCCGGTACTGAGCCCCGAGTCACGAAAGCACTCAGTGTAGAGCAGGCACAGTCTTATGCTGGACTCTACGGCAGCGGTGATAAGCAGGTTGAACTCGTCGAGCGCGATACGTCTCTCTACCTCGTGCGCGCACTCGGCAACATGCGCGCTCGAGTGCGTATTCTTGGTGGGGACACGCTCGTCGCAGACGATGAAGGCACCTATGGGACTCTTGTGAGGCGCGTAGGCGACGTTCTGATCGTCGGCAATGATTCCCTCAGAAAAGCAACGGCGGCTCCGCCCATGGCAACGATTCCGGAAAAGTGGCGCGGTCTGATTGGTGAGTATGGCTGGGATCACAATACCCTCTACTTCTATGAAAAGAACGGCCGCCTCACCACTCTTATCGAGTGGTTCGCTGAGTATCCGTTGCGAGAGGTGGGTCAGGACGAGTACGCGTTTCCTGACTACGGACTATATGCAGGTGAGCGGCTGAAATTCAGCCGCGACTCTTCCGGACGCGCGAGCCAGGTTGTGGCGGCTGAGGTAACGTGGGCGCGTCGCGCCATTCCGGGAGAGGGTGCAGATGTGTTCCGTGTTACTCCGACCAAGCCGGTCGAAGAGCTTCGCACTGTTGCACTTGCTGCCACGCCTCCTCAAGAGACGGGCGACTTTAAGGAGAGCGACTTGGTAGAGCTCGTCACGCTCGATTCCACGATCAAGCTTGACGTGCGCTATGCCACGTCCAACAACTTCCTGTCGGTGCCGTTGTACACGCAGGCTCGGGCCTTTCTCCAAAGGCCTGCAGCAGAGGGAGTAGCGAGGGCAAATCGTGCGCTCAGGCAAAAAGGCTATGGCCTGCTGATTCACGATGGCTACCGTCCCTGGTACGTAACCAAGATGTTCTGGGATGGCACGACGGAGGACAATCATGTTTTTGTGGCCGATCCGTCGCAGGGTTCACGTCACAATAGAGGGTGCGCTGTGGATCTCACTCTCTATGAGCTGTCTACCGGTCGGCCGGTACAGATGGTCGGTGGCTACGACGAGATGTCAGACAGGTCTTACCCCGACTATCCCGGTGGTACCTCCAAACAACGCGCTCTCCGCGAAGTACTTCGCGAAGCCATGGAAAACGAGGGCTTTACTGTGTACGACGCCGAGTGGTGGCACTTTGACTACAAGGATTGGAGAAGTTACAGGATAGGGAACGAGACCTTCGAACAGCTCCAGTAGCTACTGGAGCTGTGCGGGTCCGGCAGGCACGTTCTCGCGCAGGTAGCGAGTAAGAAGTTCGTAGACGTGCCTCAGTGTGTTGGTGCCTTCAAAGATCCCGTGCGATCTATTGGGATAGGCCATCATGGTAAAGGGACGGTTGGCTGCCACCAGTGCGTTGATCACTGCTTCAGAGTTCTGGTAGTGGACGTTGTCGTCCCCTGTGCCGTGTACGAGGAGGAGCTTGCCCCGGAGATTTGCCGCGTGCGTAACCGGCGAGCCTTCGCGGAAGGCCTCCGCGTTTTCGCTCGGTAGTCCCATGTAGCGTTCCTGGTAGATGGTGTCGTAGTAGCGCTGGTCGCCAACCGGAGCTACAGACATTCCTGCTTTGTAGGTTTCAGGAAACTTGAATAGAAGGTTGAGAGTCATGGAGCCTCCGCCACTCCAACCCCAGACAGCAACTCGTGTGGAGTCAAGATAGCGGCGGGTGCGCAGGAGCTCGCGGGCAGCTGCGGCCTGGTCTTGGGCGTTGATGATTCCGACTTTGCCGTAGATGCTTTTGCGCCACTCGCGGCCGCGGAGTGAAGGGGTACCGCGGTTGTCGACGGAGGCGACTATGTAGCCCATCTGAGTGAGCATGACGTGCCAGAGGTAGTTGCGAGAGCCCCACTGGTCCATCACGGTCTGCGACGCCGGTTCCCCGTAGACGTGGAAGATTACCGGGTAGGTGCGCGTGGAGTCAAAGTCCGGCGGGAACATCATGTAGCCGTCGAGTTCGACGTCGTTGCCGATAGGCACGCGGACAAAGTTCATCTTCCCGCGTTCCAGCCTGTTGACTGTCGACTTTATTGCAGCGTTATCGACGAGTGTTCGGATCGTGGTGTGATCGGGGAGGCGAACGAGTTGCGTAACCGGTGGAGTGCCGAACGACGACGCGGTGTGGATCGCGAACCTCCCGTTAGGCGAAATGTTGTAGCGATGGACGCCGCGTTCGCCTGCGGGTGTGAGTCGCGCGGCCGGTCGAGAGCCATCCAGTGGTACGGAATAGAGGTAGCGCTGCGTGCCGTTTGTTGGAGATGCGATGAAGTAGACTCTGCGGCCTGCTGTATCGATGCGTACGATGTTGGCGACGTCGTAGTCTCCTTTGGTCACGGGTCGCGCCTGATCGTCCTTGAGGTTCCTCACGTAGAGGTGGCGCCAGCCGCTCGATTCGGCGAGCCAGGTGTAGGACGCACCGCGGTCGAGCCAGATAAAGTCGTCGACGACGGCGACCCAGGCGCTGTCGCGCTCCACGTGTGCCGGCCGGACCGTGCCATCAGCTGCATTACACTGGTAGAGTGTGAGGGTGTGCTGCCGGCGGTCGAGCTGTTGTACAACGACAGAGCGCGAGTCGGGGCTCCATTCCATGCGAGCGAGGTAGTTGTTGCGCGGATCTCCGGGGATGGCGAGCCAGCGAGTTTCGCCACCGGTAGCGTTCACGATTCCGACGCGTGCCGCGGAGTTTGTGGTCCCGACCTTTGGATACTGGACGGGTATCGTGAAGGAGTAGAGCGAGTCGGTGTTGTTGATCATGAGGAAGTCGCGCACGCCGGAGGCGTCGAGCTGCCAGTAGGCGATGCTTGTTCCGTCGGGTGACCAGCGCAGGGCGTCGCGTAGTCCCAGTTCTTCTTCGTAGACCCAGTCGGTGGTTCCGTTGATGATGGTGCGGGAGCCGTCGCGGGTGAGTTGCGTTACCTGGCCGGTGGCCAATGTCTCGACGTAGATGTTGTTCTCGCGCACGTAGGCAACGCGGGAGCCATCGGGCGAGAAGTGCGCAAACATGAGGGTTTGCGGCGCGGCGTCTCTGCCCAGTTGCTGCAAGCGCCAGTTGGTGAGGTCGAGGACCCAGTAGTCGCCTCGGGTATTGTCGCGCCAGACGCGTGCCGTGTTGGTAAAGATGAGGAGCTTTCTGGTGTCGGGAGACCAGGAGTAGTCCTCGATCGTGAGAGGGGTCGAGCTACTCGATGGAATCAATCGTTCGGCGGGAACGAGAACGGTGCGCTGGCCGTTGGCGGCGTCGTAGCGAACCAGGTCGGCAGCCTCGGGGCGCGAGGTAGAGGGTTCGAGTGTTGTGTAGGCGTTGCCGTCGGGGGTCCAGGCCGTGGGTCGCATCCCTTGAGCGACAAAGTCACGCGAAGCAAAGAGCCGATCGAGGGTGACGCGCGCTGGATCTGCCGTTTGTTGCGCGGAGAGTGGGAGGGCGAAGAGGGCGATGAAGAGAGCCCAGCGGCGTGGGGCAGAGCGAGTCATGAGCGGTGGCGTGGTTGAGCGATCGGTCGGCGGGGGAGCTCGGAGGCGGCGGGCGTGGGCTCAGAGTAGAGGAGGGCCTTGGTGGCGTCAATTCGTTTGACGCCGGCCGCATGATTCAGGCTGCGTATGCGACAACGACAAGGTGTGATTTGCCGTACAGACATTATTGACAGGTTAAAGCCTGTCGATAATACTGAATAGGCAGGCTGTAGCCTGTCTAGTCTTCGTTGGTGACTACTTCGTCGAGGAGCCCAAGTCGCATGAGCACTGCACTCAAAAAGCTACGTATTCGCCAGTTGGAGGGTCGTCTGGCTCCAGTGCGCGAACTGGGAGCAACACCTCGTCCACCTGGTGGCTGGCTGCGGGCGATCCGCGAATCATTGGGAATGTCGGCCAGGCAGGTCGCTGAACGTCAGGGCGTATCGCGTCAGGCCATTGCGGAGCAGGAAAGTCGCGAAGCGGAAGGCTCGATTACACTATCGGCGCTTAGGCGTGCTGCAGAAGCAATGGGCTGCGACTTGTTTTACGTCGTTGTTCCTCAATTGCCGATGCCCGAGTTGCTACGTCAGCGTGCACGCGCCGTTGTGGCGAAGAATCTGGGACGGGTCGCTCACTCCATGGGTCTCGAGGACCAGGCCGTGTCGGATGAGGAGTTCGAGCAACAGGTGGAAGACATGGCGGAAGAGCTACTAAGCGACTTGCCGCGCAGCTTTTGGGATGACTAACTCGAATATCCGGCGCTAGACGATCGCTGGTGGTTGTCTCAGTACTAAATGCATGGGCCAGCGAGTTCAGTCGACGCGCGGGCCGACGGTGTCTTGCAGGCTCCGGATCTAGTTCCTCCTGATTGCCAGATCGAGCGAGACCGCACAGCCGCGACAGAGCGCCTTACCCTGATCAGTTGGCAATCCCAACTCGAGATCGCACGCGCTGCATCGAACTAGGGGCTTAAGGGACTCGGTAGAGTCAGCAGCCGTTTTGTAAAGTGCCAAGGCGTTCCTGATACAACTTTCGCAAACCGTGCGATCGTAGAGCACAACGCGATGTTCCCCGCGGTGCAGTCCTCCGCATACGCAGCATGGCTTCGTCTTGATAGATCGGAAGAGCCTGCCAGTGACGATGGCGTGGGTCACCGCGCCAAAGACTCCCCAGCGAGCATACCTCTCTTTCTTCATCGGGCCATAGAAGCACTGGTTTTCAGACAATGTACGATGATCTCAAAGCAGCAATTGCGCTAGAGGTAAATCCTACTCCTGGATCCTTATTGGGGACGAGATCGCATTAATGAAAATCATGACTCTTTGCGTACGCTTCGCCCGCGCCCGCGCTAAGAGCCCGGAACTCCTCACCCCTGAGGTTCACCACTCCATCCTCGACCTGAAGCGTTCCACGCACCAGCAACAGCGGCGAAGTCGAAATCAAAAGCGCCTGCTTCTCAAAACGCTTGGGCGTTACTACCACGTTGATTATGCCGGTCTCGTCCTCAAGAGACAGAAAAACAAAACCTTTGGCAGTGCCCGGCCGCTGACGGCAGATCGCCAGACCGGCGTGTGCCGCCTTCTCCCCATCCCGACCGGATTTCAAAAGATCCTTTGCTGTCCTCACTTCATTAGGCTCGAGGATAGCGCGCAGATGCTTCATAGGGTGGCCGCTGAGTGAAACTCCCGTCATACGATAGTCCGCATCAGTAGTCTCCAGCTTGGTCATGGGTGGCAGCGGCGGACGCCTGGTGCGCTTTCGCGACGGCGCCAGCGGGCCGGCATCCCCGCGCGTCGCTTCCAACACCTGCCAGAGCGCTACCCTTCGCCTCTCACTCGACGCCACGTCGCCAACCATGCTGTCAAATGCTCCAGCCTCCGCCAGCGATCGCAACGCACGCTGGTCCAGCCCTGCTCGTTC
Source organism: uncultured Gemmatimonadaceae bacterium (assembly GCA_964649855.1). Lineage (GTDB taxonomy): Bacteria > Gemmatimonadota > Gemmatimonadetes > Gemmatimonadales > Gemmatimonadaceae > CAZYTS01. The sequence goes on from CAZYTS010000004.1 coordinate 50,873, forward strand.
GACAACATCAGGAATGTTCACAAACGGTCCGTCCCGCAGAGCTTCTTCCAGTTTCTCCCTGGCCCCGGCACCCAGACCTCGTACGAGTCTGAGACCCAGACGCACTGCGGGAGCGCGGCGCGCGTCAAAGCCCCCTTTGCTCTCGACGTCCCCAGCCCGAGGGCGCAGAGCGACTTCTCCATCGTACGGCACCACTACGCGACCGTCAGCCAACTCCACGGTGTGATCCCACGCCGAACAGGTGAGATCGACAGGTCGCACTTCTACACTATGTCGTTTGGCATCCTCTATGAGAGTACCGACCGAGTAAAATCCCATGGGCTGTGCATTGAGCATCGCTGCCAGGAACTCAGGAGCGTAATAATGCCTCAGATACGCCGACGCATACACTATAAGAGCAAAGCTTGCCGAGTGTGACTCGGGAAAGCCGTAATCGGCAAAGGCGTTGATCTGATTGTAGATCCTGCGACCAACGTCCTCTGGGATGCCGTTCTTTGCCATACCTGCAAGGAGCTTCTCGCAGATTGCCGCCATGCGCTCGCGCGAACGCTTGTGACCCATGGCGCGCCTCAGATGGTCTGCCTCGCTTGGAGTGAAGCCGGCCGCAGTTATGGCAACCTGCATACCCTGTTCCTGAAAAAGCGGTACGCCTAACGTGCGCTTGAGAATGGGTTCGAGCGAAGGGTGAGGGTACGTAACCTCCTCAGTTCCGGCACGTCGCCTCAGATACGGATGCACCATCTCACCCTGAATCGGCCCGGGCCTGATTATCGCCACCTCAACCACAAGGTCATAAAAGCAACGAGGCTTTAGCCTGGGCAAGGTATTCATCTGTGCACGGCTCTCGATCTGGAAAACGCCTACAGTGTCGGCTGCGCAGATGTCGTCGTACACGGCCTGGTCCATCATATCCAGAAGACCAAGGTCGATGGTCACTCCTCTCGAAGCCCGAATGTACTTGAGGCAGTCCTGCAGCACGGTCAGCATTCCCAGGCCGAGTAGGTCGATCTTGATGAGACCCGCCGGATCCAGATCATCGCGTTCCCACTGAATCACGGTGCGGCCAGGCATCGAGGCAGGCTCGATTGGTACAACTGTCCGCAGCGGCTCTGCGGTCAGCACAAAGCCTCCCACGTGTATCGATCGGTGACGCGGTGCCTGATGCAATCCTTCAACAATCGCTGGTAAAGCCTGCACGCGCCTGTCGTTGGGATCGAGACCTGCTTGCGTAAGCGCATCATTTGCTGAACGCGCATCGCCATTATTCCCGGCAGAACGAGAACCGTTGTCTGGATGGTAGCCGTCGTCCTTGCGATGCGAGCGCTGCTTTTCACGACGAGGCGTGACAGGAATCCCGGATGGAGAACCGCCTATGCCTAACGGCTTGAGAGTGTTCTCGATGCGCGCGTTCTGCTGCGCCGTATCGCGTCCATTGGCATTGCCACTTGGCTCATAGGCAGCTCTGGGACGGGGACGGTCGCGAGAAGTAAGCACTCCCTTGTCGGGATGTTTACGAGCCTCCTCTTTCTCATTGTGCCGTTTGGTTTTGTCGTTGACCATACGGCTCTCGTTGTGCCGTATTGCAAGCAACTGCTCCGCGTTCCATGCTTCCTTCTGCTTGCGAGCGTCGCCTGGGATCCCAGGGGCGTCGCTGCGAGGATCGCGATCGGGGTTTCGGGCCAGCATTTCTTCGCCCGGAGTGCCGGCGCGCAGTGATTCCGCAGTGGCCTTTGCCGAAAAACGATCGCTGAGTGCGCTGAGCACATCTGCCTGCTGCACGGAAAATCCCAAGACACGTGCTGCATCACGCACAGCTGACCGTCCGCGATACGTTATGTGCTCGCAGACCATAGCAGCATGCTCTCGGCCGTACCGTTCGTAGACGTACTGCAGGACCTTTTCGCGGTCGCGGTGCGCAAAGTCTATGTCTATATCGGGAGCTTCCTTGCGGTCCTCGGTAAGGAATCGCTCGAAGAGCAGGTTGAGTTTTACCGGATCGACAGCGGTTATGCCGAGGCAGTAGCAGACGGCGGAGTTGGCGGCTGAACCGCGGCCCTGGCAGAGGACTCCCTCACGGTGGGCAAAGCGCACGATGTCCCAGACTATGAGAAAGTAGCCGGCGAGTCCCAAGCGGCAGATGAGCCCGAGCTCGTAGGTAACCTGTTTGTGGTACTGTGGTTCGAGTTCTTCGATAGGCTTACCCCAACGATCTATTGCACCTTGCTCAACGAGGCGGGCGAGATACTCGTCGGCGCTCACGCCAGGAGGGAGAGGAAAGCGCGGGAAGGTGGGGTTGAGCGTTTCAAAGCGAAAGGCGCAGCGTTTGGCTATTTCCAGGCTGGCGTGTATGCCGGCTGGATTGTGGCGCCAGCGACGTGCCATCTGCTGCGGACTTTTTAAATACCATTCGGCGTTAGGCCTGAGGGCGGTACCCATCTGGTCCAGTTGACGCTGGTGGCGCAGGCAGGAGAGAACGTCGTGAACTATGCGCCCTGACGGTTCGGCATAGTGGACGTCATTGGTGACGACCCAGGGGAGTCCGGTGGCTCTAGCTATGGAAAGCAGGCCTCGTACAATGTCTCGTTCTTCGGGTAGCTGGTGGTCCCACACTTCAATGGCGAGTCGGTCAGGGAAGAGGTCATGGAGCGTAGAGGCAGCTTCGCACGCGTCGTGGTGACGGCCCTGTGCCACTAACGACGGAACCCAGCCCTGGGGGCAACCGGTGAGCGCAAAGAGGCCTTTGGTGTGGTTGGCGAGAGTGTCGAGCGAGACGCAGGGCATACCACGCGGCTGGTCGAGCCGGGCGCGTGTGATAAGGGAAGAGAGGTTGCCGTAGCCTTCACGCGTCTCGCAGAGGAGGACGAGGTGGGTGCGCTGTCCACCGGTCTCGACGGTGAGTTCTCCTCCGACGATGGCGGGGATGCCGATTTCGCGGGCAGCCTGAGAAAAGCGCACGACTCCTCCCAGGTCGTCGTGGTCGGTGAGCGCCATGGCCGGCATGCCTAACGACTTGGCGCGCGCGGCCAGGGCTTCGGGCTCGGATGCTCCGTCGAGGAGGGAGAAGACGGAATGGCAGTGGAGTTCCGCGTACATGGCTCAAAGAGAGCCCGAATAAACCCCGAAAGTCAATCCTCCTCTGTGCTTGGAGATATGCAAAGGTGCTTTACAAATGGCTAATAATATGTATAGATTATCAACTTTTCTTTACATATCTTGGCAGAAGGAGAAAGAAATTGGCAAAACCTGGCTCTTTCGCCGCTCTCACGCCTCTGTTTTCCCGGGATCTTGAGACCCCGGCTGTTTACCGGCACGTCATGGAGGCTGCGCGTCAGCTCGCAGAGTTCAAGGGTGTGGTGGCAACCATCCCCAACGAGAGAATCCTTATCAGCAGTCTGGCCCTTCAGGAGGCCAAGGATTCATCGGCGATCGAGAACATTGTTACAACGCATGACGAACTCTTCCGACAGGCCTTGGGTGCCGACGGATCTGATAACCCGGCTGCAAAGGAGATTCTGCGCTATCGCCACGCACTACATGTGGGTTGGAATCTCGTCCGCAAGCACAAGTTGATAACCAATAACTACATCCTTCAGGTTCAAGAGGCTTTGGAGCCTAACAAGCCGGGCTTTCGTAAAACACCTGGCACCAAACTGCAAGACCAGACTGGCCGAGTGGTTTACACTCCGCCCCAGGATGCTCGGCAGATCATTGAGCTCATGACGGAACTGGAGCGCGAACTCAATTCACCAGACGACGATGATCTCGACCCTCTGGTGCGGATGGCAGTTCTGCATCATCGATTTGAGAGCATACATCCCTTCTACGACGGCAACGGACGGACCGGGCGAATCCTAAACGTACTCTACCTTTTGAAAGAAGGGCTACTCGAGCTTCCGGTCCTTTACATGAGCCGTCACATCGTGCGCACCAAACCTGAGTACTACCGGCTTTTACAGGAGGTGCGCGACCAGGGCAATTGGGAGCCATGGGTTCTGTATATGCTCAGCGCTGTACGGGAGAGCGCGCGCGGAGGTCTTGCCACCGTAACTGCGATTCGGAGTGCGCTGCTCGAGATCAAGAAGGTAGTGCGACGGGATATGCACAAGATCTACTCACAGGATCTGATCAACAATCTCTTTGCACATCCTTACACGAAAATCCAGTTCGTCGAAGAGGAAGTGGGAGTGTCGCGAGTTACGGCAACGCGCTACCTGAATGCACTGACTGAGGCGGGGATACTCGCTATGATGAAGGCCGGTCGCACCAAGTACTACATCAATGTGGCACTGGTCCGGATTCTAACTGAGCAAATCGACCATGTGAGCAACAGTACGGCGGCCAGCACTCGATGAGTTTGTCGGATGCCTCAGATGCCTGGGCTTTGTCGGAGCGATCACCCGATACCCTCTTACTAGCCGGCTACCCTGTCACGAGGGATCGCAAGCTACACGTCGATCAGGCCACGCCTCTGCGCGTGGGTGACGGCTTCGAGCCGGTTGTGGGTGCGTAGCTTCCGGTTGATATGGTGCAGGTGATTGCGCAGCGTCTGCGCCGATATCCGGAGGCTCTGCGCAATAGCTGCGGGCTTTTTGCCTTTTGCCAAAAGCGTGAGAATCCGGCGCTCCTGCTGTGAGAGGGGTTCGACGGGCGCATGATCCGAAGCGGTATCGCCCAATGCCACGAGTTGCTGTGCCGCTTCGCGCATGCGGCCGATGAGTTCGTCCTTGTGGCGACGTTCGCTGATGTCGCGGGCAAGCCGAACAAAGAGCCGACGGCCGGTGCGTGGACTATCAAAGACTATAGTTGAGACGTTGATCCAGATGCGTTGTCCTGCGGCAGTGCGCACTTCGAGATCAAAATTGGGGATTCCGCCCTTGGCGCCGTTCCAGCGGCGCGTTGCGGCTTCCATGCCACCGGCAAGTGCCTCGGTGCCTAACGTGTCGCGTGCTTCAAAGAGCGTATCGATGTGCGCGCCAACGGTCTTTGCGGCCGTGTAACCAAACAAACGCTCTGCAGCAGCATTCCACGAGCAGATCTCGCCTTCTACCGTAACCGTGTAGGCGGCGTCGGTGGTGTGTTCCAGCAGCGCAAACAATTCACGGTCGAGCATCGCGGCTCCTCTGCGTGTTACGGGCGTCTCGATGGATAGTACAGCCGCATCATTGCAGGGTATTCCCTTGATCCGGTACTGTGCTGTGTGCCGTAGTGTAGGCACGTCCTACTAGAGGCCCCAATGCGAAGAATCTACACGATTCGACTGAGAGGAATGAACGCGGGCAAGGCGTTCCGCGATCTCAGGATTGTGAGCAAAAAGCAAGCCGAACCCGAAGTTCACGCAAAGGTAAGGGAGCTGTACTTCGGGCCAGATGAGCTGCCGCGCCGTGAGGATCACGAGGTTCTTCCGCTTCGCCTTAAAAATCCGAAAGGGAGGAACTAAATGCTGACGTCTTCGAGAGCGCTGCCCTATCGGCACGATACTCTGAGAGAGGGAGCCGCCGTTGGTCTCGCTGCCGGTGTGTGCATCTGGTTCTGGATATTGATTGTCGACATTGGCGCCGGTGTCCCATTCCAGACCTTTGACGTACTTGGCGGAATAGTGGTGTTTACCGTGCTCCATCTTCTGCTCAACATGTTGTACGGAATCATCCTGATGTCGGTGGCGCACGCGTCGAAGGATGCGCCGAGTGTGATAATCGGCGGGTTGTTTGTCTTTCTGACGTTTGAGTTTGCAATGGCTATGCTCACCATTCTCCTCTCGCACACCGGGTTAGGCGACCTTGCCTGGTTGCGGATCTTTGGGGCGAGCTGGATTGGAGCAGTAACGGCGCTGGTACTGATCAGTCGTCATCACCCCTTGCTGGCGCGACTACACGAGGCGGAGGCGGAGCGCTGAGTCCACTAATTGGGGTCAGGTGAGTATCGTACCATGGCATCTCATTGCAGGAGGGGATTGCCGCATCGGGATTGGCGGGTCATTCCGGAATTCGAATTTGACCTCAATTCCAGTTTGATCCCGGTATTGACACTCTCACCAAGCGTGGTATTGTAGTCGATACAACATAGGTAAACAGCAACGGGACATAGGGACCTTAACAGGTGCATGGCCCCGCGCTTCAAGAGCGGATTCCCTGGTCAGCTCGGACCTCGGGGCAATCCGCTCTTCGCATTTAGCTTCCGAGGACCACGAACCCGTGCTCACGGAGGTTGATAATGCGACTCGTTCCTGTCGTCCTGGCCATCTGGTTGATATCCGACGGTCTGGTCGCGCAGACTCCGCCACGCGTTCCGTCGGTAAAAAGCGCGGAACGATCTACGACGCATGTGGCTGATGGGATCTACGTGATTCGTCACGCCGACGCCCCCAACGGATTCCCGCAAGGCAACACGACGGTTGTCATCGGCAGCAAGAGTGTGCTGGTGGTCGACTCCGACTATATGCCGTCAACTGCTCGCGCAGATATTGCACAGATAAGGCAATGGACAAACAAGCCAGTGCGTTTTCTCGTCAATACGCACTGGCATTTCGACCACACCTTTGGCAATGGAGCCTACGCGGCAGCCTTTCCCGGTATCGAGATTATCGCGCATGCCGAAACTGCGACTCAGATGGCGGGATGGAACGCAGCGTGGTACAAGGGTTTCGCCGAGAGAACCACCAAACTCAAACAGCGCGCTGCTGCAGGTGTCGGCGCGACTGACGAGCCAGCCGATGCCGCTGCGCGTGCACGGCTGGAAAAGCAGATCGAGATGCGCGACCGGATCTGGAGTGAGTTTGTGAACTACGATCTGACCCTTCCGACCCTGCGCCTCGAGGGCGACCTGGAGGTCGACCTCGGCAACCGTTTGGTTCGAATCATGCACCTCGGCCGCGGCAACACCACCGGAGACGTGGTCGTGCTCGTGCCCGACGCCAAATTCATCGCTGTCGGTGATTTGCTTGTTCACCCGGTACCTTATCTGGCCGGCGGCCACCCGAGCGACCTTGCCAGCAGCCTTGAAACGATTGCACGAATGGATGTTACAACGATCGTTCCGGGTCACGGTGAGGTCCAGCGTGACAAGGCGTTTCTATACAGCGTAGCTGAATTCATTCGGATTGTCGTGGCGCAGGTCGAGAAGGCCTTCTTCACCTACGGCACGTCCTGGGACAGTGTCTCCAAAGTCAAAGAATCAGTAACAGCGGCGATCGATCTTGCGGCATGGCGACGGCGATTCACGATGGACGATCCGGATAACGTTTCTTTCTTTGATGGATTCACCTATCCAGGACTTATAGAAGCGGCTTATGCCGTAGCGTGGGGCCGATGAGGGGACTGCGATGGTTGACACGGGGGTTGCTGATCAGCAGCCTGGCTATGTGGCTGGCAGTTCCGGTCTTGTCGCAGAGCACACCCTACGGCGTAAATGCAGCTGCTGGGCATACACTCGACGTAGATGGCGCGAGGATCTACTATGAGCGCTACGGGTCCGGACCCGTGGTGGTACTGCTCCACGGAGGCTTATTCGGCTACATCGACGAGTTCTCTGGATTGATAGAGGACCTACGTCGCGACCACACAGTCATCGCAATCGCGCTCCGTGGGCATGGCAGGTCTACCATGGGGAACGAACCTCTTTCACACCAAAGGTTCGCTGATGACGCTGCTGCTGTGATTCACCGAGAGGCAAAAGGTCCGGTGGATGTCGTAGGCTTTAGCAGCGGGGCCATGGCGGCGTATCGTCTGGTGATCAGCAATCCCGCGCTCGTGAGGAGGCTCATTGCGATAGGGGGGCCGATCGCTGCGTCAGGCTCGACAGAAGCGGGCGCCACCGAGGCCGAGGTATACTCTACACCGGACGAACTCGAGAGACTTTACCCTGCCTTAGTGGCAAAGCGGAAACGGCTGTATGCTGATTCGCGTGATTGGGAGCGGCTCGTGCGGGCATTTGCGGAGATCTCGAAGGAACCCGACATCCCAGAATCGGCTATGCAATCGATCGTTCAGCCTACTCTGATTGTGGCTGGCGACCGAGACCACTATACACGGCTTGAGCATTTCGTCGATATATACCGATTGTTGTCGCGCGGGTCCTTGTCGATTGTGCCAGGGTGCGGGCATGTAGTTCTTGCGTGTGAGCCGCGGCAGATGTTTCCGCTGATCAGCGAGGTCTAGCGA
>CAZYTS010000005.1:0-53535 GCA_964649855.1 uncultured Gemmatimonadaceae bacterium
GGGACACTTAGGCTGACCCATCCTGAAGACGCCGCGTCACTCTCTGATGTCGGCCCTTAAGTACTTAGAGACTACGCCAGTACTCCTCCATCCGCGCGCGAACTGTAACGTCAGGCATTCTCCCACGCGCAGCACCAAGGTTGTCTGCCATGTGACGCGGATCGCTGGTACCCGGAATCGCCACCGTCACCTCCTCGTGTGATAACACCCACTTGAGCATGAACTGCGCCCACGAAGCGATGTCGTACTCTGCAGCCCACGAGGGCAATGCCTTGCCACGCACGCGCGCAAATGCGCCACCCCCACCAAAAGGACGGTTGGCAATAAACGCAACCCCCCGATCCCTACAAAAAGACAGCATCTCACGCGCTGCCTGTGGCTCCTCGAGCGAAAGGTTCAGCTGCAGAAAATCCACACGTTCCTGGCGCATGATCCGCATCAACTCCGCGTGAGCCAATGCCTGATAGTGCGTTATTCCCAGATACCGTATCACCCCCTGATCCTTCCACTCACGCAACGTGCGCAGATGCGTGCGCCAATCCACAAGATTGTGGATCTGGATCAGATCGAGCCTGTCAGTCTTGAGCCGTGTCATGGACCGTTGCATCTGCCCGATGCCCTGCTCCCGACCACTAGTCCACACCTTGGTGGCCACAAAGAGCCGCTCCCTCGCCGTCGCAGCGGCCATGAGATCGCCCAGCACCGCTTCAGACGTTCCGTACATCGGCGAAGTGTCGACCATGCACTTGCCCGCAGACGTGAGCACAGCCAGCGCCTCGCCCAACTCCGTACGACGGCCACGGTCATCACCCACATCAAAAACGCGCCACGTACCTAGACCAACACGTGGAATCAGCTCCCCTGTGGACGGAATCGCAGCCTGCGCCAAAGCGCCCTGACCCTGACGCCGTCGCAACGAATCACCTGCCATACTCATGCCTCCCAGCACCAACGCAGCACTGGCAACAAACTCACGACGCTCCACGCTACTCCACTACAACCCGCTTGACGAGGCTCCCCGAAGGCAGCGCTTCGCTCGCAGAGTCGACCCCGTTGATCACTGCCAACTGCTCGATCGGGATCGTAGAAGGATACTGCTGATTGAACTGCGTGAGCGTCATCTGATTCCTGATCTGAACCAGCCGTACGCGGGCGGGCTTGACCGATAGAGCACGCTGGTCAGTCAAACGCTGGAAAGAGCCCAAAGCCCTCCGGAAGGCAGCATCATACGATTGGGCCAGCTGCTGATCGGTATACGACAGCAATTGATAGGTTGCACCGTCGAGCTGGATGAACGCTATGTAACCAGCGAGCACCGCCTGCTCAGTCTGTGCCGCAAACTGTGCACTGGCAGCAGGCAGACCATTGATTGACGAGTTCGAAATCCCTCCTGACCTGATCCCCTGCTGGCTAACAAACTGCTGCAATGCCTGTGACGGCGCGGTATTGCCGGCCCCAGACAGCACAATTATCGCGTCCTGCTGAGCGCTCACCCCCACGACCTTGTCGGCCATGTTTTGCGTATTCCATCCGCTGGGAAAATCAAAACGAAACTTGAGCGTGGGATGGAGAAAGACTTCCTGCTGGAAATAGCCGTTGCGCGGATCTTCACCAAACACGATCCCGTCTATATGACGCAAGAAGACGTCACGGTTCACCTTGAGCGCGCCAGCAGGACGCGTCCACGCCGCAATGCGCTCCTGAGTTTTGGCCACACGGTTCCCGGGATCGGGGTGCGTCGAAAGCCACTCCGGCGTGCGCTCGCTCCCACCACTCGTGCGCTCAAGCGTCCTGAACATCTCGGCCATCTCGGCAGGATCGTATCCTGCATTGGTCATGTAGCGGAAACCCAGTTCATCTGACTGCGTCTCGTCGTCTCTCCCAAACTTCATGAACATGAGACCCAGTGCCTGGCTCCCCAGATCCGCCAATCCGGACAGCTCCGGCTTGGCAATCATCACCCCCATCAGACCGATCTGCGCAAGCTGCGCCCGCGACATCTGATTGACCGAATGCCGAGCGGTCACGTGGCCGATTTCGTGTCCAAGCACCGAAACCAGTTCGGCCTCAGAGTTCATATAGCCAAGGATGCCTCGAGTAACAAAAATCGGACCTCCCGGCAAAGCAAAGGCGTTGACTACCGGATCATCAATTACGGTAAACGACCAGGGAAGATTGGGTCTTTCCGAAGACCTGGCCAGAGTCATGCCTAACGAGTTGACATAACGCTGCAGCTGTGAGTCAGGGTAAACCCCCATCTGGGAGGCGGCCTGCTTGGCGGCCTCCAGCCCCATCGACACCTCCTGGCTCTCACTTATAAGCGCCAGCTCGCGCCGGCCAGTCACAGGATTGGTTGCGCATGCACCCAACAATACGATCATCGAGCCGCGCACCACACGCGCAGCGTACCGGCGGATTGGGCCTCTTTGGCTCATCTGGATTTCCTTTGAGCAGTTGTCTGTGAAGATATACACCTCTCGGGGGCAGGAGCGACGGGCGCCGCCGACTCTTCCGCTCACCCAGTTTCACCCCTACGTTGGCGATGATTTCACACAATTGTCGAGTGACGTCATGCGCATATCTCCAATGGGCTTGTCTGCCCTGCTCCTTATCGCAATCCCTCCAGCGTGCGCGGGTGCTCCAGAAGTGAATGAAGAGGCCGCAGCCGCCGAAAGCGATTGGAAATCGCTTCTGGATGAGTCCGCTACAGGCTGGCGCGGCTATCGCCAAACCTCGCTACCTGACGGCTGGAAGGTCGTGGACAGCGCCCTCACCCGGGTCGCCCAGGGGGGCGACATTGTCTACGGCGCCGAGGAGTTTGGAGACTTTGAACTGGAGCTGGAATGGAAGATCCAGCCGGCCGGTAATAGCGGGATCTTTTTCCGCGCCGTCGAGACAACCGAATTGATCTACGAGAACGCACCCGAGATCCAGGTACTCGACAACATCGCTCATCCCGACAACAAGACCGAGCTGACATTGTCGGGGTCCAACTATGGTCTACATCCGGCGCCGCGCGATGCAGTCAAGCCGGTCGGCGAGTGGAACAGTGTACGCATCATTGTTCGCGGCCCCCACGTAGAACACTGGCTCAACGGACAACAGGTGGTGAACTACGAGCTCTGGTCACCTGACTGGGAACAGCGCGTCAAGGACAGCAAGTTCGCACAATGGCCAAGCTATGGTCGTGCCACGCGCGGTTACATCGGTCTTCAGGACCACGGCGATTGGGTTGCCTATCGACACATAAGGATCCGACCACTCTAAACAAACACTGTGTCCAACCGAACGAAGCTGTCCACGATGATGTTCCTCCAGTACTTCATCTGGGGGAGCTGGTTCGTAACGATGGGAACATACCTGGGGCAGACTCTTCGCTTCAGTGATCAGCAGATCGGCCTGGCCTACGGAGCAACCGCGATTGCCGCCTTGGTGTCTCCATTCTTTGTCGGGATGGTCGCGGACCGCTTTTTTGCATCAGAAAAGCTCCTCGCCGTTCTGCACTTTGCAGGAGCGGGAGTCATGTACCTCGTCTCCACGCAGCAGAGCTTTGGATCATTCTATCCGGTTCTGATTCTGTACGCGCTCTGCTACATGCCCACGCTGAGCCTTACCAATTCCATCGCCTTCCACCATGTAAACGACCCCGCCCGTGATTTTCCGCTCATTCGCGTTCTGGGAACGATCGGCTGGATTGCCGCGGGAACACTCATTGGCGGCGTACTCAAGGTAGAGGCTCAGGCAACTCCTATGCAGGTCGCCGCGCTCGCATCCGTTGGACTCGGCGCCTTTGCACTCGTCCTGCCACATACTCCACCTAAAGCAGCTGGTGCACCGTTCTCGGTGCGAGACGCCCTGGGACTCGACGCTCTTGGCCTCCTCAAGGACAAGGACTTTGCAATTTTCACAATCGGGTCGTTCCTGCTCTGCATCCCATTGCAGTTCTACTACACCTTTGCGAATCCCTTTTTGAACGAGATTCGTGCCCCTAATCCTGCGCTGCTTCAGACGCTTGGTCAGTGGTCGGAAATAGGCTTCATGCTGCTGCTACCGCTGGCGCTCAAGCGGTTCGGGATCAAGGCCATAATGCTTGGTGGTATGGCAGCATGGGCACTTAGATACGTCGCGTTCAGCTATGGCAATGTCGGGCCGGGAATGTGGCTGCTCGTAACGGGCCTCCTCCTGCACGGAGTGTGCTACGACTTCTTCTTTGTAGGTGGCCAGATATACACCGACACAAAGGCAGGACCCAGGATCCGCGCGGCCGCGCAGGGCTTTATCAATTTTGTCACGAATGGCGTGGGCTACTTTATCGGCGCATTTGTTTCGGGAGCGATCGTTAATCGCTACTCGAGTGCCAATGCCGCGTGCAGCGAGGCTGCTGCCGCTGCGCGTGAATGCCTGAGCGTTGTGCACAACTGGCCAACCATCTGGCTCATGCCGGCTGCAATGGCGGCAATAGTCTTTGTTCTCTTTGCTCTCCTCTTCAGACCACGACCTTCCACGACTTGAGAGTAGATCTCTCGCGCCAGTCCCAGCCGCTCAGCCCTCTCCTCCTGTCCACTCGCCTTCCTCGAATCATGTCAGACAACGACATCTCTCGACGCCGCTTTGTTTCCGATGTTTCGCTGGCCGGTGCAGGTGTTTACACAGCCGGCTTTGTACCTCATGGTGTCACAAGTATGAGCCCGGGGCAGAGCCGAGACAAACTGAATGTCGCATGCATCGGCATAGGAGGGATGGGATTCAACGACGTACGTGGCATGTCATCTGAGAATATTGTCGCACTATGCGACGTCGACGATCGTGCCGCCGAACGCGCCTACGCCATGTGGCCTACGGCAAAACGCTACAAGGACTATCGCGAACTGATTTCCAGAGAATCCGGAAACTTCGACGTCGTCACTATATCCACACCTGACCACCACCACGCGGCAGCAGCCATGCTTGCCCTAAAGGCCGGAAAGCATGTCTACTGCCAGAAACCCCTGGCTCGTACGGTGGGTGAAGTCCGCGCGCTAAAAGCCGAGGCGGCTCGGCGCCCAAATCAGATAACGCAGATGGGTAACCAGGGACACTCACAGGAAGGAACGCGCGTCATTCGCGAATGGGTCGAAGCCGGTGTGATTGGCACAGTACAACGTGTGGAGTTCTGGACCAATCGGCCGATCTGGGGCCAGGGAATCAACCGGCCCACCGAAATGCACAACGTCCCTGCAACACTCGATTGGGATCTCTGGCTCGGCCCCGCCCCTCAAAGGCCGTATCACCCTGCCTTTGCTCCCTTTGCCTGGCGCGGCTGGTGGGACTTTGGCACAGGTGCAATGGGCGATATGGCGTGCCACATCATGGATGCCGCCTTTTGGACGCTCGACCTTGGCTATCCGGCGCGCGTGATCCCCGAATCGTCGCAGCTCTACCCGGAAACGGCGCCAAAGATGTCTCGCATTACCTACGAGTTTCCGGCGCGCGGGAGCCGCCCGGCAATTACTGTTGTATGGCGTGATGGAAGCTTCTTCCCGGCACGACCGCCAGAATGGGGAAGCCAGCGCCCGTGGCCCATGGACCAGGAGGGAGGCCAGCTGTGGATTGGCGATAAGGGATCGTTTGTTGCGGGCACTTATGGTGGCGACCCTACTATGTGTGATCCTACGCGGCACGCGGAACTGATTGCCAACCCGGTGCCTCAGAAGTACCCGCGCACCGAAGGCGTGTACAAAGAGTTCATAACTGCTATCAAGGAACGAAAGCCCGCCGGTTCACCAATTGCCGGACATGCGAGCGCCCTGACTGAAATGATTGTCCTGGGCAACCTCGCAGTCCGCTCTGGTCGAACCATTGAACTCAACCCGAGCACTGGAGCGCTAGTCACAACCGGTATACCGGCAGAGTGGGTAACCCCCACCTATCGTACTGGCTGGTCGCTCTAGTCTATTCTCGAACCGCAACTATGGAATCATCTGAAAGGGGCCCTGGAGTCGCGTTTCCACCACCATTTGTTTTCGTGCTGGGTTTTGCACTCGGGTGGCTGTTGGGCCGCTTCGTGCCACTCTTCCAAAGCGCTGTGCCTCATGCGGCGGTCGAAATGGCCGGAGCTATTCTCGCGGGCGCCGGGCTTGCAGGACTAATGTGGGCCATGTCGACCTTTGTTACCTCGGGCACGCCGATAGTGCCGATCAAGCGCGCGACCACTCTCGTAACACATGGGCCGTATCGGTACAGCCGTAACCCCATGTACGCTTCGCTGACTCTCGCGTACGCGGGCCTGGCCCTCACCACCGAGACGTGGTGGGCACTCATCCTGCTGCCTTTGGTGCTCTTTGTCCTCTATAGGGCAGTAATCGCGCGCGAAGAACGCTACCTGCATTCCGAATTTGGAGATGCTTATCAGGACTACACCAGGCGCGTGAGGCGTTGGATTTGACGGAGCCTTGGCGCTCCTACCAGAGCCCCACTCGCCCCCTGACAGATTCAATCAGTTTGGCGGGGTCGTAACCAACCCCCTGTTTAAATACGGTCTCGACATTTCGGATATCGGAGATCTGTTGGGCAGGGTTGCCACGCAACACCACAAGATCTGCCTGCTTTCCTACAGCAATCGAGCCGGTTTGAGATCCGCGTCCCAGGTAGTTCGCGCCGTTCAAGGTACCAATTCGAATTGCCTCCACCGGCGTGAATCCCGCCTCTACCAGTAGTTCGATAGCATATTGATTCGAATATCCGGGAATCACTCCCCCACCCGCTGTTGGGTCCGTTCCAACGACCAGCGTTCCACCGGCGCGGGCGAAGGCGAGTTCCAGCGCCATTGCCTTTGGAAACAGTGTCGCATAGAGCGATTGAGTGTTGCGCGAGACGTTAGCGTATTGGCGTTCGTACGCTTCCTTGAGATGCGGAGCGAGCACGTCGAGTCCCGGCTGCGGCGGCCGGCCCGGCGTCAGCGTCTCGAAGACAGTAAGAGTCGACGTGATTGCAACGTTCCGCTTGATGAGCTCAGCAAATAGCGCCTTGACCTCTGCACTCGAAGGATCCAGTTCGTTGACGCTCCTCTGGCCTTGACCCTGCCCCGGGCACTCGTCCGGCTTTTTGCTTTTGACAAAATCCGTCGATGCAAGAAAGCCATGCTCGAGGTTGTCGATCCCCATCTCGGCAGCTTCGCGGTATGTGACTGAGCAGAGGTGGCCCGTCACCTTGATTGCACGCCGATGCGCTTCATCAATAGCCGCAGCCATGACGTCGCGCCGTATCTGCATGTAGATCTTGAACGACGTGGCTCCCTGATCGGCCCAGAACGAGACAAAGCGCCGAGCCTCGTCGGGGGTGTTGACGCTATGCATCTGCATGAACGGGTTTGGGCCGTTCACGTAAGGAGCAGTGGCGTCAATCCATGGTCCCGGCTTTTGCCCACGCTCTATTGCACGGGCGATGTTGAGTTCGCCGTAGCCGTTCATATTTCCGCCGGTGCGCATGGACGTGACGCCGCCAGCGAGATAAAGCCGAGTGAATGACTCAGTGAGATTGCCATAGAGTCCTGGTCCCGTCGGGTAATAGAGATGCTCGTGCACCATCACGAACCCGGGGACCAGCGTCTTTCCCGTAAGGTCGATCCGAAGCGCACTAGTCGGCACCCTGACCGAAGCTGCCGGCCCTAGAGCTTCAATGCGCCCGTCGCGGACGACAACAGTCTGCGCAGTCTTTGGATCGGCCCCGGTACCATCTATTACCGTTGCATTGGTAAAGGCGATCACAGACGTATCCACGCTCACGTACTGCCTTACCGCGGGGGAAAGTGTGGGACGCTGCGCTTTGGCTTCGGGCATGAACGCAGTGGCCACGATTGCCGCTGCGACCAATCGCATAGCAGTTCTGTTCATGAAAGTAGGCCTCAAGGGCCGGTTACCGGGGTTTCCATTTACCGCGAGCCACAGCAGGAACAAACTTTTCGATGCCGCGCGGTGGGAAGTCGATCGTTTTCCCTTCTTCCGCGCTCTGGTACGCCGTCATAAGAACCTTTACAACTTCGAGGCCATCCTCAAATGTGAGTCTGGGCTTCTCCTTCCCAAGAAACGCCCGAACAAAGTGGCGATCTTCGCCCGTATAGCCGTAGGCCGCGTATTCTTCGGGAACGACCGGCATGACGCCAACCTCGGCGTTCTGCTTTTCAACGAGGTCTTCGCCGGCCTTGCCCTTTACTTCGCGCGAAAAAAAGAGCTGGAGCCCGCTGTCCAGAGAGTTCCACTTCATGGAGTACTCGGGTCCCAGAAGTTCGGCAGATAGCCTCAGTCCTGCGCCAATGTAGCTCCAGGATGTAGAAGCTTCTCCTATGACGCGGTGGCCGTCTGAGGTCTCAAACTCGATGGTGATGCTGGCAAAATCTTCTGCCGGCCTTTTGCGATAGTCGACAGAGGATCCCATCGTCTTCTTGAGTCGGGCCGCATAGGCGGGGCGAGACCACTTGAGCGATGCAATGTGCCCTGTGATTCGGACCGGTTTTACTGTTCGCAGTGGGTCGCCTGGCTTGGTGAGGAGGTGGCGAACCACCAGCGCCGAGTGGCACATCATGTCGTTGAGAACGCCGCCGCCTTGCAGCGCTCCCTGCCAGAACCAGGGCGAATGTGGCCCACTGTGCTCTTCGGCTGCACGGGCGAGGTACGGTCGCCCTGTTGTTGCCGCGCCCCGAGCCCATAGCAGTGCGTGACCGGCCTCAACGTGCGGTGCAAAGAGCTGGTTCTCCAGATATCCAGTCGCCAGACCGACCGAGTCAACCAGTTCCTTTACCTTTTTGGCTTCTGCAACGTTCCGGGCCAGCGGTTTTTCACAGGCGAGGCCCTTGAGCGTTCCCCGGCCGCGCGCGATCGTGTCGACGATCTCTTCGACGTTTTCTATGCGCGCGTTGTTTGGACCGCAGAGCCAGATCGCGTCGATGGCCGGGTCGGCGACCATTGAAGCAATACTTTTGTAGGGTTTAGCGTCGCCAACGTCGAGGTCGCGAGCAAGCCTGGCGGTGTTTGTGGCATTCGCAGAGGTAGGGCTCCACACACCTGCGACACTGGCGTCGCGGACGCCGCGCCACGCCTGAATGTGAAATCTCGTGTTGAACCCGGATCCAATAAATCCTACACCAAGATGGTCTTTTGCCATGCGTCAGATCCTTGATTGATTCATCCTTGGCCAGAAGCCCTCTCTTCCGCTTTCTGTTACTCAGTACTCGCTGTCTCACGCCTCATCGCCTCACATTTTTCCTCCTGCCATTCCAATCAAGCTCCTTGGGCTCGCGTGGTCGAACCGCCAGCGCTCAATAGCGACCCTACCAGCATCACTGTTACGGCTCCAACCACATTGTGCCAGAGAAACGAGATGGAGGGAGCGCCAAACGAGACCGCTCCTACGGTGACCATGCCCGCAATGAGGCCAAAGAATGCGCCGCGAGCTCTGGTGGTGGGGATCATCGCCAGAATGAACACCCCAAGAATCGAACCGTAGAAGAATGAACCAAAGCGGTTGACCACTTCGATCAGCGAGCCAAGCGAAACTGCATACGTAGCCACTACGCAGGCAAAGAGTCCCCAGACGGCTGTTGCAGCTTTGGAGACGGTCAGCAGGTGCGCGTCAGAGCCATCGGCCTTGATCCAGCGCCGGTAAAAGTCGATAACGGTTGCCGTTGAGAGCGAATTCAGTTCGGCAGCTATACTGGACATAGCAGCAGCCATCACCGCGGCTATGAATATTCCTGCGAGGCCCAGGGGGAGTTCGTCGAGGACGAAGCGGGGCATGATGTAGTTGACGTCGCGCGAAGGCTCACCGGTGACCTGTTCGGCCATATCAAGAGCCTCGGCGCGAATCCCGCGGACTTTGGCCTCTGCAGCACGGAATGCGTCACCCACTGCGCCAGCTGCCTCGGATTGGTCGTTGTGGATTGCCAGGGCGGCCGTTCTACGTTCTTCCTGGGCCACCACATAGTCAGCTGAGAGTTCGGCCCAGCGTGCGGTGTCTGCCTGCTGAACACGCTGCTCGTGCGCAGGGTTAAAGAGCAGCGGCTGCGGCTGGAAGTGATAGTAGACAAATACCAGGACGCCTATGATCAGGATGAGTGCCTGAAGAGGGATCTTCCAGTAGGCGCTCATGAGCAGAGAACTGCGGGCTTCATCAACAGAGCGCGCAGTCAGATATCGCTGCACCTGACTCTGATCCGTACCAAAATAGGAAAGCATCAGGAACGTGCCGCCGATGATTCCGGACCAGAACGTGTACGTCTCGTTGATATTGAAGGAAAAATCAAAGGCCCGCATTCGGCCCGCCTCTCCTGCTATCGAGAGCGCCTGGTCGGGTGATACGGGGAGTTTGAAGATGAGTACGAGCGCGATCACCACAAGCGCTCCTACTATCAATACCATCTGCTTGACGTCGGCCCAGGTCACCGCCTGCACACCACCGATCATCGTGTACACAACAGTGGGAATGCCTATGAGCGCTACAGACCAGCTGACCGGCCACCCAAAGATGGCTGAAAAGACTACAGCTGGCGCGGCAATGATGGTGCCGCACGACATTCCACGTGAAACAAGAAAGAGAAAGCTTGTGAGTGAGCGCGTGCGGGCATCGAAGCGCTTCTCCAAATACTCGTACGCAGTAAAGACTTTTGATCCGTGCAGGAAGGGCACGAGCGTGACGCCCAGAATCACCATTGCCAGCGGCAGCCCGAAGTAGAACTGGATGAAACGCAGGCCGTCGGTGGCTCCCTGTCCCGTGGTCCCGATCATGGTCACCGCAGAGAGCTGCGTTGCCATTACCGATAGGCCCACCGCCCACCATGGCAGGTTCCGATTGGCCAGGAAGTAGCCTTCTATTTCGTTGGTGCCTTTAGCGCGACGAATTCCGTCGTATACCACGTACACCAGGTATACGATGACGATGGTCCAGTTTAGCGGATGCACGTGATGGTTTGCTCAGAGGTTGTAGCGCGCCTGCAGCAGCCACAGCAGGGCGAGCGCTATCACCTGCACGGTCATTACGCGAATGAGAGTGCGCCGAAACATGTCCAGGTCCTTGTTGGCGTGACTCATAACGGATGCCTCGAACCTACCGCCGTGGACACGACATTGGCAACGAGACCATATAACAAAACGCCCCACCCGGATGGGTGGGGCGCTTTGTGCCAGCTTTGTGTCAGGACGTCACCTTGGGAGACTGATCCTGTCCTGCATTCTTTACATAGACGTCGAGCCAGGCCGTCCAGCGCGCCCACTGGTCCAGCAGCGTTTCCCGCGTGGCTGGTCCATGATCCTCATACGGATACATGTAGAGAGACGCAGTCTTGCCCAGTCCCTCCAGAGCGTGAAGCATGCGTTCTGAACTGATCAATGCCGTGCCCACGTTCTGGTCTTCGATCGAATGGTACATCAAGAGCGCACCCTGCATCTTGTCTGCATGGAAGAAGGGTGACATTTCGATGTAGGTCTCCTGCCCTTCCCAGAAATCACGCCGCTCGTACTGGAACCCGTTTGGCGTCAGTGACCTGTTGTACATACCGTCGCCGGCGATCCCAGCCTTGAAGAACGGAGTGTGAGCCAGTGCATTCGCCGTCGTGAATGCGCCATAGCTGTGGCCACCAATACCTAGCCGCTGACGGTCGATCAACCCGCGCCGATCCAGTTCATCGATCACCGCGTACAGATTCCGCTGCAGATCCGACACGTAGTTGTCGTTCATGCGACCCTGCTCCCCAATAATCGGCGGACTGAAGTTCGCCACGAGATATCCCTGTGTAACCAGATACTCGATGGTGCGCGGCCCGCCCTGCGGGAACCTGTTGATATTCTCCGTGCGTAGCGTCCGCTCATACCCGGCCTGGTCCGTAAACTCGTACGGATAAAGCCAGAACATAGCGGGTAGTTTGGTTCCTTCGCGGTATCCTGGTGGAAGCGTAACGTTCACCACAAAGCTGATGCCGTCCGAACGTGTGACGCGGATCTTGCGACGCTCAGCGTTGGTGAATTCCGGCGCCGGATCCACGTTGTTGGTGAGCTTGGTCGTGGCACCTGTCGCCATATCACGCAGGTACTCATCGCCAACCATCCTGGGCGATTCACGATGGATGACGATCTTCTTCATGTCGTTGTCCAGCGCCGCCGTAACCGTCTCGAATACCTCGGCGCTTCCCTCAAACAAACGCTCCTTGTTTCCGGTCTTTATTTCAACACGGTCAAGGAATCCGCGAGGCGCCTGATTTTCCCAATCCTTGAAATAGCGCGTGCCCTCAAAATACGCATAACGTCCATCGCTCGACAGAAGCGGCACACGCACTCCCGATTTTGCTGTCTCCGTCATGATGGTGCCGGGATGCTGGTAGAACGTCACGGAGTCCGCGCCCGTGCCACCTCTTCCACCACCACCTCCACCAAAACCAAAGCCCCCACCCAGGCTCGCATTGATGCCACGGAGCCTCCAGAGCTGGTAACGCTTACCAGGCTCATTAAAGTAGGCCGCGTACATCGTCCCCGTACCACTCGTGTTTTCCGCGATGAACGCCATCGAAGCGTCCTCGCTGATCAGCACGCCGCTTATGCGGTTGTCGCTCTCGGCCAACACCTTCTGGGTTCCAGGCTGGAATGGCGCAGCCCACTGATAGAGCCGGTCCTTACGGCGAGGAGCGTTCTGACCTCGCGGGGCGTCAGACGAGTCTGCGTTCCTTGCTCCCGGCGGTGCTGCATCCTGCTTGAGGTAGTAAAGCCCGTTTCCGTCCGGCATCCACTCGAAATCGCGAGCCGTGGTATCGGCGCTGGAACCTCCCGGGCCATCGCTGGGGCCATCTCGCATTTCACGCTTGGCAAGTTCTGCTACCACACGTCCGTCGAGATCCCAGACCTGATCGACCTGAGGAAAGCTCTGGTACTGAACGATGTACGAGAATGGCTCCTGCATCAGCGTCACCTTGACGTACTTGCCATCAGGTGAAGCATCAGCGCGGTAGATCAACGAAGGCGAACCGATTTTTTTGACTGCACCAGATTTGACGTCAACGAGCGCTAACTGTCCGCTGATGTAGTACTTCATCAGATCCTTCTCAAATGGATCGCGGAGCAGTGACCAGAACACGCGCTGCGGATTCTTGGTCGTATCTGTGATCCTGACCAGCGGGCCCGTTTCCAGAGCTGGTCTCTCGGGCGCAGGCTTGCGCGCGTCGGGAATAAGAACCGTCAGTACCTGACGGCCATCGGACGTCCAGTCCAGCGATGTGACCAACGTGGCGTTGAGCGGCGTTGCCGTAACCTGGCGCGACTTGCCCGACGCTACGTCAGCTATATACAACCTCGTAGAAGCATCAAAATTCGCGATGTACGCCACCTGCGAACCATCGGGTGACCACTCCGCTGCACTGACCGACGCTCCCGCAGGTGTCTCGATCTGGCGAGCGCGACCCGTGAGGGCGTCTATGATCTGAAGGCCCGCTGCTCCGCGCGTAGTCATGTTCCGCGCACGATTAGCCTTTTGATCAACAGAAAGTCCGCCGAAGTAAAGATGCGGCTTGCCGTAGGCAGCCAGCGTCGGCAATCCGTTGCTCTTTGCATCCAGGAAATACTTCCCGTCTGGACTCAGATTCTCGAGCCCGACATTGTTCTGGCGCGGCGCAGCTACCAAACGCTCGATTGCCTCTGGCGGACGAACATACGTCTCAGTTGCCAGTACCTCCTTGGGATTCCACGTGGAGGCCGCGTTCTGTGCTGCAAGTGTCCCGGCGCTCAAGCCGATGAGAATTGCAGCCGCGATTCGACTCGTTCTTGCTAGGCTGACGGGGTGCATGGGAACTCCATTACTGGGGATTGCGGGAGACTACCGCTGGCGCTGAATCTGCCGGCTAGAGTATACGCACAGGAACGGCCAGAGGCTGAGGAACTGCCAGGGGCTGACAGGCGGCCGGGCTGGGGGGTGGGGGCTGGGGCTGAGCGACAACAAAATTGTGTCACCCGGATTTGAATCGCCCTCAGCCCCTTGGCCAGTCAGCCCCTCTAAACTCTCACTTAGCCAACATCGCCTCACGCTTGGCCTTGAACTCGGCACCCTCCTTCCACACAGGCCACGTTTCGGACTGCGCCACCCGGTAGCCCACCTCGAGGAGCAGCTTGAGGTCCTCAGCAGCGCCCGTCAGATCCCAGTCCGGCTTGATCTCGTCGCTTGGCTTGTGATAGTCGTTGGCGGTGTACTCCTGCCGCTTTTGCTCGGCGAAAGTCGAATCCTTACCGATGTAGTCGATGCCAGAATCAGTGTAGAGCACCGGCACTCCCTGCTTGGCAAACTCGAACTGATCAGAACGGTAGAAGAACCCCTTTTCGGGTTCCGGATCGGGACTCACCATCCGGCCCTTCGCTCCAGCGACGGAGACCAGTTCGTCATCCATGGTCGAATTGCCAGAGCCAATGATTACAAGGTCGCGCGTGGCTCCCCACTGATTAACGCCATCCATGTTGATGTTGGCGACTGTCTTGTCCAGCGGATACAGCGGGTTCTCAGCGTAGTACTTGGCACCCAGGAGTCCCTTCTCCTCAGCCGTTACGGCCAGGAAAATGATGCTGCGCCGCGGCGGCGTCGGCAGCGCCTTGAAGGCTTTTGCCAGTTCGAGGAGCCCTGAGGTTCCCGACGCGTTGTCGAGCGCACCATTAAAGATTTGATCTCCGGTCGCCGTGGTGTCGCGACCCAGGTGATCCCAGTGCGACGTATAGACCACGTATTCGTCGCGCAGAGTCGAGTCCGAGCCTTCGAGCTTGGCTACAACGTTACGTGACTGAATCCGACGAGTGGTGTTGGCTACACGAATGTTTGCCACTGCACCCAATGAGACTGGGCGGAAATCGCGCCGCAGCGCCTGTTCCTTGAGCGAATCAAAGTCCTGTCCGGCGGCCGCAAAGATTTCTTTTGCCTTGTCGAGCTGAATCCAGGCTTCTACAGGAACACGATTTGGATCCGAGGGATCAATGTCGAGATTCTCGCGCGCCCAGCTTCCTACCACGACTTCATAAGGATAGCCAGCGGGTCCCGTTTCGTGGACGATAATTGCAGCTGCGGCGCCCTTTTCACTGGCTATCTCGTATTTGTACGTCCAGCGCCCATAGTACGTCATGGCCTTGCCCTTGAACATCGTCTCGTCCAACTGAGTCGTGTCGGAGGCCGATGGGAGGGGCGGATCGTTAATCAACATGACGATCGTCTTTCCGCGAACATCCACGTCCTTGTAGTCATCCCATCCATACTCGGGTGCGACGACTCCGTAGCCTACAAAGACGACGTCTGAGTTCGTCACGTCGATCCTCGGTCGGTCGTGACGCGAAACGGCTACATAGTCTTCGGGAAACCGCAGCGGAAGAGTCTTGCCGGCGACGCGTACAGTTGCCGTGGGAACAGAGGTGAACCCGATCATTCCTACATTCTGTATGTAGCTGCCGTCGGGGTTGCCCGCAGCCAGGCCCATACCGCGGAATTGTGATTCGAGGTAGGCAATAGTGCTGTCTTCACCAGGAGTTCCCGGAGCCCGGCCCTCGTAGGCGTCGGAACTGAGCACCCGGATGTGCTGGAGGAGGCCGTCTGGAGTTATGGAAGAAAGCGCCGGTGAAAGCTCGGCGTTTTCCGCTGGCGCGCAGCCAGCTATCAGGAGAGCCAGGGCGACCGAAAGGTGGAGGCGTCGCATCAGAACAGAGGTAGTTAGGGTAGCGAACACAGGTGGTCTCAAGAGAAGATAGAGCGCGGCACGCAACTGTGAATGCCGCTCCGCACTCACCGACTATTTTTCCCGGTCCCATCCGAAATCGATGACTTCCAGCCATAAATCCGCCGAACCACTTCGAATAGCCATCGCGTCTGACCACGCTGGCTTCAGATACAAATCGATGCTCGTTCCTTTTCTCGCCGACCGTGGGTTTGTGGTCGTCGATTTCGGCACAGACTCCGAAGCCTCGGTGGACTATCCCGACTTTATCATGCCTGCCGCGCAAGCCGTGGCAAGCGGTGACTGCTCGCGGGGCATCGTTCTGGGTGGATCCGGGAACGGCGAGGCTATGGCAGCAAACCGAATCCGAGGCGTTCGCTGTGCACTCTGCTGGAGCGAGGAGACCGCACGTCTAGCCCGCGCGCACAACGACGCCAATATGATCTCAATCGGTGAGCGACTCCTGTCGGAGGACCTGGTTCGCCGGATTGTAGATACCTGGTTGGACACGCCCTTTGAGGGAGGCCGCCACCTGGCCAGAATTGCGAAGCTCGATCGCTAGCACTTAGCGGAGCGCTCGGGCAACTACGTACTCACCTGGAATCTCGTAGGCGTTACCTCGCCTGAACCCCTCGATGGACTCGAGGTATTCGGCGTGGGCACTGTCGCGCGTTTCAGAATCAAAGCGCGAGTATGCCAGCGCAACGGGTCCACCGGCAAAGGCTGCACCGAGTGCCGCATCCGCATCGGCGTAGTGGAGCGTCACGTTCAGGCGTCTTGATTCCACCGATGAAAAGCCTGCGATCTTAAAGGCTTCTGTTAGCGCGTCCGCGTTGCCGAGCTGGAAGAAAAGTGGACATACCTCACTGGCGACTCGCTTTTCAACGATCGGGAAAATCTCGGCCCATCCGCAGTTGCGCCGCGCACCCCAAACGGCAACTGCAGCTCGTCCTCCCGGTGCGAGAACGCGGTGCATCTGGCGTAGTGCTGCGACTGGATCCGGGCAGTACATGAGTCCCAGGGCGCAGATGGCGACGTCGAACGATGCGTCCGGCAACTCGAGTGCTTCGGCGTCCATGCGATGGACTTCGATGCTATCGCCCCGCTCTTTTGCACTCGCCACGAGCTTGTCGACCATGTTCTGGGAGAGGTCAGTGGCAACAAGCCGCCCGCTGTCACCCAGGACCCCTGCGACCCTGAAGGTCACGAGTCCGGTTCCACTTGCGAGCTCCAGAACTCTTTCTCCTCTGGAGATGCCAGCGAGCTGCAGCATGAGATCCTGCGCAGGGCGTAGCTGTGTTGCCCAGAAGCCCTCGTAGAACTCAGCCGCCTTGTCCCAGCCGTAGCGCTGAACGCGACGCTGGAGATTTGCTTCCATAGGCTCAGGCCGGGCTAGCCGACACGATTTTCACCTCTCGCTCCATGGGGACCGGGTTTGCCAGATCGTCCAGCCACGAGCTGTACCTGTCAGCGGTATCGAGCCAATCGCTTATCTCGGACTGAGAGGCGTCACTATCGACCGAGACCACATAGCGAATCTTCTTGTAACCTGGTCTCACCGAGTCGTCGGCGCCGAGTTCACCGCGCACGTCGTAGTCGGCGTGGATCTCGACTTCGAGAGAGCGGACGGGAATTCCCAGACGTGCCGCCCACATCATGTATCCGATAGTGAGGCAAGACCCGAGTGCCGTGCGGCCGTACACTCCAGGGTTTGGTCCGTCATTGCTGCCGCCGTATTTCTCCGTCATTCCTATAGTGAGCTTCCACTGGCCTTCTTCTGCCTCACAACTCAAACCGTCTTTCCACTTCACTCTTGTAACTGCGGTTCCCTGTCCTACCGATGGTCTGAGGGTAACGGCCTTTACGTTGCGCTCCAGGGCGTCGCGAATCTTTTCCTGGGACATGGTTTCCTCCGTCAAAAGGTCCTAGCTATTTGTTGCAGAAGGTTTGAGAGCCCTGCCTGTCCCCTGAGTGGACTGGCGCTCACCTCCCGCAATTGCCGTTTTGCCGTTAACGAGTACGGTGTGGATACCTACAGGGTATTGGAATGGCTGTTCAAAAGTTCCCCGGTCTGCGACTCGATTGGCGTCAAATACGACTATGTCTGCGGCAGCTCCCACCGCGATCCTTCCGCGGTCTCCAAGCCTGACGCGCGACGCCGGAAATCCGGTCATCTTGTGGATGGCCTGCTCCAGAGTCAGAGCCTTGCGCTCCCGTACATAGCGACCAAGTACGCGCGGAAATGAACCGATTCCGCGTGGGTGGGGGTTTCCGCGGCGGGTAGGGCCTTCTACGGCAAATCCTCCACCGTCACTGCAGACCATTCCAAGCGGATGCGCGAGGATCCGGTCGAGGTTCTCCTCACTCATTGCAAAGCCAACCATTCCTATGCTTGCGTTGTTTCGCTTCAGCATCGCGACGGCTTCCTCATACGGGTCGCGGCCAAGACCTTTGGCGTAGCTGCCCAGGCGCTTGCCTTCGGCGGCACGATCTGCTGAGTCGCGCACACTCGCAACGAGCACGTTATCCCAGCCTCCGATCAGCTCCACTTTGGCCAGCGTTTCATTCTTGATTCGCGGAGCCACGGCGGGATCAGTCAAGCGAACGAGAAAGGCGGCGTTCCCACCGTCACGACTCCAAACAGGAAAGAGGTTGGTGAGGCCGGTCTGATATGCAATGTATGGGTAGCGATCGAATGCAACGTCCAGTCCTGAAGACTTTGCTCGCTCGATGCGCTCGAAGACCGTGTCGAGCCTTCCCCAGTTGCGTGGTCCCTGGGTCTTGAGGTGCGAGATCTGCAACGGACACTTTGCCCCTTCGGCCACGGCTATTGATTCTTCGATCGAGTCCAGGAGGTGGTCGTCTTCATTTCGCATGTGTGTCGCATAGGGCAGACCACGAGATGCCAGCGGACGACAAAGTGCTATGAGCTCGTCCTTGGAGGCAAAGGCCCCGGGAGTGTATTCGAGCCCGGATGAGGCACCACATGCTCCTTCGTTGAGCGCCGCTTCAACCATGGAGGTCATGCGCTCGACTTCTGCGTTGGTAGCAGGGCGATCGTCCTGCCCTACAACTGCGCCACGCACCGAACCCAGACCAATCATAGAGGCAACGTTTACCGCAGGGTGCAACTGCTCTAATGATGCAAAGCGCGAAGTGAAAGCCCCAGCTTCGGTGCCTCTCGAACTGCCATCCTGACCCACAATGATCGTTGTAACGCCCTGACGGATTACAGATTCCGCACGCGGATCGCTGGAGAGCGAACCATCTCCGTGCGAGTGAACGTCAATAAAGCCGGGCGAGACGCACAAACCTGTGGCATCGATTTCTGTGCTTCCTTTCCCAGGCACGTGCGCGGCGACGGCGCTAATGCGATCACCGTCGATGGCAACGTCGCGGCGTTCTCCGGGTCGTCCTGTGCCATCAAAGACAAGACCGTTGCGAATGATCAGCGCATGGTCCGCACGGTGCACGTGAATTGATGGCAGGTGGCCACTGGCGAGAACCGCCGCCCCCGCAACACCTGCAAAAGCAAATGAACGTCGCGTGATACCGGAGTTACTCTCAGGTGATTCTACGCTACTGGACTCTCTTGACTGCTCGTCCAACAAAGATCGTGATGTTGTCGGTTCCGCCATCTTCAAGGGCATCGTTGAGTAGATCGTGACATACTTGCCGTGCGGACTCCATGGTTCGCAGCCGTTCCGCAATGCGCTCGTCGGAAACGTGTTTGGTCAGCCCATCGCTGCAAAGCAGGTGCACCCATCCCCAGTCGTTTTCGACCGCAGTAACGACGGGCTGCGAGTTGGGTCCACCAATCGCACTCGAAAGGATATTGGACCAGCGACCGCCGGCGTCGTGCCTCCGCAGCACACCCATGTCAATCATGTCCTGAGCCAGCGTCTGGTCGCGCGAGACCTGGGTGAGCTTTCCCTCGCGAAACATGTAGTAGCGACTGTCGCCGACCTGGAGCAAGTAGAGGCGCGGCCACACCCCAAGTATCAAAGTCAGGGTAGTAGCCATGCTCCTTAGCGACGGGTCGGTGGTGGCCTTCTCGGCAATGCGGTTGTGACAACCAAGCGCAGCCTCTTCGAGGGAGCGCGCAAACCCCTCGTCGTCTGTCGCGTCTGCTGTGTAGTAGCAGTGCATGCTGTGCATCACATAGTCGGTGACATTCCGAAGCGTGTCTCTTGCTGCCGTTTCACCACCAACGCCGCCGCCAACTCCATCAGCCACCATGGCCAGAAAGGCGAGTCGCTGCGTGTCGGGCGAAATCAGTTCGGACTCGGGCATGCTCGTGCTATGGATCTGCATGCGCTTGTGGAGCGAGCAGATCAGAAAATGATCCTGATTCTCGGCCCTCACACGTCCCGCGTGCGTCAGGCCGAATACATCAAGTTCATCATCACGCGGCTTCTGCGTCATGATCCGCGGGGCCGTGGTTCGCGATAGCGTCATTTCACCCTCCAGATCCCGAAAGTGAGACAAACGCAAACAATGTGTAGGGACCCCGATTACCGATGGCCTGGTAGCAGATGCTCCCCGTCACAGGCTCATCATGACCTGTATGTCCGAGCGGCGCAATGACGTACCCCCCAAATGGCAGGTGGGGCTTTGGACCTCCACGGTTGTCGGGGATTGACCGTGGATAGCTGACGAGCTGGCGCGCCAGGCGGCCTCGTGCACTCAGATGACAGGATTAGGTCAAGCGGCTACCGCTTGACGGCTACATTCTGCACCTTTTCAGTCTTCAGTCTGGCAGAAGATCAGCCTGCCGGTCACTTAACCTGAATCAAACCGGAGTTGGAGGAAGTATGCGCATCGTCCCAGCGATTGCTCTAATTGTTGCGCTGCCCGCACTGGGTCTGGCGCAGGACGCAGATCGTACAGTTGCCGGCGGTGGTATCACCGTATCGGGTTGGAAGGGAAAGGTGGACGCAAGAGCCGCGTCCCAGGGCAAGACCGTGAACGACTCCAAGTTCGCGATGTCTGGCAACAAGATTGACCTCAAAATCGGACCTGCCGCGATCTACTGGAATGACGCGAACAAGGCCGCAGGAAACTATGAGGTCAAGGCCACGTTCACGGAGAACAAGCACAATCCCGGCCATCCCCATTCATACGGAATCTTTATCGGGGGTTCTGATCTTGAGACTGCAAACCAGGCCTTTGCATACTGCATCGTGTACGCCAATGGAAACTATGCTGCCAAGTATTTCCATGGCGCCGATGTCGTGACGATCGCCGACAGAGTGGCCAGTCCTGCCATCAAAAAGGCAGATGCATCGGGTGTTGCCACCAATGAGATCGGCTGGCGCGTAGCAGACGGCAAAGCGAGCTGCGTTATCAACGGCACGGCTGTCCAAACGTGGAATGCGAGCGACCTCGTTGGAGCCGACAAGCTCAAGAGTTTTGATGGTATCTATGGTGTGCGAGTGAGTCACAACCTCGACATCACGATGACGCCTATCGCGATGACCAAGTAGAGATCACGGTTACTGTAAAACGAGCCTCCTTACAAGGAGGCTCGTTTTTCTTTATGTCCGCGGCGACTGGATCGTGCGCGCCTTTTTGACAGCAGCTGGAGGGCAACCGGTCCAACGAGCCTGGGGTTTGTTGCCCTGGTATTCCAGATCTTCCACTCCGATCCGGCTTGACCAGAATCCCGATGCAGTGAGGTCGCGAAAGCGCGAGAAGAAGGCAACTCCATCCTCGTCCTTCGCCGCCGCTCGTTTGGGGTATGCAACTCTGTCCAGAATCGCCGCTCGCTCAGCGTCATTTGTCTGACCGAAGGGTTTTCCGAATGTCGTAGCGCACTCACTTTCGAGCCACTTGAGTCCTTCTCGCATCGGCTCCTGCATCGAGGGATACGCCATCATTATAAAGTCCATGAATTCGGGCACACCGGCGTCGGACGCTGAACCTGAGCGTGCATCGCGCGGAATAATGATGTCAGCTAGCTGACGCACGAGGTCGAGCTCATCCCGGGAAAAGAACTGAGGAGTAAAGGGCACTGCGCTGGCCAGCGAGTCCGCCGCCCTTTGTGCAGCGCGTTCCACGTCTGAGCAGGCGATCGCAAAGTGTGCCAGGGGAGCTGCAGCCAGCAGCTTGATGACGGTACGGCGCGACACCGGCAACGGCATGTTTGTCAGGTCGTCGTTTATCATCACAGGTTCCCCGCGTTGCGTTCGCGTGCGATATAGTCTGCAGTGCGCCAGGCCAGAGCCATAATGGTCCAGGTCGGATTCTTGTCACATTGCGACACAAATGGGCCTCCGTCAGTCACAAAAAGATTCTTGCAGTCCCATGCCTGGCTCCATTGATTCAGCGCCGAGTTCTCGCTGGTGGAGCCCATCCGTACACAACCGAGCTCGTGGATAATCGACCCTCCGTTTGAAATGCCAAAGCCTTTCTCTTCGGTCGGCATTTCACTCGTTGGCTCTCCTCCCATTTCCCGGATGAGTGAGCGGAAAGTCTCCTGCATGTGCTTCACCTGCCGGATCTCATGATCGGTCCACTTCCAGTGAAAGCGCAGAACAGGGATTCCCCAACGATCCTTTTCCGCAGGATCGAGTTCGCAGTAGCAATGCTCGTTAGGTATCTGCTCACCCCTGCCGGAGAAACCCACCGTGGAGCCGTAGTAGCGTCGATACTCTTCTTTCAGTGAAACGCCGTAGCCGCCGCCTGCTGAAAGCGGTCTGTTCTGAATCCCCCCTCCAAATCCGTACGAAGGCACTCCCAGGCCACCCCATACCTCGATGTGATAGCCACGTGGAAAATCGAGGCCGGCATTGTTGAGCCACCATGGCATATAGATGTGCCCCCCACCAACACCGTCGCAGTTGTGCGGTATGTGATCCATGAGCTGCGGAAAAAAGCCCGCAACGTCGGAACCGGTCGTGTCTGTGAGATACTTGCCAACAACTCCGCTGGAGTTGGCAAGTCCATTGGGATAACGCGACGACGACGAATTGAGCAGAATCCTGGCGCTCTCACATGCGCTCGCGGCCAGCACCACGACCCTGGCCCGAACAAACTCCTCCTGACCAGTCGCTTTGTTGATGTAGTAGACGCCAGTAGCGCGCCCGGATTCATCCGTCTCTACCGCACGTGCCATCGCGCCGGTCTTTATGGTGAGACGGCCCGTCTGCTGCGCAGGAAATAGCAGGACGTTGGGTGACGAAAAATTGGAGTTCGTCATGCAGCCGCGGTTGCACTGGCCGCAATAGTGACACGGGGCCCGGCCATTCAATGGCCGCGTGATTACAGATAGCCGAGCTGGAATGCACGTTATCCCCAGTTTGTCAGATGCGTCCTTGACCAGCATTTCGTAACAGCGCGGTTCCGGCGCCGGATGAAAAATCCCGTCAGGATGGTTGGGCAGATTCTCTACACTCCCGAATATTCCAACGAGCCGGTCAACACGGTCGTACCACGGCTTCACGTCCTCGTAGCTGATCGGCCAGTCGTCTCCCAGCCCGTCGATCGAGTGCCGCTTGAAGTCGTCTGGTCCGAACCTGAGCGATATCCTGCCCCAATGGTTTGTGCGTCCGCCGAGCATGCGGGCCCGCCACCAGTCAAACTCGGTTCCCGGCGCTTTGGTGAAGGGCTCACCTTCAACGCTCCAGCCACCAATACAAGCGTCGAACTCGCCAAACGGCCGCTCCGGCGTGGAACGTCCACGTCGCGGGCTCTCATAAGGCCACGAGAGCATCGCTGAATCCTTGGTGTTGTCCCACCACTCACCGGCTTCCAGCATCAATACTTCGGCTCCGGCCGCTGTAAGCGCGTGAGCCGTCATGGCTCCGCCAGCGCCCGAACCCACAATGCAGACGTCGTGAACGTCATTTCGTCCCTGAAATCGCATCTTTTCCAGTCCTGTGGCGTACATGCCCAAGTTGCCACCGACGCCTCATGTCGGTCTTTCAGTAGAGTGCGCCTTGGGCGCCAAATTGGCGAGGCCACTGTCGGGGTATAACAGCTTCCAACCCGTCAACGTCCTCAAGGGCCAGTCTGGAACCACTTCGCCCACTACACGGATTTATTCAAATGAGGCTCGGCAGCCTGTCCAGGCGCTACGGCGCAGTTTGCCAGCTGAATCAAACCAAGATAAGTGCAGAAGCTCATCCATACCGCGGCCATCGCCTTGGCAGTATCCACGTCTACGTTGCAGGCGCAGAACGGGGACTTTCGCACGCCCTTTGGAGCGGGCGAGACTCTGGTCTATGACGTCAAGTACGGCTTCTTGAATGTTGGTACCGGGCGCATGGAAGTAGTTGGCCTCGATACCGTGCGCGGCCGCGAAGCCTGGCATCTGAGACTCGAAATCACGGCCGGCGTACCAGGCTTTCGGGTAAATGATGTACTCCAGAGTTGGGTCGATGTAGAGACGTTTCATTCGCTGCGCTATGTGCAGGAACTGGTTCAGGGGGGCAAGCACGAAAAGGATTCAGTCGAGATCTATCCGGATCGCGGCGTCTATCACGAGGTCGAATGGCGCAAGCGCGGCGACGAGTGGCAGGTAAAGACCAAGCCCGAATCAGCCACGGTTGCAGCGCCACTCGATGAAGCATCGTTCCTGTTTTTTACCCGGACGCAACCTCTGGAAGATGGGCGTACCTATCAGTACGCTCGCTACTACAAGCCAGACAAGAACCCGGTCCAGGTAACGGTTGCAAGACGCGAGAAGGTTTCGGTACCGGCGGGCGAGTTCAAGGCGGTCGTCCTGCGTCCACGCTTTAAAACTCGCGGAATCTTTGGTCAGAATGGTCGCGCCGAGATCTGGCTCACCGACGATGAGCGTCGCATGATGGTGCGCATGGAGACGCACGTTGCCTTTGGAAGCATCACGTTGCAGCTCAAGGAGTTTCAGTCAGGTTACATGCCCTGACTCAGTGCTTGAGTATCCCGATGATATCAGTAAAGTCATCGGTCCAGAGCCGAACATCAGCCGATGGTTCGAGCACATTCCATCCTCTCTCGGTCACCAGGTTGGAGAGGACGGATGCATGTCTAGATAGTGCTACCCAGCGCGAAGCATAGTACATCGACGCCCGCTCTTCTTCTGTAGCACCGGCGTCTCGCGCTGCACCGGCCATTCGTGCGTCGCGCGCCAGTTCCACAAGCACCGGCTCAAGATCGAGGTATCGGTTGCTGATGTGAAATGCTATGGTACCGTCGTCTTTGAGTTTTTTGAGATATAGTGCCAGTGCCTCTTTCGTTATAAGGTGCACCGGAATGGCGTCTGAACTAAAGGCATCGAGCACGATCATGTCGTAGCTCGCGTCGGGGGCATCCTCCAGAGACAGCCTCGCGTCTCCAACGACTATTCTGCTCTGGGGGGCGCAGTCCTTGAGGTACGTAAAGAGTGCCCCTGAGCTGGCAATCTCCACGACGACCGGGTCGATCTCGTAAAAGGTCCACTCCTCGTCCTGATGAGCGTAGCACGCGCTCGTTCCGGTTCCCAGGCCTACGAGCGCTACGTTGCGACGCACCGTTGTATCGGTGACTTCGGCGAACAGATCCCCTAAAGGACCCATGCGGTGGTAGTAAGTCAGTGGCTCATGGCTATGGCCAGGCGCCAGGTTCTGGGCTCCGTGCGTGGTCGTACCGTGCTGCAACAGCAGGTACTGGCCGTAACGATGCACCTTGTAGACGCCAAAGAAGCTCCGGCGCTGGTAGATCAGACTGTCCTGCGACGAGGAATCGCGATGCTCAATAGCAAAAAAGAGCGCCCCCGCAGCTAGTGCCAGCCGGAGCGGTCGCCTATAGAATGCCGCGGCCGCGAGGGCACCGGACCCCAGTACTCCCCAGGTAGCAGCTGTAGCCCACTTGCCCGTTGGAACTTCTATCTGAAATGCCCCACGCAGGATCCAGTAAAGGGCGAGCGGAATTGCCAGATCGAGCGCCACTGCCAGTCGTCCGGTATTGTAGCGGCCCAGTGCAGGCCGCAGTCCAAACGCGATGAGCAGTGCGAGCGGATACTCGAGCACGCTGTTGTACAGCATCGGCGCAACGAGAACGTTGAATACGCCACCCAGCAGGCCGCCCACCGACATCCACAGATAGAACTCGGTCAGGTACTCAGGTGCCGGACGGGAGTCGGCCAGCTCGCGATGACAGACCATTGCAGCTGCGAAGAATCCCACGATGTGTAACGCCAGAACCTTGACACTCACCGTGGTCATGCCAATCACGAGCAGTAGTGCCAGCCCTGCAAACACGTGGAAAAAGAGCATGAAGCCGCGGCCCAGCAGAGGGCGCTCGGCAAAAACGATCACAAATGTCAGGAGATAGAGCGCCAGCGGCACTACCCACAAAAGGGGAACAGCAGCCACGTCAGTGCTCAGATACGTCGTTACACCAATCAGTAGCGATGAGGGGGCAAAAGAGAGGAGAACCCAGCGAAGTCTCCAGGCCGCCGTCGGCACGATTTCCGGCGCCTCCGACTCCTCGACCATATCGCCTTGCTGTGTGCCTTCGGCCGCGACCGCTACAGGAAGTGGCAACCGGGCGCCGTCCGTCCGCGCCCAGCGGAGCGTGAACCAGAGAGCCACTCCGACAAAAGCTATCAGCAGGTAATAGAGTCCGAGCCACCACACTGTCTGGCTCGTCACTGCAAGGGTTGGCTCGATCAGCGTGGGATACGCAATGAGTGCAACAAAGCTGCCAAGGTTGCTTGCTACGTAGAGCACGTACGGGTTTCGGGCGGACCGATGGCTCGTAGATGCAAGCCATCGCTGGAACATCGGGGCACCGGCCGCCAGAAGTACAAAAGGAAGTCCCAGCGAAATCGTGAGGATTCCCAGTAGCCAAATTACGGGCAACACCAGACCCGCTGGTGGGTCTACGTCTCGAGGTACCGTGAGCGGCAGCACCAGCAACGCCGCTACAAGTAGCGCCAGGTGGATCATTCCCTGCCGCCTGGTCGGCAACCAACGGCTCGATGCGTGGGCATACAGGTAGCCAGCCAGGAGCGCCGCCTGGAAAAAGAGCAGGCAGGTGTTCCAGACCATTGGCGTGCCCCCTAACAGCGGCAGCACCATTTTTGAAAACATGGGCTGAACTGCAAAAAGGAGCGCTGCGTTCAGAAAGGTCACGGCCGCAAATATCACCGGGATGATGCGGCTCCCGGCGGTGGAATGAGCCCCGGAATCCTCCAGAGGCACGCTCTGCGCTGACGTTTCGACTGCTCCTGACTCTGCTGCTGCCATGATCCGGGGAATGTGGGCGACGTACAGCGATTAGACGATGCCCATTTGCAGTTGTTCTTGGCGGCGCTGGGACCAGGCGAGCGAAACCACGAACTTGCCGACCCGTAGTCTCGCCTTGTCCCGCCGAAACCAGCTTCGGTCCGATGACCCTTGCGGCCCGGGCCATTAGCGCCAATCTCCAACAGTACCCCGCGTGATGCTCTCCTCCAGAATCGGCCCATGACAACCAGACGTGACTTTATCAGGCAGGGCGGCGCCATAGCGGGCGCCGTGGCGCTCTCCGGTGCACTGAACCCTGCGCAGGCCTTCGAAAATGCGCCCGCAACCACGCGCTATCGAACGTCGATGGACGCCGCGGTCAAGGATCTGCTGCTCGATGCGCTCAACGCAGCCAAACTTGCGGGTGCTGGTTACGCAGACGCCCGAATAGCCCGGTATCTGCAGAACTTTGTGGTTACGCGCGAACAGCAGATCATCAACGTCGTCGACACGGACTCCATTGGCATTGGAGTTCGCGCCCTCGTCGACGGCACATGGGGCTTTGCTGCCTCCCGCAATCTCACAAAGGACGGTGTCGCCGCAGCAGCACGCGAGGCTGTAGCTATCGCCAAAGCCAATCGCATAGCGCGTGACCGGGCCGTGGAACTTGCCCCTGCTCCCGCGCAACCCGACGCAAGCTGGAAGAGCGCCTTCGAGATCGACCCCTGGAGCGTTCCCGTAGAACAAAAGGCTGACCTTCTCATAAAGGCCAACGCCGAGGGAATGAAGGCGCCAAATGTGAAGTTCGTCTTCAGCGGAATGTTCTTCCGAAAGATGGACCGCAACTACGCCAACACCGACGGCTCAGTCATAGCACAGACTATCGTACAAAGCGCGATTCAGCAGCAGTTCACCGCGGTTTCGCCGGACTTTTCCGACTTTCAGAATCGCGGCAACACGATGCCTCCCGTAGGTCGCGGCTACGAGTGGGTTCTGCAGCAGAATCTCGTTGAGAACTCGCGAAAATGGGGTGAAGAAGCGAGCGAGAAACTGAAGGCCAAACCGGTGGAAGTAGGGCGCTACGACCTGGTGCTTCATCCTTCTCATCTCTGGCTCACGATTCACGAGTCCATTGCGCACCCGACGGAGCTGGACCGTGCCATGGGATACGAGGCAAACTACGCTGGCACGTCGTTTGTAGCGCCACCCGACAAGTTCCTGGGTTCGTTCAAATACGGCCCGGAGTTCATGAACATTCAGGGCGACCGCTCTCAGGCGGGAGCGCTGGCCACGATTGGTTACGACGACGAAGGGGTGCAGCCTGACGAGTTCCTCATCGTAAAGAACGGTGTCGTAAACGACTACCAGACCACACGTGAACAGGCCACCTGGCTCAAATGGTGGTACGACAAAAACCAGCGGCCCACGCGATCACACGGCTGTTCCTACGCTGATAACTGGTCGACAGTACAGTTCCAGCGCATGCCTAACGTGTCCCTTTTACCGGGCACACGTGACGTCTCCTACGAAGACATCATCGCCGACACCGATCGTGGCATTGCCATTGTGGGCGACGGTTCGTTTTCCATCGACCAGCAGCGCTACAATGCGCAGTTTGGTGGCCAGCTCTTTTACGAAATCCGGGGCGGCAAGATCGTTGGAATGCTCAAGGACGTTGCATACCAGATCCGCACGCCTGACTTCTGGAACGCCATGGACATGATCGGCGGACGAAGCGGCTACGAAGTCTGGGGATCTTTCTTTGACGGCAAGGGGCAGCCGGGCCAGGTGAACGCTGTGAGCCACGGATCAGTACCGGCTCGCTTCCGCCAGATCAACGTCATCAACACGGGCCGCAAGGCATAAACGGAGATTACAGCTATGTCGAAATCACAAGACCTCCTGGCCCGGCCCAAGAGACTCCTGGGCACGAACGGAATGAACATGGCAGACTCGCAGGTTCTCTCACGCGAAGAAGCCACGCAGCTAGTGCAGCGAGTAATCGGCATGTCCAAAGCCGAAGGAATAGACGTGCAGATCGGCGGCGGTGTGCAATCGAACGTGCGTTTTGCCGACAACCAGATGTCCACTGCGGGAGGCGTAGCCGATCTGAGCATTGGTATCCAGAGCTGGTTTGGACCTAAGCACGCAGTGGTTACCACCAACGAGACTACAGACGATGCGCTGAGGGCGGCGGTCGAGAAGTCCGAAAAGCTGGCGCGACTTGCTCCCGACGATCCGGAGGCTATGCCCATGCTGACTCGGCAGCAGTACCAGCCGGTAGAAGCCTTCTTTGACTCGACCGCAAACATGGACGCCGCCGAACGAGCCAGAATAGCGCTCACTGCGCTCGAACCGGCAAGGCGGGCAGGCGATATCACGGCAGCCGGCTTCCTCGTGACTGGTGTCAACGCTTTTGCCGTTGGCAATAGCAAGGGAATGTTTGCCTATCACAGGTCAACTAACGCCAACTACACGCTTACGGTTCGCACCAAAGACGGAACGGGTTCGGGCTGGGCGGGAGGTGAGCACAACGACGCGCGGCAGATCGACTTCCAGGCCATTAGCCAGCGCGCGATCGAAAAAGCACGCCTTTCGCGGGCGCCTGTCGCGATCGAGCCAGGACGCTATACGGTCATCATGGAACCGCAGGCGGTGGGCGATATCTGCCAGCTTATAGGTTTCTATGCAGACGCGCGCGCCACCGATGAAGGTCGTTCACCATTTGTGAAACAGGGCGGCGGTACAAAGATCGGCGAGAAGATCCTCGACCAGCGCGTATCGATTTATGCCGACCCGGCTGACCCGATGGTTCGCGCACAACCCTTTGACTTTGATGGACTGGCGCTGGGCAAGCAGATGTTTGTCGAAGGTGGCGTGCTCAAGACTCTCTACTACTCCAGGTTCTGGGCACAGAAGAAGAATGTTCCTCCCACTGGCGCACCTACGTCGTTCCTCATGAGTGGTGGTAACAGCAGTGTTGAAGAGATGATTCGCAATACTCAGCGCGGGATTCTTGTGACACGCCTCTGGTATCTGCGAGAAGTTGACCCGCGCACGATCCTCTACACAGGACTGACGCGCGACGGCACCTTTCTCATCGAGAATGGAAAGATCAGCCACTCCGTCAAGAATTTCAGATTCAACGACTCGCCGCTGTTCATGCTCAACAATCTGGAAGCGATGGGCCGCCCTGAGAGGCTGGCAGGCACAGAGGCGGGTGGCGCGGTGGTCGTCCCCGCGGTCAAGGTGCGCGACTTCAATTTTACAAGCCTGTCAGACGCTATTTAGTCGCCGCATCAATTTGAGCCCAGCTCGCGCAGTACGCCGCGCAAGGAGTCCGCTTCTTGCGCGGCGTTTCCGTCTGCGCCCTCACGCAATGCGAGAAAATGGCGCAACGCCGCGCGCGCCCCTGCAGTGTCACCCTGCTCCCGCGAAAGGCGAGCCTCCATTCGAAGGTACGACGAGAGGTAGCGAGGCCAGCCACGGGCACTCGAACGCCGTCTCACAAGCTCCAATGCCCGGCCAATCTCGCCACGATGCTCCTGAACTTTAGCCAGAGCAAGGGTGCCGTACTGCCAAAGGTCGCCAGCGGTCGGTCCGACCATTGCAAGGCCTTCAGCGCGAGCCATCGCGTCTTCTGCCCGCGGAAGCTCCCTCAGGCCTTCCGCGATCGCCTCTATAAGAATGGCGCAGGCAGCCCCACCGGAGATCACAGGAGCCGTAAATCGCGTCGCTTCGGGACGACTCAGCATCCTTATGCTGCTTTCCGTTGTAGAAAAATCACCGTGCCAGATGCGCCACTGCTCTAACACACAGATGTCTGCAAGTCTTACAGAACGCTCATCGGTCGAAGCCCCAAGCGCACCGGCTGTGCGCTGCTCCAGCCTCTCAATAGCCTCGCCAGCTGCAGCGGAGTCACCGTCGGAATAGATCGCGTCCAGAACTTGTAACCTCAGATGAGCACCGTCAGATGCTGACTCATCTTGCAATGCGCGTGTAGCCTCCAGCGCTTGCTGCGAACTCCCACCGTTGAGCGCAAACGCATGCTGTGCCAATAAGACGTCCAGGCGCATGGCACTCCCTGTACCTCCCCCCGCTACCGAGGCGGCGCTCCGCGCCCGCCGCAGCTCATTTGCCCGCACTCCGTCGCTCAAGTGCAGTCCGTAGTAAAGAGATGTGAGCGAGGTACGCCTCAACGCGTCATTACTCACCTGAGACATGCGTTCACGTGCGCCGGCCAGAGCCGCCGCGTCGCTCCTGACTGCAGCGACGCGCAGGGCAAGGGCGTAAAGTGCGTCAGACGTATCGGCACTAAAGAGTGAGCGCGGCACTCCATCCGCATTGCCATCGTCGAGCGAAAGTACTGTCAGTAACCTGCGAGCCGCGATGAGTGAAGAGTCACGCTCAAGTGCACGTTGAAAAGCAATGCGCGCTCGCTCTCTGGAATTGGTCGTTCCCGCAAGGTCCCCATCTGCCATCAGCCTTCTGCCAAGTTCCAGCAGAGGTTCAGCCCTTGCTGTGCTACCTGCAGCCACCCTTTCCCAACCAGCCGCGAACTCCGCGCCCATGAGCGGCGCCGGATAGCGGCTGCCGAGAAGTGCCGAGAGCTGTTGTTGCGATTCGTTAGAGAGAAGACCGGTTCGACTGCGTGCCAGATCCAATGCGACCGTTCGCCCGCGTACATCATCCAGCCAATCAGAAGCCAGCGCCAGGCCGATGGCCGCCGCAGCAAATGTGGAATCGTGCGCCAGAGCGCTCGTAAAGTGCTGCTGCGCCAGACGAAAATCACCTCCGGAATAGGCCGCGCGCCCGTCGATAAAGGCGCGCAACCCCTCTGGCGTCACGCGCGCGAGACGCACGACCTCGTCCGCAGCGCCCGCCTCATCAGCCACCAGCAGTGTTGCCAGTCGCTCCACCAATGGCGATAGGGAATCCAGAGGCGCGTCGGCAGTGGCACTGGCCAAAACTTTAAACCCATCAACGTCCACCACGTTCGCCTGCAAAACCAGGCGCTCTCCATTCCCGACCACCGAGCCAGTAACTGCGCGGCGCACCCCAAGCGAGCGTGCCGCCCTGACAGCCGAATCGCTCACAACGTAGCCGCGCCCGGGAAAGGTGGAG
Organism: uncultured Gemmatimonadaceae bacterium; assembly: GCA_964649855.1. GTDB lineage: Bacteria > Gemmatimonadota > Gemmatimonadetes > Gemmatimonadales > Gemmatimonadaceae > CAZYTS01. Next base: position 32,011 of record CAZYTS010000005.1, read on the forward strand.
CGCCACCAGTTCTGCATCTGCTCAACTCCAATCACCGGCAGCGTGTCACGCTCGGCCAGCGCGCTCGAAAGGAGCTCAGGTATTCCAGCTGAAAGAAACGACAATTCCGGCGCAACGGCTGAGGCACGAAAAGGAAGCACGACGACTCCACCCGAGCGATCCGGAGTGCGAAGCATTCGTGTAATCTTGACCGCCAGAAGGATTGCTCCAACCGCAATCAGAATTCCTGTAGCCGATCTGAGAACATTCGCACGCCAAGCCAGCGAGCGACTGCGCCACCAGTTACGTGCGTGACGCACCGAATCAGCTGCCTTCTTCGTTGCAGCGCCTACCCAGGCAATCACACGCTCAGTGGGTATCGCCACGGGGGCAGGGAGATGTTGCGTCGCTTCCTGAACAGCTGTGGGCGCGTTGTCACGTTCGATCAGCCCACGTTCCAGTTCGCGCTCCAGCTCCACGACGCGGATATCGGGTTCCAGTTCCAGCTGCTGACGCACGAGTTCGCCGTAGATCCTCGAATGCTGAATCGCCCCAGTAACATCGCCGGCGCGCGCCAGCACCCTCATTAGCTGCAGCGCCGAGTTAGCGTCGAGGGGATCGAGGGCAGCTCTTCTGCGCAGAAGTTGAGAGGCGTCTTCAAAGTCCCCCTTCTCTTCCTCCTGTTCGGCGGACCGTTCGAGGAGATCTCCAAGCTCTCTGGCATAGGCCAGACGGCGTTCCTCGACCCATCGTTCAAACTCGGGAGCCCCATTGACCGTGAAACCATCCAGGAATGGGCCACGATATGCAGCAATTGCAGCCTCAACGTCGCGGTTCTCCATGGCCCGCTCAAACGCAAAGGCATCGGAGCTTACAAGCTCGGAATTGAGTGCCAGTTGGGCTGTACCAACCAAGGCTTCGTCGCCGCCGAGCAGTCGCCGCAGTGAATACAGTGTCTGTGTGAGAGCGTGTCGGGCGCGGGTCGGATCACTCTCTGACCAGAGAAGATGCAGGAGGCGGTCGCGGCCGATACCTCGTGTTCCGTGAGCGGCCAGAATGGCGAGCACAGCAGCCAGCCGACGCGCCAGTTCTGCGCCACGGCTGACCCCGTCGATCTCCAGTCCGAACCCGCTAAACACAAGAACACGAATCACTTACGCCACCTGATTCTGGGCTGATTCCGGAATGATGGGGCTTGGCGATACTTCGCGCTACCTGGAATGTCAAATCCAGGGAACTGGGGGTGACACCGAGGGGCGGAGCCCAACCACGGCTCCCCCCTCATTCCTTCTTAAACGTCTTTAGACCGGCCCTAATACGCCTTTGACTTTAGCAGCCAACCGAGCCAGCTACGCCCGATCGTCTATCAGTGCATCTGAGATGGGGGGCCACGAAGTGTCCGTATCACCCGCCGGCACTCGAATCATTTTCTCCGACGTCGATGGAACGCTGCTCAGTGAGAGCGGCAATGCGCCAGCGGGTTGGGAGGAAATTCGGGAATCGCTGGCAGACGCACTCATTGTATTGACTTCGAGCCGCACGGTCGAGGAGTTATTGGCTGTTCAGCACTTTCTTGGCATTCGGGGGCCGGTCATCGCCGAGAATGGCGCCATTCTGGTGCTCGCGGACGAGTGGATCGACCGGCTCTCGGCGGGGACCGTGGTGGAACTGAGCGGCAAGCCAGTGCGACTCGTACACCTCGGCACTCCGGTGTCGGAATTCCGTACGCTTGTGGAGCGCACGGCTGCCAAGCACGGAGTTCAGATCGAGACGGAACGTGAGGTGTACTCCGCTCACCTCCATCACCCCAGTGAAAGCCGCAGAACGATTGCGCGCCATGCTCTAGCGCGGACGCACTCATTGCTTTTGCGCATCAGCGGAGAAGACAGCGCCAGGATTTCGTTTTTGTCTGCCCTTGCCACCGCACGACTGACGGTAACGAACAGTGGGCGCTGGTACGTGGTCCAGGGTAACTCCAACAAGGGGCTCGGTGTTCGCTCTTTTGCAAACATTGCCTCGTCGGTACTTCCTCAGCCCATGGAGATTGTGGGTGTGGGAGACCGCGAAAATGACGTCTCGCTTCTGAATGCTGCATCCACCCGGTTTGTGATGCGGCTCCCTAATGGAGAGGTGGATCCATTACTGGCTGCGACCGCAAACGCGACCATACTGAGCGTTGCGGGCGTAGATGGTTGGACGGAGATCGCCAGGCATTTGCAGAGCCCTCCCCCGCCCCCACCCACAACAAAAAACACCTAACCGGAGACTGAAGATGAGCTCACGACGATGGACCATCTCGATGCTCACTATTCCGGGGCGCGAGGAGTATCTACAGCGGCTCCTCGCTACGCTCGGCGAGGCCCGAGTGGATAGGCACGCACAGATCGATGTTGTCTATAATTGGGATGCACGCGAGGCGCCCGCCGAAATTGAGAAGAAGATTCTGAAGTTCGGCAAAGGACTGCCCCTTCGCGTGGCGTTCAACACCGTTGATCCCAGTATCGTGGGAGGCCGCGCTCAGCAGCTCAATGCATGCCGTACGCCTCTCATCTGCTTCATCGACGATGACATTTCGGTGCACGGCGACCTTATGGGTACGCTCGAAGACACCCTGCGGAGCAGCCCGCTGGGGATAGTTGGAGTGCGCTCGTATGTTGACGACACCACCGAGCTCTTCAAGCCGCGTTCGACAACCCCTCACGTCGTTCGCGGAAATCTGCACTACATGACCGTGCAGGGGATGGCTGTGGCCGGCTACCGGCGTCTCTTTTTGGACGTTGGCGGCTTCAATCCCCGCCGGCGTTTCTGGGGCGAGTGGACGGAGCTCAATCTCCGCCTTTGGCGTCGCGGCTTTCCCACTGCCTACTCCATGGAAGGTGCTTTTCTCAGACACTGGCATAATGCTCCTCACTCACCCACGCGCAACCGAAATGGGCGAGAGGCAGAGGTGCTCTGGGGACTCATGTGCACCGCACTGGAATACGACGCGGTGGACATCAATGAGCAAACGGAATCGTTCTGGACACTCGTGGCAGACAGATATCTGCCATACTCCTTTGGGCCGGAGATGTCGAGCAAGTCATTGCTTTCCGCAACACTCCGTTTGGCATCACGGCTCACGGCAGACTGGGGTCGCATTCAGGAGTTCCGCGAGGAGACGCGCGAGCACCCCTTCAAGTTCGCACCATTTGCCTCAATCACCGGTGCCGACGTGGATGCCGTGCTTGCTCACGCGGAGGAACAGATCGCGCCCTACCGCTCAGAGGTGTGGTCAACTCCGGTCAAAGACCCCGGTTCCACGAGCGGCGTGCGCAGGATGATCGAACGACTCAAGCGACGACCACAGACCCAGGTGGCGTAGACGCTCCACCGGAGCCCCGGACGAATCCCCGTCCGGGGCTCTTTTCTTGTGCTGCGCTCTCGCGTCGTCGCGATCCCGTGGTACGTTCCTGCTGGCTCAAGGTTCTGTTCACTCAACTCCACAGGAGCGTTGCCCATGAAACCCAGGACGGGGGCGATAACTCTCGCCCTGATGTCAGTACTCCCGCTCTCGGCGTTCGCCCAGGTGCGTCCCTATTCAGAAGTGGTAACCACAGGCGCAACGACCGATCGTGGGCTGTTTGATGTTCACAGAGTCGGAGGCAATTTGCTTTTTGAGATTCCCGATTCGCTGCTCGGTCGCGAGATGATCATCATGAGCAGGTACGCTGAGACCCAGCAGGGATTCTCAAACGTTGGAGCGACAATGGCGCCCAACATTACTGTGCGTTGGGAACGGCGCGACGACCGCGTTTATCTGCGCGCTACCTCGCACCAGAACTTTGCCACTCCGGGAACTGCTCGCCACATAGCTGTTGAGGATCAGAACTTTGCACCCGTTCTCCAGGCGTTTCCTGTAGCGGCGAGGGGACAGAACTCGTCCGTCATAAACGTGACGGATATGTACGTTGGCGAAACGCCGGCGTTTACGCTGCAGCGCAACCAGCGGACCCAGATGCAGGTCCGCCGTTATGAACGCGACCGAAGCTGGCTCGAATGGGCAAAAAGCTTTCCCATCAATGTCGACGTAAGGGTGGTTCAGACTTATGCGGTCGACCAACCTCCTTCTAATCAGCGTGGCGGCACGGTGTCATTTGAGGTGAACCACTCGATGGTGCTTCTGCCACAGGAGCCCATGAAGCCCCGGCTCTGGGACGAACGAGTTGGATTCATCAGTATTCAACGCACCAACTATTCGCGTGACTTTCAGGGAGTGCGGCCCGACAGGTACGCGGTCCGCTACCGACTCGAGCCCCACGACACGGCCGCCTTTATGAGAGGCGAGCTTGTAGACCCGGTCAAGCCATGGGTCTGGTACATCGATCCCGCCACTCCCGAAGAATGGGTTTCGTTTGTCGAAGCCGGAATCCTGGAATGGAACGCGGCGTTTGAGGATGCGGGTTTTAGAAATGCGATTCAGGTACGACGGGCACCGACCGAAGAACAGGATCCCGAGTTCTCACTCCTGGACGCCAGGAATTCAGTCGTGCGGTTTGTTCCCACCACCGTGCGCTCGGCCAACTCCAGCGGCGATGTAATCGATCCGCGTTCGGGCGAAGTGATCCGAGCGCACACAAATCTCTACCAGGCGGTTGCCGAGCGTATGCGCTGGCAGCTCATGTCCCAGGTGGCTACAGCGGCCGACGATCAGCGCTATCGCAGTTCGCGGCTCCCTAACGAGCTCATGGGCGAAGCCATTCGTTATGTGATGTCGCACGAAACGGCGCACTCCGTTGGCTTGCCTCACAACCAGCGAGCGAATTTTGTTTTCTCAATAGATTCTATTCGCAATCCTGACTTTGTGCGTCGCATGGGCCACTCGGGTTCCTCAGTGGGCCGTACGAGATTCAACTACGCTGCCCAACCTGGTGACCACGTTCCGCCCGAGCGGCGTGTTGGTATCTGGGACCGCTGGGCTGTCTACTGGGGATACAGACCAATAGTCAACGCACGGACCGCCGAGGACGAGTTCCAGACGCTCAACCAGTGGATCGTAGAGCGCGCTGACAAACCCTGGTTCCGCTTTGCATCGGCGCAGTTTGGCATGGACGAGGAGTGGGATCCCTACAGAATGACAGAGGGGATCAGCGACGATCCCGTTGGTGCTGCAGAGCTTGGGATGCGGAACCTTCGTGTCATGGTCGATAGTCTCCTGCCCTGGACTCTGCGACCGGGTGATGACTACTACGAGCTCGAGACTTTCTACCTCCAGGCACTCACACAGTGGAACCGGTACGCAGAGCACGCTGCCGCTGCAGTGGGAGGGTCATGGACGCATCACAAACGCTACGGCGAGCAAGGCGCTGTATATCGGGCAATCGAGCCGGAGTATCAACGAAAGGCAATGCGCTTTATCGACGAGCACGTACTGGCCACACCTGCATGGGCACTTGATCCGAACATTCTTCGCCGCCTGGAGCACGCTGGTGCCGTGGAGCGGATCCGTGCGTATCAGGAGCTTGCGGTTCAGCGGTTACTGAATGCCGCTCGTATTTCCCGGATGATCGAGCATCAGGCGTTTCTGGGTAGTGCTACCTATACACCGTTACAGATGCTCGATGACGCTCGTGAAATGGTGTGGCGCGACGCACGCGCGGGCCGCGCGGTCGATACCTACCGCAGAAACCTTCAGCGCGCCTATCTGGAACAGGCGCACCGTCTTCTCAGAGATTCGAGCAGCGCGCACTGGAACCCACCACGCTCGGGTGACCTGCGCGTGGGCAGCGATGAAGATCCGCCGCTCAATGGGCCGCTCAAGATCTCCCAATCTGATATCCGTCCTTTGCTGCGGGAGCAATTGACACGTCTCAAATCGGAATTGCAGGCCGCCATTACCCGTGGTGTCGCAGATCGCATGACGCGAATTCATCTTAACGACGCCATACTGCGCATTGACGCAGCTTTAGAGCTCTAGACTTGCTGTTTGTGGCACCGGGCCCGGTTTTAGTGCCGGGTCCGGTCTTCAAACCAGCTCGCTTCAATAGACGCCCAGCTGGGACCGAAAAGATCGCGTGGCGCAGCTCTGGACCCTACGCGCTTGTTGCCTGTTGATGACGCGATTGCGTTCCAGTGCGGTGCTGTCACACCGTGCAGCTTTTCCACGAAAAAGTCCCACATCTTGCGATCGCCATAGGCGGCGCTCGGTCCGCGGCGCCCGCCTCCATGATCCTCCCCAGGCATCACGAGAAGGTCAAAAGTCTTGTCCGCATTGATCAGGGCATTCACCACCTGCATCGTCGACGAAGGATCGACATTTGTGTCCAGTTCGGGTACCACGAGCAGCAGTTCGCCCTCGAGACGATACGCGTTCACGACGTTTGAGCTGGCTTCGTACTCGGGACCAATCGGGTATCCCATCCATTGCTCGTTCCACCAGATCTTGTCCATACGGTTGTCATGACAACCTGCAAACGAGACGGCGACCTTGTAGAACTCGGGATGGAAGAGAAGAGCGCCGAGTGAGTTCTGGCCACCAGCGGAACCACCAAAGATCCCTACACGTGAAATATCGTACCACGGATTCCTGGCAGCGTAGGCTCGGTGCCACAGGATCCGGTCAGGGAATCCAGCGTCGCCCAGATTCTTCCACGCAATGTCGTGGAAGGCGCGACTTCTGTTAGCTGTGCCCATGCCGTCGATCTGGACGACAACAAAGCCCAGTTCGGCAAGGGACTGCATGTTGAAGTAGGGAGAGAAACTCTTGGGTACAAAGGATCCGTGAGGGCCGGCGTAGATGTATTCGATAACTGGGTATTTGTTGCGCGGGTTGAAGTCGCGCGGTCTGAATACTACGCCCCAGATGTCGGTTTTCCCGTCACGGCCTTTGCTCGTGAAAACTTCGGGAGGTCGCCACCCCGTCGCCTGCAAAGCGGTCAGGTTGCCACGTTCGAGTTCCATAAGGACCTTCGAATCGCTTGTTCGTTTCAGTTGCGTCACGGGTGCAAGGTCTACACGTGACCATTCGTCGACGTAGTAGCGGCCGTCCGGCGAGAAAGTGACTTCGTGATCGGCGGGCAGGGTGTGGTTGGCGACGTCGGCCGCCGGCGCTTGCGTCAGCGATGTTAGCCCTGAGCCATCGAAGTTCACCCGATAGTAGTGTGCAAAATAGGGATCCTGACCTGGATTCATCCCACCGGCACTAAAGATGATCTGTCTCGACTGTTCATCCACTCGATGAACTGCTCTTACCACGTAGTCGCCGCGCGTGATCTGGTTCTTGACCGCTCCCGTACGGCCGTCATAGAGATACAGGTGCGCCCAACCGTCGCGTTCCGACATCCAGATGATCTCGTTACCATCGTTTACATCCCGTCTGTAGGTGCGGCCACCACCCGTCAGCGTTCCAGATGCACGGCGATAGTCGATAAAGGTCTTGGATGTCTCTTCAACCAGGACTCGAGCGACTCCGGTTTGCGCATTCACCTCTATGATGCTGTAGCGCTGGTGCCCGCGCTCATTGTACTCGAACGTGTAGGCGCGACTGTCGTCGCGCCATGCGGGTCGTGAGAGCGAGTAGGGGTTGGGAAAGAGCGTTGGATCTACATTGATGTGCGAACCGGTGCTGACATCAAAGAGAGCCGGTTGCGGCAGATCGAGCACGTCCCCAGGCTTGGCGTACACACGCTCAAAGTATTTCGGTTGAACCTGGTCAGTCGGTGACGACTCGATGTAGCGCACAACTCGCCGATAGCCGGGTCGCACACGGTACACGGCGATGTATCGTGAGTCGGGAGACCAGACCAGTGTCTGTATGGTGTACGGATTCCCTTCAGAACCGTCTGTGCTCAGCGACTTGCCCGAATCCGGCGGCGTACCGCTCGGTCGCACATGCACATTATAGTTAGAGATATATGCCACACTCCTGCCGTCCGGCGAGTCGATTCCTGAACTGGTAGCAGCATCGCGGTCCCTCATCTGCTGGTTGGATGATTGATTGCCTGCGCTGGAAATGTTTCTGCAGCGGTATTCGACAAGTGAGCAGGACCAACGCTCCGACCAGGCCTCGAAAGAAACAGTAGACCCGTCTCCTGCCAGATCCATTTGCTCAAAGGGAAGGGTCAGCGCCGTAACTCGCTCTGTGCCACGGGGTGCGGCCTCTGTCAGCGCCGCCGCAAGGCGCGCATGATTGAATGCTTCTGCACGAGAGATGTTGCTTTCGCTTCTCACGTCTACCCTAAAGAAGGTGTGCCCGCCGCTGACAGACTTGCGGTACCAGAGGCTCGTACTATCGACCCAAGTCGTGTGCTCAGCAGAACCCGTGGCTACAGAACCGTATCGATCAGCAAGAGAGCGGGCACGCTCATAGTCTGCCGGCGTGATTCGCACCTGCGAGGCGACAGATGTTGCAGATGTGAGAGTGGCCACCACAAGGGATAGCGTAACCGTAGTGCGCATGACATTTCCTCCAACTGTTCCTGACCGAGAATTGTGCAAGACAACTACTGGCGCGGAATGACTTTGGCTAGTCTCCAGTGCGGCACGACGAGCGGCGTAACGTGTAGAAGCTGCCTCGAGCCGCCCTTTACCATTGGCACGAAAGTTCCTGCATTTCCCGACCATCCCGTAGAACCGCTAAAAGAACGCTCCTGCGACGTCCGCGAAATACTGACAATGAAGCGCCGCATTCTGATATCTGTTTTGGGACTTTTCGCGCTATGGGCAGCGCCGGCATGGTCGCAGAGCGACATGGTCTCTGCCTCCGTACGCATGGACTCTGCACTTGCCATCCTGGAGCGCATTCCCGTAGGCTCGCCGTCAAACCAGTACGACGAGGTCCTGAGACTTCTGGACTCCGAGATCGAAACCGATTCTGCCAACGGCACGGCGCTCCACTACAAGGGCTACGCACTCTTTCGCAAGAGTTCTGCACTATCGCAGGACAGAAAGCAGAAGACACAATTCAAAGCCGTGTTGCAGGAGGCCGATCGTGTTCTTGAACGCGCATCGCAGCACAACCGGTGGCCCGAGACTGCAGCTCTCCGTTCTGCGGTGGTTGGACAGCTCATCTCGGTCAGCGGACTGCTCTCCATACCACGGCTCGGACCGCGTTCGAACAATCTTATGGAGGAAGCAGTTGAGCAGGGCCAGTCCAATCCCAGAGTCTGGCTGCTCAAGGGAATGACAGCGATACACAAGCCCAAGGCTTTTGGCGGAGGGCTCTCAAACGCCGAGTCCGACCTCAGAAAGTCGATCGAGCTGTTCGAAGCAGCCGAACCGGTAACGGCGCCGAAGCCTCACTGGGGCCATGCGGAGGCTTGGGCCTGGCTTGGTCTGGTGCAGATGGAGCAGAAAAAGCTGGACGAAGCGCGCGTGTCCTTTGAGAAGGCTCTGGAACTCGATCCCGATCTGATATGGGTTACCAGAGACCTTTTCCCGCAGCTTGCAGACAAGGCTCGTTGATTACTGCAGACAACAGTTTGTGAAGCTACTTCGCTCGTTCGAGCGCGGCGGCTATTCCTGCCATGTCTGACCTTACGTAGAGATGCAGACCGAGCGCTTCCCAGCCAGCATCTCTAAAGGTTCTTTTCCAAAAGCGCGGAGATTTGGCGCTGGAGCGCGAGAAATCTCCGCTAGCGTCGTCTGCAGAACTGAAGACCTCAAAGTACGCAGTTCCCAAAGAGACATTGGTCAGGTACTCCAGTCCCCGTTTGAGTTCCGCTGTGGCCACATAGTTGAGGACGCCGCAGCACAGAATGAGATCAAAATCTTCGGGGAGTCCGAGTGAGTCCAGATTCCCGAAGCCGCCGAGCCTGATATTGCGCGATTTACCGAATCTCTCAACAGCGTACTCGCTTGGGTCGACGCCATAGTATCTCGCCGACGGTCGCAGCTTTTTGAGCGCAACGCCCCAGTTGCCTTCACCCGCACCTACATCAAGGACTTTGCGGATGGGACGCTCAAACAGGTACTCGGTAGCTGATACTACAAAACTCAATTGTCGCTGGATGTCGAGTTTGGATTTGACTCGGTGTCTGGGGTGCCGATACCACTTGTCAAAGTAAGACTTGTCGTAGTACGAAGCTGGTCGGACACTCATCTCGTCACCGCCCGATCAAATGAGGACAAAGTCGAGCACCATAAACTTTCTTGTACTTTCACAAACTTTTTTGTGTTGAGGTGCCTGGCTACTGGGGAATCTGAAAGATGAACTGCACTCTGGATCTCCTGGGTCCGTCGAACAGGCGGCTGACGCGCACTCCGTAGGTGGTAGTCAGTCTCGTCCCAAATAGCGCAAGATCCGTGCTGAGCTCGACGCCTACAGAACGATAACGACGCGATTCCGCCAATGCCCTCTCCTCTCCTCGCGCTACGTCCGCAAAAACGGCACCCTGAACGCGCCTCGCATAGATGATCGGACCGAGAGCCAGATCCGGGTAGAAGAGTGGCGCTCGGTAAGTAACTCCGAATCGAGTGAAGGTGTCGTGGTAACGACCTCCATACCCTCTGGCTGCTATTACCTGACGAGAGAATTCGTAAGAGTCGCGACGCTGCTCTTCGTGGCCCGCGTCTAGCAGAAGGGCATGATTGTTCATGAGACCAGGTAGCACGACCACACCCTTGGCTGCAAAGAGATGACCCCGATAGGGGGATTCAAATGGGGTATGTGCGTATACGATTGTCGCGCTCGCTCCCAATTGTTGGAGGTCACGGTGTGCGGCGGTGAGGAAATGACTGGCGCTGAGTCCATACGAAACGGGAGCAAACCGGCCGTTGGCGTTCTCATAGGCAAAGGCCACTGGCTGGTCAGATAACTGGGTGATCCCCAGCGCCGCGGAAAGAACGAGGGATTGCCTGCGCAATCCTGCCACCCGCGTCAGAGGGAGCCGCGCTGCGAGCGTCACGGACCGTTCGCTCCAGGAATATCCTCGATTCAATTCGACGCTGTCGCTGTAGGTAGAGGCGCGTGATCCGATGCGAAAGGCGCCATCCAGAATTACGGGGAGCCCGGCATAGGATGCTCCCGCCTCAAAAGCCACCGTGCCCTCTTCTGCCGAAACCACAGCTCCAATGCTCGTTCCAAAGGTGTTGAGCATGTTGCGTGATTCGAGCATCACAGCTGTACCGATGCCGTCATAAGCCGGCGCAAGCACAAGACTGTGAAAGTCAAAGAGGCGCGACCAACCACGGTAAGGACGCGTAGGCCACTGCGTAACACTGTCGGTTGGACTAACGTCAGATAACCTTCTTTCCTGCGCTACTACCGAATCGGCGAGGAGCACCGCATCCACGATTACCTGGGATTCGGTCTGCCAGGTTGAAGCGTCGAGATCGATTTCAGCCAGATCATAGCCGGTCGAGCTGTTGTCGGAAAAAATCAGGCGGCTTCCCGATGGATGTACTGCCGGTTGCCTCGCCCCGAAGCGCCGTGAGGCCACCCTGAATCGCTTGCCACTCGATGTATCTACCGCCCAGATGGCATCGAGTCCGGATGCAGGCGAGCTGTAGTAGAGGTACTCACCTGCCGCCACGGGATAAGCGATGGCCTGATGACTGAAGTCGATTACTGTTGAAGTGTCGCGACCGTCGAGAGCAACGCGCCGCAAAGCATTGCCGCGTGCTTCATCAACCTGCACAAAGTAGAGCGACCTGCCATCGGGGGCCCAGACCGGCGATAGCATCATGCCGCCCTTGTTGGCGATGCTGCCCTTCCGTTCTCCCGTGGCAGCGTCGAGAAGCACCAGTGACGTGGAGCGGGAGAGTGAAAGCTCCACCGCAGCGATCGTGTTGCCATCGGGCGAGAGAGCGGGGCTGAAGAGCCGGGTGCGATCAGTCAGCCGTTTTACACTTCCGCTTTCGAGATCCAGAAGCTTGATGACGTAATAGCTCTGTTGCCCGTAGCGAGGATCTTCTTCGTATTCAGCCCAGACTGCCTTATGACCTTGAACGTGAAAATACAGATCGGATCCCAGCGCGGGCCTGGAAACAAGGACCTTTCTCTCTCCGTTTGAGAGCTTCACCAGCTGCGTAACGGTGTTGAGATCAGAGTAGAGCGCGATGACACTCCCATCGCCACTGTACTGCGGCCTCGACCACACATGATACGATTCATCAACCGGGGAAACGACGCGAGCCGCTGTTTCTGAAACTCGACGGCGCTGTTCAGTCCAGAGGGAATCGGCTTCAATTATGGCAGCGCGATGCACTTCGGTCAGCGACTTACCGGTCACGTGCTTTAGGCCCCAGCTCATAGCAAATGGCGGCAGCGGATTCCAGGCGGCGTGATCGATAACGCGGCTCCATGCTGAATCGCCGTAGTGGCGCCGAACCCAACTTGTGATCAGGTAGCCTTGCTCGTAGCGGTCGGGCAGAATCGTTCGGTAACTGCCCTGAAAGGCCTGGTAGTAGCTGTAGCTATAGTCCGCCGCCGCCAGTCCGCGGGCGCGCGCCGTGAAAGACGGCTGCCTTCCCCGACCTGACTCGGTGAAAGCGGTTTCTGTTCCAACAGCGTCGCCCTCCCAGAACCACGATGGGTAGTAGAAGGTGCCCCCTAGCACTGCCGCCGTGTTGTCTCCAAAGATGCGTGCAGCAAGACCCGTCCAACCCGTCCGTACTGCCCGTTCCTGCACAACGTGTCGCCCTTCATGCGCTGCCAGCAGCCTGTACCAATCCACCGGGCCCAGGATATCGGTGCTCGCGTTAGGCATCGCATACCATTCGGAGCGGCGCGGACTCCACGCCACTACCGCGTTGGAGGTCATGTTGGAGTTGTTGAGGACCACGATGAGGCGTTCCGGCTCCGCGCGCAGGCTCGCACCCAGAGGTTTGTAGTAGCGCTCCAGCAGCGTGGCAACCCGCTGTGCTTCGCCCCCGAGAGAATCAGGATAGATGATCCTGAAATGCGGGGTCTCAACGGTAAACCACTCTATTCCCCGCGGATTCTGCTGCGCCGAAAGCCTGGTGATCAACGGTATCTGGGCAGACGCTATTGCCGGCAGAAGACCAACTGCCAGTAGCGATAGCCAAAGGAATCTCTGCAGCATTCCGCCGCGCCGCCTTGCCCCTAGCGAGTTTCCTTCCTCCTCAATCCGCGACCAGACAACTTACCAGTAGGCTTGCCATCCTCGATTGCAACACTTCCATTGACAAGCACCCACTTCATTCCTTCCGCAAGGAGTTCGGGTTCCTCGTAGGTTGAACGTTCACGCATTTGCGAAGGATCAAATACGAGGACGTCAGCAATGGCTCCCTCACGGATCGAGCCCCGGTCCGCAATGCCTAACGCCGCCGCCGTCGCGGAAGTGCTCTGCCTGATCATGATGGGTAGTGTCAGAACCTTCTTTTCCAACGTATACTCCCGGAGCTTCTTGGCAAAAGCGCCATACTTGCGCGGGTGGCCACCGGAACCGTCCGAGCCGGTGAATACAAAGTCCTGCTGCATGAAGTTGCGAATATCCTTTTCGTCCATGTTGAACGAGGCAACTGAGGCGCCGCCGTTGAGAATGATCTTTATTGCCGCCTCCACCGGATCCAGTCCCTCGTTGGGCGCGATCTCTTCCAGGGTCTTGCCCCGCCACTCGGCGCGGCCACTCGTTAAGAGAAGCGACTTGGCTCCATTGCGTCGCCTCATGTTTTCGCGCATGTCGTTGACGAGCCGCGCCCTGGTAGCAGGATCCGCGATCCGCGCACGCAGTGAGTCGCGACCACCAGCTTCGGCCCAGCGAGGCAGCAGCGAAGCGCTCACGCTCGTTCCACTCGCCGTGTAGGGATACTGATCAGCTGTAACCACCTGTCCTCGCGCCTGAGCAGCGCGGATCAGCGCTACTGCAGAATCGCTCTGACCCCAGACATCTACACCTAAAGCTTTGATGTGGGCAATGTGCACCGGCATACCCGCCTCACGACCGATACGCAACGCTTCACTGATAGCACCGAGCAGACCGATCGTGTAGGAGCTCTCGTCGCGCAAATGCGAATCGTAAATGCCTCCACGCGCTGCCGCCTCACGAGCCAGTGCTATGACTTCTTCTGTGGTCGAGTAACTCTGCGGTGCGTAGTAAAGACCAGTGCTGAGTCCCAAGGCTCCGCCTTCCATACCCTTTGCCACAGCTGCTTTCATCTTCGCCAGTTGCTCAGCGTTGGGCGCCGCACTCGACGCACCAAGTACCTCACGCCTCACAGTGCCAAACCCAACGAACAGCGCGACGTTCGTTCCTATACCGAGTTTCTCCATCCGATCCAGCTCAACCCCAACTTCTATTGGCCCGCCACCATCGTTACCAGTTACAACTGTGGTTACCCCCTGCACCAGCGAACCGGCGTTCAGACGCCTGGCCGAGTCGCTGTGGCCGAGGTCGCCGTGCGTGTGGGAATGCGGATCGATAAAGCCCGGAGTAACGGTCAAACCCCTGGCCTCGATCACGCGACGGCCGGTCACATTCCGGGCAGCAGCATCGCCCACAAAGGTTATCCGATCACCGCTGATCCCAATGTCAGCGCTTCGAGCCGGTGAGCCCGTACCATCGATCAAGGCCCCCCCGCGGATAAGAATGTCCACCGTGCTCTGCGAGCGCATAGACTGCGGCATTGCAGCCAGAAGGAGAGCAGCTAAAAGCAATGGCCGGAGCATGGCCGTGGTCGATTCGGATGGTCTAAACATGGGGCTGCGGCTTGAGGGCATGGCAAGAACGTGCACCAGCTGAGCGTCGTGAGCAACTCTGGCGCTATCTGGTACACCATTCAACGCTCGTCTTGACTCTATTCGTTGCGAGGGCCGCTTGCCGGGCCCGATACCGGTCCTCACTTTAGGCGTCCCCACCGATTCGCCGAAGACGAGGAATTCATGCGTTTAATTGCTGCAGTTGCCGCACTGGCATTGACGACAGTGAGTGTCGGAGCTCAGGGCGCCCGGCCCTGGACCTTTATGGATCAGCAGTTGCTGAGGCAGGTTGGCGGGACCGACCTGAGTCCCGACGGCCGCTACATGCTCTACACCCTTTCTGTGCCGGACTGGAAAGAGGCGCGCCGATTCACCGACATCTATGTCGTGTCCACGAGTGAGGGCCCTTCTTCAGCAAAGCGTCTCACCTTTACCTCAAAGAAGAACGAGAACAACCCCACATGGAGCCGTGATGGACGGTTCTTTGTTTTCTCGTCCAACCGGGACACACCAAACAATGGCTCGGCGCAGCAGCTCTACGTCATGCGACCCGATGGTGGCGAGGCTCTCAGGATTACCGACATAAAGGATGGCGTAGGTCAGTACGAGTTTTCACGTGACGGACGCTGGCTGGTTTTTGGTGCGGGCAAGCGCGACGAGCAGCAACTGTGGGCGTTGCCTGTGGCGGGAATTGACACAGCACAGGCGGTGCAGATTACGCGTCATGCAACTCCAATAGGAAACTGGGAACTCTCATGGGATGGAACACGCGCTTTCTTCGTGTCTCCCGACAGCGTGGATCGCGACGAGAAGGCGCGGAGAGAGAGCGACTTTACCGTCAACATTCGCAACGCACCCGCGCCGGCACAGAGCCTTTGGACCGTTGAAATTGGCAGTCGGCAGGAGCGTAGGCTGACGAACGATGCGAGCTACAGCGTCAACAACTTCACACCTTCGCGCGATGGCAAGTGGGTCGGATTCAGCGCAATAAAGAACGACAGGTACGCACGCAACATTACCGAGCAGGGCATAAACGGTGACATGTACCTGCTCGATGTCGAACGCGGCAGCGTCGAGCGACTTACGAATAACGTGGATATTGGAGAAGGCGGATTTTCCTTCTCTCCGAATGGGGAATGGATTGCCTTTACGGCGCCTAACGGGTTTACGTATTTCAGAGACAACAAACTTTATGTCCGCCGGCGCGCCGATACCGGCGGCCAGTTCCGCATGCTTGGAGCCGGTTATGATGGAGACGTAGGAGCGGGCTGGTGGTCGGAGGATGGGCGCAAGGTCTACTTTAACGACGGCGTGCGTGCCACGATGCAGCTGCTCGAAGTGGACATCGAGAGTGACCGTGTGCGTCAGGTGACTGACTACAAGGCAGTGGTTAACTCGCAGCGAGATGAGGATAGCGGAAAGATCCTGATCAACTATGCGGATCCAAAGACGCCGAGCCAGCTGTATATGGTCAACACGGCAGAGGAGGTTGCCAACAGGTCGAGCTGGAAGCAGCTCACCGATCCCAATCCTCAGGTGCGAAGCTACACGCTGGGAGATGCTGAGGAGATTACCTGGAAGAGCCGCGACGGCCGCAGCGTGGGAGGCGTTCTTCTCAAGCCGGTGGGATTTCAGCCGGGCCGCAGATATCCACTGATCGTTGCCATCCATGGTGGCCCGGCCGGTGCAGACGTACTCGGCTTTAACGGAGGCTACGGCTCACAGGCTTACGCCAACCAAGGCTACGTGGTTCTGATGCCCAACTACCGAGGATCGACTAACTATGGAGAGAAACACAAGCTCGACATAGTAGGCGACTACTTCAAAAAGGGGTACGAAGACATCATGACAGGGGTGGACTACCTGATTGCTCAGGGCATGGTTCATCCCGACAGCATGGGTGCTCTGGGATGGAGCGCGGGTGGTCACTGGTCCAACTGGATTCTCACTCACACTGACCGGTTCAAGGCCATTTCGTCCGGCGCTGGGACGTCCAACTGGATTTCCATGTACGCGCAAAGCGACGTGCAGCGTAACCGTCAGAACTACCTCGGCGGCAAGCTCCCGTACGATGACCACGAGGCGTACTGGAACCAGTCACCGCTCAAGTACATCCGCAATGCACGGACTCCAACGATGATTCACGTCGTGGATGGTGACCCCAGGGTGCCCCGCCCACAAAGCGATGAACTGCACATGGCGCTCAAAAAGCTCGGTGTGCCAACGGAATATTTTGTGTATCCAGGTTCGACGCACGGAATACCTGACCCACGCAATCAGCTCACCAAGTCCGTAGCTGAGATGGCCTGGATGGAGAAGTGGATCAGAGGAAAAGGGGATTTCAAGTGGAAGGACGTGCTCAAGACGCTTGAAGAGAATGCGGGCCAGAAGGCCGTCACCACTTCACCTGATAGCGACTACTAGTCGTCCTTACCATGGTTCGACAAACTCGGCGATGCGCCCGCTCGCAAGGAGCTCGCCGAGTTCGTCAGCCAGTTGTATGCTCGCGTCGAGAGCTCCCTTCCAGAGGCGCTCGCGTTCGGAGTGTTTCATGGAGTAGAAATCGCTCCGGTCAGGAATCTTTTTGCCCGGCAGGCGCGAAACGAAGTCCTGAGAGGGAGCTATCAGGAGAGTGCGAGCAAAGTTGCGCGCCCCTGCACGCCGCCACTTGAGTGATTTGTCGAACCACCCCGGCACTACGTACGGATAGAAGTGCGGGTAAAAGACGATGCCTTCGCCGTCGCCGAAGTCCAGGTCGAGATTGTAGTCGATCAGGCCACCATCCCAGTGCAGTCCCGCCAGTTCGCCTGGGATCTTTACTCCTTCCAGCAACAGCGGGATCGATCCCGAAGCAAGAAGGACCGCGTGAAGGTTTTCGCGTGAAATAGTGCCGTGTTCTGTCGGCAGATCTGCCAGGCTGCGGAAGGCGGACTCTGAAGAGGCTGCGTGGAATATGAAACGTCGTAGCTGGAGTGCGAGCGTGCGCCGGCTGAGTGTATTGCCAAGGGCAGCCGTGGCGAGGACCGCGCCTAACGCGGCGCGGTTGTTGAGCGCAGCCAGGCCGCGTCCGCGCACCGTAATCACGTGCAACCGTGCCCATGGATGGGCCATGATCTCATCCACTCCGCTATTGCCCAGGATGCGATCGAGGGCCGCACTGGTTACCCGGCTTACTTCGGCCGGTGAGGGTCGAGGGGAGTAGCGCTGTTCAAAGATGTAGGCATGGTGTCCGCGTTCCAGTGCGGCGACTGGATCGCGTTGCGCTAAGCATGCCATGCGCCAGCTCCCTATGGATGAGCCGATGAGTTCAACTGGCCGTGTCCGAGGCACCTGGAGGAAGCTTCCAAAGAGAAAGCGATCGAGGCCCGCCAGAACGAGCCATTTGGCTCCGCCCGAAGCGCCAGGGATGACATCAACGTCCTCGGCGCGGAGTCCTCGTTCCCGTATGATGCCGAGCGCCTTTGGTCCGGCGCGGAGGACGAGGGATCTTGGTGCCATCACGGGCCGCGGATTAGCCGTGTGTTGGATCCGGGCAGCACCGGTTACAGGGCAGCGTTGGTCAAAGGCAAGAGGCGCCGGCCGGAATCGAACCGGCGAATAACGGTTTTGCAGACCGCTGCCTTACCACTTGGCTACGGCGCCGAAGATAGGGAAGCTAGGCAGGTTGAGGGTGCGTCTCAAGTCGCGTCGTGATCCGGGAGCGTGGAAAGGGCCCCCGCAACAGATGAACAAGCGTCGGCCACGCGGCCCGTAGCGGCAATCCGTGGCGTTCCTCAAGATTGCACGAGTCCCATTTCCAGGACCACCATTGCCACTGGTTACGCTAGAAGAGATCCGGGCAGCCGCCCAGAGAATAAACGGCCACGTACACAGAACGACTCAAGCCACCTCTCGCTATTTGAGCGAGCTGACTGGAGCGTTTGTCTCACTAAAACAGGAACTCTTTCAGAAGACGGGATCGTTCAAGGTTCGTGGCGTCCTCAATACGCTGCAGCAACTAAGCGAGGAGGAGCGCCAGCGCGGAGTGATTTCTCTATCCGCTGGGAACCACGCCCAGGCACTGGCTTGGGGAGCATCACGGCTTGGATTGCGTTCAACGATCGTGATGCCCATGAACGCGGCCAGGGTAAAGGTTGCGGCTACGTTGGGTTATGGTGGAGAAGTGGTGCAGACGGAGGCAGATCTGTTGCAGACGGCGCTTGATCTCCAGAAGGAGCGCGGGCTCACGCTGGTGCACCCGTTTGACGATCTGCGTGTAATCGCGGGCCAGGGCACCGTGGGCTTTGAGATCATGGACGACGTTCCGGATGCCGACGTCGTGATAGTGGCCTGCGGCGGTGGTGGTCTCATCTCTGGAGTTGCTGCGGCCGTTAAGGCCATCAAGCCTTCTGCGCGTGTAATTGGCGTCGAGCCAGAAGGAGCAGATGCAATGTCGCGTTCACTTGCGGCGGGCACACCTCAACGGCTCCAGCGACTCGATACTGTTGCGGATGGTCTGGCCGCGCCTTTTGCGGGCGTGCATACGCTGGCGCATGTGCAGGCGTTTGTAGACGAGGTACTCGTGATTCCCGACTCTGAGATTCTGGAGGGAATGAGAGTTCTTATGGAGCGGTGCAAGCTCTATGTAGAGCCTTCTGCGGGTGCCGCAGTCGCGCCGCTGTTAACCGGGCGCTTGCGCGTGAGCCGCGCTGCGCGTGTGGTTCCGGTGGTTTGTGGCGGCAATATTGATTTGGAGCGGCTGGCCTCCCTGGTGAACCGACAGTAGAGGTCAGATGGCGTCACGGAATACCGGTTGCGGGAGACCCCTTGCTTCGGCGTTGGCGTTGGGGCAGCTTACATAAAGATGGCAACTACTGTCTTCGCCGCGACCTTCTTTTTTACCACCTTTGCCTTCCGGCAACGGGGGCGGGTATCGCGTGCGTGAAGACTAACTGAGCTTCCAACAGCGCTTATCCGGCCCCCGAGCATTCGGGGGCCTTTTTTGTGTCCCTGCACGGAAATCCCCACATCGTCATGCCTCGATCTTCGCCTAACACTTTTCCCGAAAACTCGCGGCACAAGAGTCAAACGCGAGGACCGCTTTACGCCGTTCACGAACAGCACCCGAGCACGCACCAACCGTTTCATGCAGCACAATCATCCGACGTCGTTGCCTTTCAGGGCGAACGCGGCGCCTTTGCACACTTCGCCATAGCGAGTGCATGGCAGAAGGACGTGACACTCTTGGCCAGAAAATCCTTTGAGGAGGTACTGGAGGCGGTGCGTGACGGCAGTGCGACGTTTGGCATTCTGCCGACCATCAACCTTACTGCCGGAGCCGTACCCGGCGTCCGCGAGCAGATCGCGCATGACAGCATTGAAATAGTGCACGAATTAACGATAGCTGTGAAACACGCGCTCCTTGGCGTAGCTGGCAGCTCACTGTCTCACATCCGCGAAGCGCGCAGTCACCCGATGGCCATCATGCAGTGCCAAAAGTTTTTTGCAGTGAACTCGGCGATCAGAGCTGTTGGGGCTTACGATACGGCTGGCGCTGCGAGAGACCTGGCCGCGTCTGGAAAACCCTGGCAGGCGGCAATCGCCGGTGCCTGGTGCGCGGAACTCTACGGACTCTCGATCCTCGCGCCCGACATCCAGGACCGCCCCGACAACACGACAAAGTTTGCCATCATTGCACTGCGGTCAGCTCGATAGGGCTGGCAGGAGGCGAATTGTCGATGCGCCGAGTTTTGAATCTGACCCCAATTACCGAGTTTCGAATCTGACCCCAATTAATGTTGACAGGTGTAGTATCCGGGCGCCGACGCGGCCCGGCAATCATTAGCGAACCGTTAACTGTGGATGAAGATGCGATGACGTGTCTTACTACCATTTCGTCAACGCTTCAGCGTCTTTGGGTGTCAGACTGCGGTACCGGCTTCGCCCAGAGCGAGCTGGCTGACTTGGCGCTGGAGAGGGTTTCGCCACCTCCAGACACCTTGCTCCGACATTCAGAGGCTCAATCATGAGTATCCCGCGTCCTCGCTTGACCATTCCAGCCGTCATAGTGGCAGTTCTCGCCATCTCCGGCTACAGCCTCCTGAGCTCAACGCCCAGCGCCGAAGCAGCATCCATAACAGCAACGGTCAAGCGCGGTGACTTTAGAGTTGTTGTTACAACCGCAGGGGAGCTCCGCGCCGTGAACTTTGTTCAGGTCCAGGGCCCGCCTAACGCGCAACAGGCTGAAGCCTACCAGATGAAGATTTCTTCCATCGTGCCCGAGGGAACGGTGGTAAAGCAAGGCGATGTGGTCGCCGAACTCGACCGTTCGGCAATAGCGGCCAAAAGAGCCGAGGTTTTTCTGGCACTTCAGAAGGCCGAAGCGCAGCTGGAACAGGCACAGCTCGACTCTACGCTCAATCTCTCAAAGGCACGCGAAGAGATAAAGACGATGGAGCTGCAGCTCGAAGAAAAACGGATCGCCCGCGAACAAGCTGTCTACGAGGCTCCATCCATCAAACGACAGGCAGAAATCGACTACGAAAAGGCCGAGCGTGCCCTGGCGCAGGGCAAGGTAGACTACAAGACGAAAGTTGAGCAGGCCCAGGCCAAGATGCGCGAGGTCGGCGCGGACGTTCAGCGTTCGCGCAACAAGCTGGAAGTCGTGGACAAGGTCATGCAGGGTTTCACCATCCGGGCTCCTGGCGAAGGAATGGTGATCTATGTGAAGGAATGGAATGGTAAAAAGAAGACAGCGGGTTCGCAGATAAATCCCTGGGATCCTACTGTTGCCACCCTTCCCGACCTCTCCAAAATGGAGGCCATCACTTACGTCAACGAGATCGATGTCAGAAAGGTGGCAATAGGTCACCCGGTCAGCATTACACTCGATGCGGACCCAACCAAGCGACTGACTGGAAAGGTCACTGCAG